>CAZINL010000087.1:8452-12229 GCA_964540595.1 uncultured Clostridia bacterium
CGATGAGGTCATTCGCCCTGACGAACTGCCAAAGTCGCAGATTGACAAGCGTCTCATTGTTCTCTCTTACTGCGTTGGTTGCGGCAAGTGCACTACCATCTGCCCGAACCACGCCTTAAGCGTACAAAATGGCAAGGCGACTGTAGATCATAGCAAGTGCCTACTGTGCGGCTATTGCAGCCCTGAGTGTCCGCTATTCGCCCTGCGCTTGGTCTAGCTATACGCCGGCATAAGTTCAGCCCGAAGCCTCGGCACACCCGAGGCTTCCTTGTATCCCCTCATTCACCGTAACCATGACTCACAGGAAGGAGTTAGCCGTCATGCGTCGAAAAGAGGAGGAAAACAAATGATTCTGGAGGCGCTATGATGAGCAAAGTGGACTTGCACATTCACAGTACGGCCTCGGACGGGAGTTTTACCCCTGAAGAGATCGTTGAGATGGCGTCAGCAGCCAGCCTGACGACCATCGCCATTACCGACCATGACAGTGTCCAAGGAGTGGCGCCGGCCATGGCCGCCGCCAAGAAACACCAGATGGAGGTCATCCCAGCCATCGAGCTGACGGCCGCCTACGATGGGATGTTGGTTGATATCCTCGGATACCTGCTTGAGATCGATGCCCCTTGGTTCCGAGCACTACTAGATGAGATCCACGCCAAGCGTATGGAACGGGCTGAGGCCATGGTGGCCAAACTACGGCGCGCAGGCTATCGCATCTCTTGGGAGCAGGTCTGTGAGATCTCGCGCGGTGGCTTTGTCTGCGGAGTCAATATTCTGCATGCTCTCTACAATAGCGGTCATCTGACCCGCGAGAACGAGATCTGGGAGCGTTTGCGCGAGTTCTTCGGGCGCGATGGGGTAGCCTATGTCCCCAACAACCTGGAGTTCAAGTCCGGACCGGAGACGATCAGCATCATCCACGAGCTAGGAGGGGTAGCGGTGATCGCCCATCCCGGGCGATACTACCGGGAACCCAATATCCGGGAACTGGTGAAGAAGTTTGGCATGGATGGGATCGAGGCCTATTACTCCAGCTATACTCCCGAGCAGACCGACTATTATGAGAAGATGGCCAAGGAGCTAGGGGTGATCGTCACTGGGGGTAGCGACTTCCACGGCTTCTATTCCAAGGGCGATATCAACCTCGGTCTATTGCCGGTCCCGGTGGAGGTAGTCCCGCGGCTGAAAGACTGTTGGCGGCGCCGTTCGTAGCCGAGAGCAAGCAGGAACAACAGCCTTGACAGCGCTGGTACGCAGTGATATACTGATCCAAATTTAAAGCCATGATCCAGGAAGAGTAGGCGGGACGGATGATCTCAGAGAGCCAGGGTTAGGTGCAAGCCTGGTATCACCGATTGCTGAATGACACCTGGGGAGTGCCAACCGGCCGGAAGCTCACCGTTAGAGGAGCCCAAAGTGGACCGCCCTGTGGCGGTCAACAAGGGTGGTACCGCGATTCTAAACTCGCCCCTTCTCAGGGGCGGGTTTTTTGTGCTATTAAGGAGGCGATAGGTGTGGAGAAGGCTTGGATTAGCCAGTTGGCAGGGCATCAAGGCGAGACCGTGGCGGTTCAGGGATGGGTACATCGCGTACGCAAGTTAGGTAGCTTGGTTTTCTTGTTAGTTAAGGACAAGACCGGTATCATTCAGGTCGTGGCTGAGGGTCAGGCCGAGATCGAAGCTGGAGTCGAGACTGAAGCTGCCGTCGAGGTCTTAGGCAAGGTTGTTCCCGAGGCGAAGCAGTCATTAGGCGTAGAGCTGCATGCAATCTCTGTTCGTGTGCTGGGCAAGGTGCACGCGGAGTTGCCGTTCGAACTTAACAAGAAGGATATTGGCGTCGGGCTGGAGCAGATCCTTGATCATCGCGTGCTTAGCGTGCGGCATCCCAAGGTGCAAGCGATCTTTAAAGTACAGGCTGAGGTCATTCACGCCTTCCGGGACTATCTGCGCAGTCAACGGTTCACTGAGATACGTACCCCCAAGATCGTGGCTACCGGGACCGAAGGGGGATCGGAGCTATTTCCGATCCAGTACTTTGATCGTACCGCTTTTCTTGCTCAGAGCCCACAGTTCTACAAGCAGATGATGGTCGGGGCTGGTTTACAGCGTGTCTTTGAAGTAGCCCCTGTCTACCGCGCCGAACCGCACAACACGTCCCGACACCTTAGCGAGTTTATCAGTATGGACCTAGAGATGGGCTTTATCCATGGCTTGGAGGACCTGCTAGTTCTTGAAGAAGGGCTGCTTGACCATATCTTTAGTCACCTGAGGGAGCACTGCGCAGCCGAACTGGCACTACATCAAGCGGAACTGCCAGCTGTTGGCAGCATACCCCGTCTGAAACTGCAGGAGATCGCCACTATCCTGGAACGGCACTACCACAAGGAGATGCCCGGGCTGGACATTGACCCCGAGGGTGAGCGCCTGATCTGCCGCTACATCAAGGAGCAGACTGGGTCAGAGTTTGTTTTCGCCACCCACTACCCGACAGCCAAACGCCCTATGTATACCATGCCAGATGCGAGCCATCCTGAGGTCACTTGGAGCTTCGATTTACTATATAAAGGCCTAGAGATGAACTCCGGCGGACAGCGCATCCATGACTATTTGCAGCTAGTGGAGAATATCCGTAAGAAGGGGCTCAATCCGGATGACTTCACCTCCTATCTGGAGATTTTTCGCTATGGTATGCCACCGCATGGAGGTTTCGCCATTGGAGCTGAGAGGCTGACAGTCAAGATCCTAAATCTCAGCAATATCCGCGAGGCAACCCTCTTTCCACGGGATAAGGAACGGTTGGTACCATAGCTCTAGTCGGTGGTTTCGGCACGAAGACCGATGGTGGTAAGGTGAGTACATCCGAGCGACTGATCGGGTATAATGGTGGGTAGAGAATGGTAATCTGTAGTTAGTTCCGGACCTTGCATGATGAAGGGAGTGTAGCCATTGTCAGAAACCTCGTGGCGCGAACCGTTGGCGCAGTCTCTGGGAGCGGTTGTTAGGTTTGATGAACCGCTGAAAGCTCATACCACCTTTCGCATTGGAGGACCTGCAGACGTATTGGTCACTCCAGTCAGCTATGAGCAACTGGCGCTGGCCTTACGATTCGCTAAGAATCAGAACGTGCCGTTGACCATTATTGGCAATGGCAGTAACCTGATCGTACGGGATAAGGGCATTCGTGGCATCGTGATTCAGATCGCTGACAATCTCAATGCCGTCGGGGTCGAGGGAGAGACCATCACAGCGCAAGCGGGTGTTCGCTTGATTGCCTTGGCCAGGGAGGCCCACGAACATGGTCTCAGTGGCCTGGAATTTGCTTCTGGGATCCCCGGGACTCTCGGCGGGGCGGTTGCTATGAACGCTGGCGCCTACGGCGGCGAGATGAAGGACGTGGTCAGATCGGTGAAGGTGATGGATCTAGACGGCCAAACGCAGGATCTGGGCGCTTCTGAGATGAGATTTGGCTACCGTAGCAGCGCTGTCCAGGGCCAGCCACTTCTCGTAGTCGAAGCAACCATGCAGTTGGCTACCAAGGATCGCTCGGAGATTAAAGCTCTGATGGATGACCTGAACGAACGTCGTCGGACCAAGCAACCGCTGCAGTGGCCTAGTGCGGGCAGCGTGTTCAAACGACCTCCAGGTCATTACGCCGGTCCTCTCATCGAAGGGGCCGGGCTCAAGGGTGTTTCTGTGGGTGGAGCACAGGTATCAGAGGTGCACGCTGGCTTGATTATCAACACCGGAGGCGCCACTGCTCAAGATGTGCTCGACCTTA
>CAZINL010000088.1:0-12177 GCA_964540595.1 uncultured Clostridia bacterium
ACGTTGCAGCTGCACTCATCAGAGCATGTGCAACTCGTCAGCTTTTTCGCGCAAAGCCAAAAGCACTGAGCCCGATGGGTTCAGTGCTTTTTCTTGACCATGGGATATTCCCGATAGGACCTGTCACGGTTACCAGACCCATGGCCGTAGCCATAAGATGAGTTAGGCCACTACTGAGTGATATGATTTTGGTAAGGGGGTAACACAGGTGTTTTTCCCGTATGTTGTTCAACCTGGCGACACACTCGGTTCGATCGCCAACCGCTTCGGGACGACGGTGGCAGCGTTGATACAGATCAACCAGATCCCGAACCCGAACCTGATCTTCCCTGGACAGATCATCTTCGTTCCTGTCCCGGTACCGACCATCCCGCCCACGCTGCCACCAACTTGCCCGGTGGGCAGCTTCCCTTACACCGTCAGGGCCGGCGACACCCTCTTTATCCTTGCACAGCGCTTTGGCACCACGCTACAGGCCATTCTCGCCGTCAATCCGGGTATCGACCCCAATAATCTGCGTATCGGCCAGATCGTCTGCATCCCGCAGCCCATCACCTGTCCCGCAGGAAGCATCGCCTACACGATCCGCGCTGGCGATACCCTCTTTGCCCTCGCCCAGCGCTTTGGCACTACCGTCCAAGCGATCATCGCCCTCAACCCCGGGATTGACCCCAACAACCTCCAGATCGGTCAGGTGATCTGTATCCCTCAGCCCACCACCTGCCCCACGGGCAGCTTTGCCTACACCATCAGAGCGGGTGATACGCTATTCATCCTAGCGCAACGCTTTGGGACCACCGTCCAAGCGATCATCGCTCTCAACCCCGGGATTGACCCCAACAACCTCCAGATCGGTCAGGTGATCTGCATCCCGCAGCCCATTTCTTGTCCCGTAGGGAGCGTCGCATACACGATCAGAGCTGGCGATACCCTCTTTGCCCTTGCCCAACGCTTCGGCACCACCGTCCAAGCGATCATCGCTCTCAACCCCGGGATTGACCCCAACAACCTGCAGATCGGTCAGGTGATCTGCATCCCGCAGCCCATTTCTTGTCCCGTAGGGAGCGTCGCATACACGATCAGAGCTGGCGATACCCTCTTTGCCCTTGCCCAACGCTTCGGCACCACCGTCCAGGCGATCATTGCCCTCAACCCTGGGATTGACCCCAACAACCTGCAGATCGGTCAAGTGGTCTGCATCCCGCAGCCCACCACCTGTCCGGCAGGCAGCTTCGCCTACACGATCAGAGCTGGCGACACCCTCTTTGCCCTCGCTCAGCGCTTTGGCACCACCGTCCAAGCGATCATCGCCCTTAACCCTGGCATCAACCCCAACAATCTCCAGATCGGCCAAGTGATCTGCATCCCAGGGACACTCCGTGAAGGTGAGCAAGAGTCCAAAGAACAGAGATAGACGAAGAGTAGTTGCGCACAAGAAGCCTGACCGTGAGTGGTCAGGCTTCCTGGCTTCTATAGGATTGCTTTATTCATACCAACCGACCGTGGCGGTCCGATCCACGGAGTTGAAGTTCAGACCAAACCCGAGGCCCGGAGCCACGTGGCGCAGCGAGACCATCACCTCATTGCCGCTCTTGTACGGCGGAACGTCTGTCCTGTAGTCAGTACCGTTCCAGGTGTAGTCGGGCAAGCCCACGTTCAGCACCATCGTATAAGTCACGCTTTCCAGCCGGCGCGACAGAGTGATCGTGCCCGCGCTGGCATCATGGGTGACTTTCACACCAGCATCCTGCAAGACGGTGACTGGTACCATCAGGCGACCGTTCCTGATCTCCGCCTGTACCGGCATCGGGACTCTAGCCCCATCTAGTGTCGCAGGACTGGTCAGCCCTATTTTCAGCGAGTGGCCCTGACCGGTGACGGATACAGCAGCGGTCGTCGTGAACGATCCAGGGGAGCCGTCGGTCTTGATCGCCTGGACGACGTACAGATAGTAGCGGTTAGCGGCCGTGTTATCGGTGAAACTGGTCTCCTGCACGGTAAAATCATTGAGATCAACCACAGTATAAGAGTTGTCATTGACTTCATAGCGGTAGATCCTGTAGCCTAGGCCGGCATCAGGAAGCGCATCCCAACTCAGTTGCGCCTGGCTATGCGCGCCCTCAGCTCGGAGTACGCTGCCGGTGGGTGATCCATACATGAACCAGAGCGTTACTTTGGGCGTAGCCTGCAAGACCATGAACTTGGCGTAGCCACCACCGGGTAGTCTCGCGACGTAAGCCCGGGAGAGCTGTAGGGGAGCCTTCTCTGAGTAACCTGCTGCAGGCACGAGGTACAGCTGGTCCAGATTGAGCACTGCAGGATCGATCAGTTGGATCTGGGCGCCATTCTGGGCTTGCACTTCTGTAGCAGTCACCTTTAGATCTCCGACAAGATCACCGTTGAGATCAAAGATGGTGGCAGGATCAATCCCGGTATAGCGATTGGCGATGGCGCCAAAGGCGACGGGAATCGGCTCCTGCGGCTGCAGAATGCTAGGATCGATGACCTTGGTGATGCCTCCCGGCAGAGTGGGTAGTTGTGAGTCGAAGATAGCAGACGGAGTCTGTGCCTGCGGTGTGCCAGATGAACGCGGCGTGACGCTCCCCCCGGCAGCAGCAGCCGTATCGGTATTGACTTCCAACGGGCGCGATAGCGCAGCCTTGCTGCCATCGGTGTACGTAGCCTGGACCGCGTAGTAGTAGGTCCCTGAAGCTGGATGGTCACTGAATGAAGTCTTGGCCACAGCGAACTCGGTGACCTGGTTAAGCTGATCCGCTAGATCCGTTAGCAGCTTCGAGCGGAAGACATGATACCCCCTGAGTTGCTTGCCGCTGGGCACCGCCACACCCGTCCAACTCAGGGTAACCTCTCCCCCACTGACTTCAGCCTTTAGACCGTAGTCGAGAGCCGCCATCTCGCTACTGCGGCTGGGGATGGTGAGGCCGGTGGCCCCCATAGCAGCAGAGCCAAGAGAGGTAGCTAGTAAGGTGAGCACCATGAAGAGCACCACTTTGATTCTGGTCATGCGCATGGACCTCCTCTGCAACTGCAAGAACGGTTCATCAGACAACGTTTGACTACGAGTTATCTGAGGCAAACAGAATATGGCCACTACTATATCCTGCGGAACGGCGTCCCTTATATTTCCACTCGACCGAGCACTTTCCCTTCACATCAGGAAAAAACAGGCGCCTAAAGGTCAGGCCCCTGCTGTTGGTTGATACTGACGTATGAAGCTCCGAATGTCCTCAGCCACCTGCGGATCGTTAAGCAATGTCATATGCCCCAGGGGATACCGCCTAATCGGCGGTCTTCCCCAGCTTTCCCAGAGCTGCTCTACCCACGGACGGCGAGCACACTGATCGTAGAGTCCGGCAAGGATGAAGATGCTGTCGCGTGACACAATCGGGGCGTAGCTGGTGGGCTGCACCAGGCGGCAGTGCTCGATCACCATCTCACGCGTAAAGCCAGCTCCCCACCCAGCCACCCAAGCTGATCCCTAAAGTGCCGATGGGGCCAGTCTGACGCTGGTGCAGCCAGCCGATCAGAGCGCGGGCGTCGCTCACCCCTTGGCGTAGCCCTTCGACGTTGCGCTTTAGGTCGGCGCTGACCGCATACTCGCCGCTGTAGCACCCTGCGGGGCTCCGCTGCATGTGATACGGCATAGCCATCATCATCGCGTGGCAGCCTTCCTGCAAGATGGCGCTGATCAGGGTCTTCTCATAGAAGGTATAGCCATTGGTCAACCAGCCGGGAAGGACCAGCACGGTGGGACGTCTGCCATCGCCGGGCTGTGCATAGTAGCGGCCATAGACGGTGTTGTTTTCCGCATGCGGGCTAAGGAAAGCGCTAGGAAAGGAGAAGTCGTAGATGGTTGCTTGCTCCAGCTCGCCAGCCTGCTTCCACAGCTCCTCTAGTGGCGGTATCGAGGGCTCTGGCCAGAGCTCCGCGGGGCTGCGCTGGCTTTGCTCGGCTAGATAGGCATCCATCTCTTCCACCGTGCTCACCCGATCCGGAGCCTTGCAGAGGTATTTGCGCAGCTGAAAGATGACATATTCATCCCAAAACTTCGCGGCTAGATAGTGCATGGAGAGACCTCCTTTTTGGGGAGTCCACAATGCGAGGAGTCTACAGACCACAGTCCACAGTCCACAGACCACAGTGATGAGAGAGTGCTCTCGCGACCGTACCAAAAGCGTCTTATTTTGGTCGAGATAGGAACGGGATTGATAACCTGCCGGGAGAACTACCCAGTTTTCCAGACTGTTGTGGACTGTGGTCTGGGGACTGTGGACTCAAACTCGATACGTCTTCCCCTCTTCGGCCAGGTCCACTCGATCGCCAGCAACCGCACGGGCCTCGGCCAGCAGCGCCTGGTGGTCATACTCCATCCATAGATGGGTCAGCAGTGTCCGCTTGGCATCCGCCCGCTTCCCCATCTCGGCGGCCTCACGAGCGGTGAGATGCCCGACGGTATTAAAGTGACGATCCGCTTCGCGCAGCGAAGCCTCGACCAAGAGTAGATCGGCTCCTGTGGCTAGCCCTTCCACCACTGGCGAGAGTCCGGTATCGGCTGTATAGACCAATACCCCTTTCCCATCGGTGATACGCATGGCGTGGCAGGGCATGGGGTGGTTGGTCAAGGCGAAGCTGAACGTCAGTCCATAGATCTCCAGCGGCTCCGCAGGGCTGACTGGCACCGTCACCACCGATTCGCGATAGGCTAGACGGGCAAATTCCACGGCTGGTTCAGCAGGAGCGTAGATGGTCAGCGGTTGCGACCGTTGCTTGTCCCGCAAGCCAATATCGATCCCATAGCGCAGTACCGCCAGGTCGGCGATATGATCGCTGTGCAGATGTGATAAGACCACAGCGTCAAGATCGTGGATGGTCACACCCTCGGGGAGATGGCTGATCGAACCAGCACCGCAGTCGAGCAGGATGTGGTGCCCTTGATGCTGGAGTAGGTAAGCGGTGGTCGCACCACCGCGCGGTGGAACCGGGGCATATCGCCCCAAGATCGTGAGTTGCATGAGAGGTCCTCCTTAGGCGAGCCCCAAGTCCCAAGTGCCTTGTGGGGTACATTAGGGTAGTGAGGAAACGTATTACTAGAACAGCACCGCCGGGAACTGACCCGTCTCGATGATGCGGATCAACTTCTGCAGCTCCTGGCGTGCCTTCTGTGCCAGCTCGGGACGGATCCACCCTCTGAGCTCGGCGACGACCAGTTCTTGTTCGTCCAGGATAGTATATCTCCCATCCGGCCATACCCACACGTCCAGGTACAGATCCTCGGCCCACCAAGTCGTCTCCGCCTCACTCCAGCGCAACGGCCGCTGGATATCGCAGTAATAGCCAGTCAGGTGTTGGTGATGGTCGTACAAGGCAATGGCGTTGTGCCACCGCCCTAGGAACTCGTAACGAGTGGCAGAGTAACCATCCTCCATGACTACCTGGCCATCCACCGACCAAGGCCCTCGACCCAAACGGCGCACGGTGTTGTACGATATCAGGCAGGTGGCATAGGGCGAGACGATCACCGTACCAAAGGTCTGATAGAAATGCAAGGCCACTGGCTTGCCAGTGACCTTGTCTCGTTTCACCATCTTGATCGGTACCATGGGGGGTAGAGTTGACATAGGCAGCACCTCAAGACTAACGGGTCCACAAGACCACGAGTCCACAACTGAACGCGGAACCATATCAGATCAGTCTTGATGTTGTGGTAGTTCGCCGGAGTTCAGTGCCCCTACGCGGAGCGTGTGGACCTAGTATGTCCTCATATATGATGTCGCTTTCGCTACTCTAGTCTATGACACAGAGTATTGTCCTACGTCTCTCAGCCTCATGCGGACTTATGTTCCTATGGACTCATCTTCCATACGGTGGGCTTATTGACGCAGTCGCTATGCCCCCAAACTCAACACCGCCAAGACAAGAATGCCGATGGCTACCCATAAAGCGTTTTTCTTGCGCGGTCCGGCTGGCTCGGTGCGCCAAAACCAGAACATCAGCCCGGCAGTCACCAGTTCATAGAAAAAGATATGTAAGACAAAGCGCCCTACGATCTGGGCTATACTTAACGCCGTTAGCGTATTGCCGTAGAACTGCAGCTGCCTTTTGCGCACGGCTACCCGCTCGGGTTCGCCGCCCATCATCTCATCGCCCTTGTAATGAACTAGGGCCAAGATAGCGATGCCAAACAATAACCAAACCCACGGCATAGAATCGCCTCCTCTTTCATCTGTAGCTATTTTCGCTTTCTTCCCAAGGTTATCCTTCTGGGGAAGGCGGCAACTGTGAACGCTACGATTGTTTCCACTATGAATCCATAGACTAATACCTAGGCTGACCGACTCTCGACTGTCCGCTTCTGACTTCCGAAACTGGTCCATTAGGAGGAGTATCGCCATGGAAGTATTTCAACCTGTCCGTGCCCTCTTCGAAAAGGCTGCCCTTGATTACCCCGAAGGTCGAGAGCTGTACCAGCGCCTAGCCAAGATGGGTATCGACGTGAAGCAGATCGCCTCGCATAACCGCGTCAGCGGCATTCCTGGTAAGACGGCCCAAGAGGCATACATAGAAGCAAAGCGCACCCTGGTCGTCGGGGTGCGTAAGGTAGGCGATTTCCAGACCTGTAAGCCATCAGCTCACTATCAGTTGCCGCTGGTCACCAGCTGTCCCGGGATGTGTGAATACTGCTATCTGCAAACAACGCTGGGAAAGAAGCCTTACATCCGCGTCTATGTCAACACCGATGAGGTTCTGGCCAAAGCCCAGGAGTATATCAACCAGCGTAAGCCAGAGATCACTGTCTTCGAGGGGGCTGCGACCTCAGACCCCCTGCCCGTTGAGCCCTATATCGGAGGCTTGGCAAAGTCGATCCGCTTCTTTGCCGAGCAGGAATATGGCCGCTTTCGCTTCGTCACTAAGTTCACCAACGTCGACTCGCTCCTGGGCGTCGAACACAACGGCCACACCCGCTTCCGCTTCAGTCTCAACAGCGGTGCTGTCATCCAGCGCTTCGAGCACAACACCCCATCCATGGAAGAACGCGTCGACGCCGCCCGTAAGGTCGCCGAAGCGCACTACCCGCTGGGATTCCTCATCGCCCCGATCATCATCTACCCCGGCTGGAAGGATGACTACCGCGAATTGCTGCAGGCCTTAGCCAAGCGCCTGCCCGAGACTGCCCAAGAAGACCTGACCTTCGAGCTGATCACCCACCGCTACACAACAAGAGCCAAGAACAACATCCTGGAGGTCTTTCCAGAGACTGAGTTGCCAATGAATGAAGAGGCTAGGAAGTACAAGTACGGACAGTTTGGCTATGGGAAGTACGTTTACCCCAAGGAACAGATGGATGAGGTAAGGGAGTTCATGGTGGGGGAGCTGGGGAGATTGTTTGCAGGGGCGAAGGTGGAGTATTTGGTGTGAAATCCACAACACGAGAGCCGGGCCACCCGGCTCTCATTGATAGGCTTACTTCCACATATTGGTGTCGTGTCTACTGACGAATTCGATAGCACCCGCCAGGTCAGCAGCGGTAGCATCAGGAATTACCTTAACTCGGGATGCTGGGTCACAAAGCCCCCTCCTTCGGTACAGGCGACAAAACCATCATCGAGCCTAGCATGGTCTTCTCCATCGAACCCGCCTCTACGTCATGGGCCTTGGGGATTCCGCCACTCAGATACCATCGTCGTGACCGAGAGCTGCATGGTGACCTACTATCCACGTGGATGGCAGAACCTGATCTGTGGGCAATACCAGCCCGTAGCCCGCAGTAGCTACCGTTCGTAAAGCGGAGCGTTTTCATCCACGTCGCCGCCGCTGAGGCGGGATCGCCAACTCGTAGAAAGCAGCAAGGCCATGATACCGCATCGCGGCATCATGGCCCTCTTCTTGTGCCTCCTATCCTGCGCAGACAGGGTATATCTGGTTTTTGCCGGCGCCTTTCGCAGTGGCTAGGTTCTCCTCGGCAACACGCATCAGTTGCTCGATGGTCTCGCCGTGCTCGGGATAGCTGGCCACCCCGATGGAAATCGTGATGGGGAATTGCCAGTTGCGGGTGTCTACCTCAACCGCTTCACGGATTCGCTCGGCTATGCGCAGGGCGGTCACATGGCTCGTGTTTGACAGGGGGATGACAAACTCGTCACCCGACAGCCAGCGATACACTTGATCTTGTTCGCGGAGAGCCGACGCGATGACGGAACCCAGATCCTTGATCATTCGGTTCCCGCACTGATACCCAGAGGTGTTATAGTCCCGGAGATTATCGCCGTCCAGAAACAGGATGCTGCATGGTCGCTGGCCCAGCTGGTGTTGGCCTAGCATCTCCTCAATATAGTTCTCCGCCGATCGGTGATTTGGGAGACCTGAGATCTCATCACTCATGGCAAGCTGATGTGTCTGTTCCAGAAGCCGCAGCGTCTCTTGGAGGCGGACGATCAGACTAGCAATTAGGTCATCCGCCCAGTCATGCGCCTCTGCCTGGGCGATCCACACCATCTCTGACTGCGAAAGCGACATCTGCACCCACTTGAGTAGAACGTGTACCGCCGGGATTCGTTGCACGTAAGGGATGATGCGCAGATGCACACCCGCTTGTGGATACCCGTGTACGGCCATCTGGGCACGAAAATTGTCAGCAACAGCGCCGGCGGCGCTGCGGCCATCTTCTACCGTTCCTTCAGGAACGATCGCAACAAACTCGTCGCCCCCGGTACGAAACAGCGAGCATGTCGTCAGGTCGCCGGTACACAAACACGTCTTCAGGGCTGAGGCCAAGATCCCAATATGGAGATCGCCAATCTCTTGGCCAAAGCGCCGGTTGACCTCGATGAGCTTCACTAGGTCAAAGACCAGGACCACTCCATACTGCCCGGATTGTTTGGCAATGTCGTAACGGAGTAGACCGAACAGATTGAACATTCCTGCCTTGCGATCCACGGAGTACTTGCTGATGGGCACAATATCGATCCCCTTGAGGCCGGCTAGTCATGTAGCCAACCTAAACATTTTTACCATACAGTTCTGCTTGTCCAGGAAATCTCCTCCTGCAAAGCCCTTTGCAGTCATCGAGTATTTGGTAGTGCTGTTGTTAATGCATCACCAACGTCAACCCCAACATGGCGAGGAGTACGCCAATCACTCGCAGCCAAGTGATCTGCTCATTGAGGAAGACGCCAGCTACAAGCATAGTGATGACCGGCGAGCACGAAAGAACCAGGGTCACCACGGAGACTTCGCCATACTTGAGTGCACCATAGTACGCCCAGTCGCCGACCAAGGTCGCTAGGATTCCCTCAATCCCCAAGAAGATGATCGCCTTGAGGGGGATCTCTTTCATCTGCTGGAAGGTGCCATGGCGAGCAGCCCATACGGTCAGGATAGACGCAGATAGGAACGTCCGCATGGCTAGACCCGCCATCGGGGTGGTCTGAGACAAGCCCAGTTTGCCAAACACCGGTGCGATTCCCCAGCAGATCATGCCGAATAACGCCAGTATCAAGGCCACAGCTAATCCCCTCCACTTAGGCAAAAACAAGAGGTCTTCAGCGGTGAAGACCTCTCGATCACGGCGTGATAGTGTGTCTTTGTCTATGCCTATGAGCGCGCTGGTGCGTTTATGCTGTCTGGGGACGGACAAAGCGCAGTCATGGCTGCGCGGCTACGATGCCTGTGACTAGCTCCCCAGCCTGCGGTTTCATGTGGACTCTACTCAAGAACCGACCTCGACGATATTGGGAAAGGGCCGATAATAGCTGACGCCCAGCTTCTTGATGCTGGTGGAGCCATCCGGCTGAACGACCGTCACCCATGACCGGACCGCCTTGCCGTCCATACCCTCGACCACGAGCTTCTCGGCTCCCAGGGGCAAAGCGCGGTTTCTCCTGGTAACCGTCGGCGCCTTGACTTGGGAGAGAGTCTCGTGATGCCACTCAACCTGGGGAGCCGCCTGTTCGCCATAGAAAGCAACATACAGAGTGTTGTCGATCCCCTGCGCCCAGATCAGAATGGGGAAGGACTGGTCGTTGCGAAACTTGAGATCGATCACCCCTTCGGCGACCGTGGCGTCCTGTCCATAGGGCACGTAGGGCACAGGCATGCTATGGTTGCGCCGTTCAACCACAGGCAGGTTGGAGAGCACAGCCACATTGTAGAGTGTAGAGGCAATCTTGCAGACACCGCCGCCCGTGGTCTTGATCAGATTAGCACCCGAATAGGTGGGTCCCTCCTGGAACCCCCTCGCTTTAGTGTAGGGCCCGATCCTTTGATTTTGCGAGAATACCTCACCCGGTTTGACCACGGTCCCACAGAGTATCCGAGCGGCAAGGTGGACATTATACTCCTCACCAGGGAGTGGGTCCTTCAGCACAGTACGATAGGCGGCCATCAGGACCTTGGCGTTAGTGACGTTCTTTGCCTGGGCGAACTTCTCATCTGTGTCCCACGGCAGATCCGAGACAGGTCCTGAGGCAGGCCGTTTGACACTGCCCGTTCCCCCATCGATCTGTTCTGCTGTAATCGGCATCGGTTCGGGTGTTGCGTCGGCTGGGGTCGGTGTACCTTCCGGTAGCGCGTGCAAAGATCCTGCTCGCGATCGCAGCGGCGAACTGAATTGGCTGGTCACTGCGATCGCCACTACGAGAGCCGCTGCTACGACAAGGTAAGCCGTTTTTCCGTTGCGCCGTTTCATATCTGATCACCGCCATTCATACTTAATGTCTTGCGTGACTCATTCCTTCGGAACTTGCATGACGTCGAATCGGAGCATTGAGGGCTGCTTGAGGTTGCCATAATGAGATCATGCAAGTTCCGGATATAGTTCAGCCAATGAGGTCTCGAAAATAGTTTCCTGTCTTCGGTGGCATTCTAGCCATGCGAGTTATTGGAAGGGCAGCCTTCCAGGTCGAAAAGGGTCGGACAACGTCGCCTGGTGCCGATCTGTTGTCTATTGGCTGGTTTGGCTTTACCCTCCTGGGGCAAATGGTTATAATAAGGGTGGCATTTTTGCGGCGGTGACGTAGGTCGCCACAATAGAAGGAGGTTATCTTTCGTGAACGTTTTGGTTCTCAACTGCGGGAGCTCATCGCTCAAATATCAGCTATTTGATATGACCGATGAGTCCGTTCTGGCCAAAGGCCGTGTGGAGCGCATTGGTATTGACGGCTCCTTCCTAGTCCACAGCGCCCCTGGCAAGGAAGAAGTCGAACTTAAGTCGGACATGCCTAACCACAAGGTCGCGATCAAGAACGTGCTCGACATCCTCACCAGTAACGAACATGGCGTGATCAAGAGCTTTGATGAGATCGACGCTGTCGGTCATCGCGTCGTCCATGGCGGCGAAGACTTCTCCGGCTCCGTTCTCATCGACCAAGCGGTTAAGGATGCTCTGACCCGTAATATCGATCTAGCTCCCCTGCACAATCCGCCCAACATCCAAGGGATCGAAGCTGCTGAGGCCAACATGCCTGGCGTTGCCATGGTCGGCGTTTTCGATACCGCCTTCCATGCCACCATGCCGAAGAAGGTTTACCTCTATGGTCTGCCTTACAACCTCTATGAGAAGTACAAGATCCGTCGCTATGGTTTCCATGGCACCTCCCATAAGTACGTCTCCGAGCGCGTCGCTACGCTCATGGGCAAGCCCTACAACCAGATCAAGATCGTCACCTGCCATCTCGGCAACGGCGCCAGCATGACTGCCGTCAAGGACGGCAAGTCCTTCGACACCAGCATGGGCTTTACCCCGCTGGAAGGCGTGATGATGGGGACCCGCAGCGGTGATTTCGACCCCGCTATTGTGCCCTACATCATGAACAAAGAGAACCTCTCCGCCAACGATCTGAACAACCTGCTCAACAAGAAGAGCGGCATCCAGGGCGTGACCGGGATCTCCAGCGATATGCGCGATATCGAAGACGGCATCAAAGATGGCAACGACATGGCCATCCTCGGCATGGATATGTACGAGTACCGCATCCGTAAGTACATCGGTGCCTATGCCGCAGCCATGAACGGCGTCGACGCCATCGTCTTCACCGCCGGTGTCGGCGAAAACAGCGCCATCCTCCGTTCGATGCTCTGCCAGAACCTCAGCTACCTCGGCATCGAGATCGACGAAGAGCTCAACGCCAACCGCAAGATCAAGGAGAAAGAGATCTCCAC
>CAZINL010000089.1:0-2613 GCA_964540595.1 uncultured Clostridia bacterium
GAGCTGGGGGGAGGCTATGGCCTACTGATGGCGCAGATTGACTACAGTCGCATTGGCAAAGGACACCCAGTGTCTTGGCACGTCCTTAGCGATAAGCTCGATATCTCCGAGGCTGGTGCTGGCACTAAGATGACTAAGTGTTGGGGCTATCTTTACATCGGTAACCAAGAGGGCAATGTCAGCCGCGTTAATTTCAGCGTGAAGGAACAATGCCCCGAGATCACCGAAGCGCTGGCCGCCTTCCGACAACGTTACGCTCGTGCGACCATGGGGCCCAACCCACCTACACTGTATGCCTATGCCGAGGCTGATCGCGAAACACTAATCGTCTCCTGGGACAGCCAGACCGCCAATGAGCGAATCGAGAATGGCCAGATAATCGAAGATTATCTCCCCGTGAGCTGTGTACTGGCTGTGGGTGAGGATGGCATCCTAGGACAAATTCATAGAGTGGGTGACCGTGTAGTTGTCTACAAAGGCGACACCGTCACGCAGCTCATCATGCTTTCATCACCTGAGATCGACTGGGGATTGGTTTTCCCGACGCCTACCTATTGAAGAACGGGGCAACGGTTTCGTCTCAACTCCAAAGTCTCGATTCCCTAGGATGGCCCAGGAACCGCGTAAACGGATGCCGATGGAAATGCGGCACAATGCTGCCCGTGACAAACAGTTGAAGTTTGGGGGTCAGACCCCAAACTTCAACTGTCTCGTTTCGTGGTGACTTCAAATCCCACTTGGGGCTTGGTTTAGTCGTGGTTTGGCCTTTGGCCCTTGGGCTGTGCTGGGCTTGCGCCAATGCATTGGCGCAAACAGGGCACTCTATTAGGCGGAGGTGATCGCAAATGCCAAATGACCCGCTAAAACCAGAGGCAGCCGAGGAACTGGATAGCCTGAAGCAAGAGGTTGAGGACGAGCTCAACATCGACGTAGGGGCCGATCAGACCGCACGCAACAATGGCAAAATCGGTGGACAGATGGTCAAGCGTATGGTCGCCTTCGCCGAGAACGAGATGCATGCCCGCAAAGGGCAGATCCCAGACCAACTCGATGGTGTTCCGCAGAACACCATCACGCCCCCCGAAACCTACAGTTAGCTGGGGCGAGCACCTTATGAGGTTGTCTCAAGCACGGTGTGCTTGAGACAACCTCTCTTGTTTCTGCCCCCATACCTCGCAACCCGTGTGCGAAAGTACTAGCTGGCGCGGCGTGCTGGTTCTCCCTTCGGCACGCACGACCACCTCTGTCACCATAATGTGCCGCTTATGTCCGTAACTTCCTTTGACCTGGGCGGTGAAACCACTTACCCTAAAAGAAGGGACCTTTCCCTATTCTCGACTGGAGGAGGTTATCATTCTGCGACGTTATCTCTACATACCGATCTTGATCCTCTCTCTCCTCCTCTCCGGCATGGCAGTGGCCCAAGACCTGAAACTGGTCATCGATGGTCAACCGCTGGTTACCAGCCCTACTGCGGAGATCCGCGAGGGACGAACCTTCATCCCGCTGCGCGCCGCGCTGGAGAGCCTCGGTGCCACCGTGGACTGGGTCTCGCAAGGTGGCAAGGACCAGGTGGTGATCACCAAACTACCATTCCAAGCCCGTCTGGTCATCGGCGAGACCAAGGTCACCTATGCCGACGGCACCGTTCTCAATATGCAGGTAGCACCCTACCTCAAGAATGACCGCACGATGGTGCCAGTCCGCTTCCTGGCTGAAGCACTGGGCTACTACGTCGAATGGGACGCCCAGCTTTGGCAGGTCACGGTGACCAGCCCGCCACCGCCAGCACCACCTGTACCGCCCGATCCGGCGGAACTGCTGACCATCTACCTCAAGGGTAATGAGCTTCGTCTGGCTGTGGATGGCTATGAGGAGTTTGACTATGCAGCCTCTTGGCTGGAGAGCCCCGATCGCTTCGTCCTCGACCTCAAGGGTGTCCGTCCCAGGGATGAGCTGCTTCAACAACTGTTCAAACCCGACCCACGGATCAAGAACGTACGCTACGCTGTTCACAGCACTGATCCACTGGTTACTCGCGTGGTAGTGGACCTGAATAGCAAAGTCACCTACCAGGTCCACCACGATGGTCCAGCCCTGACCGTGGTCTTCGGCGACCCGATTAAGCGTCCGTTTGATCCGGCCAAGCCTCTAGACGGCTGGGTGATCGCTGTCGATCCCGGGCACGGCGGAACCGATCCAGGTGCCAGGGGCTACTCCGGTTACCTGGAGAAGAACGTCAACTTGGCCGTGTCACAGCTGGTCAAGGCCAAGCTAACGGCTAGAGGCGCGCAAGTGGTTATGACCCGCAGCGCCGATGAGACGGTCTCACTGGGCGACCGAGTCAAGAGGGCGCTACAGGGTGGTGCCGATCTCTTCCTCTCCATCCATGCCGACTCCTACGTGACATCGAGCGCCATGGGTAGCACCGGGCTCTATCAGATCGACCGTGCCGAGCAGGAGGCGCTTGCCCGTCAGGTCCATGCCAAGCCCATCGAAGAAGCCGTTACGGACGCTCCAGGCCTGATCCATCGAGCGGACATGCTCTTTCGCCCGGCGGCAGGCGCCGAGCATCAGCAGCAGGGTCACATCAGCCGTCGCATCAGTGACCGC
>CAZINL010000089.1:2623-12154 GCA_964540595.1 uncultured Clostridia bacterium
CCGCTTACCTGATGACGACTGGCCGCCTTAATCGGTCGGTGAGAGAGCAGGACCTGTACGTCCTACGCAATACTCCTCTTCCTGGAACCTTATTGGAACTGGCCTTCATCTCCAACCCCGAGGAAGAGAGGCTGCTCAAGGATCCGCTCTTTCACGAAAAGGCTGCCACTGGCATCGTCAACGGGATCGTCAACTATATCACTGCACAGAGCAGATAACAAAACCGCAGGGCCTCGCCCTGCGGTTTTGTTCTAGGCTCCTGCCTTCTCCAGCTCATCCTGTTCGTCTACCCGATGAATCATCCGTCCACCGGTACCGATGGCCCAGGCACGACCATCGTCGCCGACAAAGAAGCGGACCTCGTTGTCCAGCCCCTTCGTGGTGTAGATCGCTACATCCTCGGCGATGGGACGCAGGGGATAGCTCTCCTTCTGGAAATGGATCATCAGTCGGCCATCGTCGGCGCTGATCCTGATTTTTGCGCCCTCGCCCGATACATACCGCCCGCCCAAACCCGACATGGTCTGCTCCGACCATGTCGTTTCCTCGTACACGGCACGGTTCTGTTCGATCGGCTGCCCTAGGGCCAGATTCACGGCGCCGAGCCAGACCTTGGATGCGGGGAAGCCGGAGAGATTGCACAGCACCGCCGCTGCGATCCCTTGCTCGGGGACGAAGCCGACGTTGGACGAGACTCCCTTGAGGCCGCCACTGTGCTCAACCAGCGTTCTACCGGCATACTCCTGGATACGGAAGCCATAGCCGTACTTGCTCTTCAGCGAGTAGCGATACAGACCGGTGTGCATGGTCTTCATACCCTCGACAGAGAGCAAGCGCTTCCCATCAAACTCACCTTGGGCAGCATGCATCTGCACGTACTTGATCAGATCAGCCGCGCAGGACTTCAGCCAGCCGCAGGGTACGAATGGCGGTGCCACCTGCCAGTTGGACGAATGGCGAAACTCGTCGTCCTCGGTCTTGTAGTAGAGCTCGGTGACACCATCCCACGCCCTGATCTCCTCAAGTGAGAAGGTGGTCCGATCCATCCCTAGGGGCTTGAGGATATGCTCACACACATACTCCTCATAGGGCTGGCCACTAACGCGCGTGATGATCTCGCCCAAGAGCCCATAGGTATCATTGGAGTAGCTCAGACAGGTACCCGCGGGGCCGAGCATCTTATGCTCGCCGTCGGCGATATAACCTATCAGTTGCTCGATGGTATCGATGCGGGGAAATGGCTTCTCCTGCTCATCGGGCTTAGGTGCTACGTCACGCTGGGTATTGCCGCGGATGGAATAGCCGAGTGTCGGTAGGGGTGAAATACCAGTGGTATGGGTAATCAGATGCTCAATGGTGACGGCGGCCGGATCAAACTCCGGGATGCTGAACTCCGGTAGGTACTTGATGACAGGATCCTGGGTTGAAAGCAGCCCCTGCTCTGCCAGCTGCACAATCGCCAAAGCGGTGAAGGACTTGGTCACGGATGCCAAACCAAAGACCGTCTGATCGGTCACCGGCAGGTTCCTCTCTTGGTCGCGGGTGCCAAACCCTTTGAAGTAGGTGATCTGGTCTCCCTCGGCCAAGATCACGGCCAGCCCAGGTGCCTGGTACTCCTCCATCAACGCCTTGACCATGTCCTCAAACTGAGCCAGGCGTTCCGCTGCATAAGTCATCATGCATCTTCCTCCTTCATGCGGCAAATAAAGCATAGATCAGAATCTTCGCGATCTGGGCAACGGTTCCCTCCCGTGGCCGGACCTTAAGTTGCTCAACCATGAGAGAAACCCGAGAGCAGCTTAGCACCTGACCCCAAGGCTTACAAACTGACCCAAAGTTTCACGAAGCTACCACTTACATTCCAGTAGACAATAATGATAAACTAATAGTGTAGCGTGTAGTTCCGATCAAAGCAAGTATAATTTGCGCCCACGAATCCCGGCTAGCGGCGCTGGTTGCGCCAACACTCGCAGCCATGGGAGGAGGTGACGATTTGCGGCGTTATGCAAGTAGGGATCTTCCAGATTCCTCATATTGCACTGGCTTGTCGCCACATGGCAGGTGTCTACGCTTGACGATCACGCGCTGTCAGGGTGATGACTGTCCATTTAGGAGCACCACGCAAGATGCAGAGGCCAGTGCCCGCCTTGCCCGCGACCGATTGTCACAGCTGGCTGAGGAGACACAGGAGACGATTGCCCGCAAATACTACCGTGGCAGGCGCCTATGGCAGCCATGAACAGCACAGCAGAAACATGCTAGACAAACTATCGAAGAAGGATGTGAAGCAGACATGCATCAGATTGGCGACTTGATCGTTTACGGGAACGAAGGTGTTTGCCGAGTCGATGAGATCGGCATCATTCCCTCGATTGACAAAGAGCGGGTCTACTATACTCTTACGCCCCTCTACCGTGACGGCAGGGTTTTCACACCGGTGGACACCACCATATCGATGCGCCCCACCATCACCTATGAAGAAGCGCAAGATCTGATCGGAGACATACCATCCTTGCCCGCCGATACGTTGGAGGATCAGAATCCGAGAATGATCAGCGAACACTACCAGGCGCTGGTGCACGCCAATGATTGCCGGAGCCTGCTCCAGCTGATCAAAACCATTCACACCAAGTCACAGGCTGCCACCCAAAAGGGGAGAAAGATGAGTCAAGTGGACGAGAACTACCTCAAGCGGGCAGAAGAGTTGCTCTATGGCGAGTTCGCCGTCGTATTGCAGATACCGAAGAATGAGGTCAGAGATTACATTGAGGTTGCTGTGAGAAACCTTAGGGGGTAAATGATGTGCAGTTGAAAAATAGCCATGTCTCTCATCGTGTGATCGGGGAGGGGGTCGTCATCAACCAGGAGTCTGGTGTCATGACGATCAGATTCCCAGGGTATGGGGACAAGCGTTTCCTTTACCCTGACGCATTTGAGACCGATCTCAAGGCGTGCGATCAGGAAGTAAGTATGGCCGTACAACAAGATCTGAGCCGCAAAAGAGCCGTGATACATGCCGAGCAGCTACGCAAAGAACAGCTATATGAGGAAGAAAAGCAACGTAAGGCAGAAGAGAAAGCGCGCTTGGCCGCCCAGAAGAAGAAAAGCGCCTCAAAGGCAAAGTCATCTGCCGCCAAGTTGGTTGCCGCGGCCAAATAGTCTAGACCGAAGCTCGGAGCCGCGAGCAATCTCAGGGAGGCGTCTCTTCCCTCTAGATAGTCAGCGAACAGCCCGCCGTTTGACACGGCGGGCTGTTCGTCATCCTGTTCATGATGATTCGTTTATTCACCCTGGGGCATCGTCTGCTGCCCTTTCAGCATCTCAGCCACAGCGGCGATGCTGCCAAGGGATGAGACCGCATCGCTGGGCAGGATCAGTTTGTTGGCCGGGTTCTTCGCCATCTCCTGCAGCGCTTCGACCTGCTTGAGTGCGATGACCACTTCATTGGTGCCGGAGTCGATGATCGCGCGGTTGACCACTGTGATGGCCTCTGCTTGCGCCTTGGCGATCGCTTCCATGGCCTTAGCCTTACCTTCCGCCTCGAGCAGTTGCGACTCTCTTAGGCCTTCAGCACGGCGGACATTGGCCTCCTTCTCAGCCTCTGCAGTAAGGATGGCGGCCTGCTTGCCGCCCTCGGCTTTGGCGATGGCGCTCTGCTTCTCACCTTCGGCTTGTAGGATAGCGGCGCGTTTGTCGCGCTCGGCCTTCATCTGCTTCTCCATAGCCTCCTGGATCTCTGCAGGCGGGATGATGTTCTTGATCTCGACGGACAGGATCTTGATCCCATAGGCGTCGGTGACATCATCGACCACCTTGAGCAGCTCGGAGTTGATCATATCACGGCCGGATAGCACTTCGTCCAGGGTCATGTTGCCGACGATGTTGCGCATATTGGTGATGGTCGAGTAGATGATACCAGAGCGGTAGCTCTCGATATTGTAGACCGCGTCCTTGGCGTTCATCACGCGATAGAAGATGACATTGTCGATCATGATTCTGACGTTGTCCTTGGTGATCACCGACTGCGGCTCGATATCGAGGATCTGCTGTTTGGTCGAAACCCTCGCCCGAGCAAAGTCGGCGAAGGGGATGGCGAAGTGCCAACCGGGCTCCAGAACACGACTGAACTGGCCAAAGCGCTCCATCACCACTAGGAAACCGGTGTTGACCACCTTAATCGACGACAAGACAATAATGAGGGCGAAAAACAACACAACTCCTAGGATGACATTGCCCATGATGATGCCGTCAAACATCTGCTATTCCTCCCAATCTCTCGTAATGAGTATCTTGTTGCCCTCGACGCCCACGATCTGCGCCTTCTCTCCTTTCTTAATCGGCGGGCCATCGTTCTTAACCGTCCAATAGACGCCGTCGATCTTTAGCACCCCTCTGCGTTCGATCTCCTCTTCCAGGGTAATCTCTCGGCCGATGAAGCGCTGATCGGGGGACACGTTTTTCGGTGCCCGTCGCAGTGCCTTCTTCACCAGAGGGTAGCCCAGCACCAGACTGGTGCCGGTGACCGTGGAAAACAGAATGTACTGCAGCATCGGCGCCGCTCCCAACCATTGGGCGATCAGGGCTAGCAGGGCACCGAGGCTAAAGCTGACAAAGAAGATACTGCTGGTAGCGAGATCAATCCCCAGTGCACCGACGATAATCAGTAACCAGAGCCATTGGATGGCGAACACCTCCTTCTTGGGAAGTGAGAAGTGGGGTATCAGGGGCAACGCTAGCGCGGGGTAGGCCCGATCTCTAGGTTCTCAAACTCGGACAGCGGTACGGTGGTTTCGGTGGTATCGAGGTAGGTCAGCGAGACGCGGTCACCGGCCTTGCTCAGCGCCACTTCGGGGCTGACAACAGCGGTTGCGGTGAAAATAAGATCAGAACCCTCAACGCTGAGGTAGAACAGGGTATTGCCGGCCATGGTTGCCGATCCGAACCGTGTCACCTTGCCCGACAGCGATCTGCTCACCGCAGCTTGTGTCGGCTTTGCATCGATGACGCCATTACCGAGATATTGCTTATAGGCCAGCAGCGCCTCAGCTTTGGTTGGCTTGACAATGGTCTGCCCGGTCTTGGCGTTGACGATACCGATTGATTGCAGTTTGTTGTTCTCCGACAGAACCGGGACGACATACGACTCTGCCCCGTAAAGGTTGTAGAGCAGCGGCTGCGCTCCATGCCACCCGCCAAAATTGGAGACAGCGGCGTCTACGGACGAAACCGCAGCGGCTTCATTATAAAAGCCTGCGGCGTTCTCATAGTAGCTGATCACGCCGGTGCGGGCATCCATCAACGTGTAACCCATCAGCGAATCATTCTTCGCCGAAGGTGAGGTATGGCCTGTAAACCAGTAAAAGCGGTTATCTGGTCCTACCACCCCGAAGACGTCCACCTCTTCCTTCCCCCAGCCGGTGGGAATATGGGCATCCTTTTGGCCAAAGACTGAGTTCCAGAAGCCATGCACATAGCGGCCGAACCACGAATTGTGGGCCTCAGCAACGACTTCAGGAATGACCACATCGACCCACTCGGGTACGTCGTCGATCGCGTAAGCTGTCATCTCGCCACTGGCGGGATCGACTAAGACTGCGCCGGTCACCTTGACGCCAGTCTTGCCAACGGTTGGTACACCGAGGCTAACCACATACCACGGCTTCATCTGGTCATCGACCTCAAAGCCAGGCTCCAGCAACAGGCGGTCGCCATATTGGCTGTAGACATGACGATAGAGGTCGGACTGCAGGTAAGCGCTGGGGGTATAGGCAATGGTGCTCGACACCAGCCTAGCCTGGGCCTCCGGATCTTCGCCATCGACGATCACGAAACCAGGGGCTTGCCTGTAGCTGAACCACTTGGCTAAGCCGCTAAACTCCAGCGGTGCCACCCAACACAGCTTGCCATTGATCATCTGAACGGTCAGTTCGCCAACCTCAAAGCCCGTTCCAAGGTTACCAATCACCTTCTGAGCCTGCCACCGGGCGGTCTCGATGGGAACTAAGCGGATATGATCGGTGTTCATCGTCGGGATCGGCTGGTCGGCTACCTGGACCACAGGGACATCGCGCAAGGCAGTCGCTTGGACCGGGACTACCAGCACGTTGAGGTAGAACGAGACTGCCATCACGACCAGCAAGATCAGCACCGGCAGCCCGGCGAAGGCTGCCATGCGCTTGCCCTTCCCCGCCTGAACGGAGTGGCTGATGGCGGTGAGGAAAGCGTTGATCCCCAGCGGCAAGAAGAGCGCGGTATAACCGACCCACGGGACCATGGCCGGAAGCGTGAAGTAGACCCACAGGAAACACAAGGGGAGCCCGATCGCCAGACGCATAAGCTGACCACGGATCCAGAGGCTGGGTTTGGTGACCTGGTCAAAGCGGAGATTGATGAGACCAAGGGACATGATTGCTAGTGCGAGCCACATTGTTGCTATTCCTCCGTATCTCTATCTGTAGAGTAATACGCACTATTGCAGAGATTGTTCCAGTTTGAAGCACAAGAAAAGCACAAGGCTGGGTGTCGTGTCGGCGCCCAGCCTGTGCTTTTCCGCATTCGCACGGCCTACAAAGACGGATTGATCCAATTGAATTTTGTCAACGATGTTTGCCCTCATGTCCGAAGGATGCATCATGATTTAATGATGTATCGCCTGCGGCGATATGATGTATGTCGGCACGGCCGCCATATGATGCTCGGCCTACGGCGAAATGATGTGATGTTGCCCCCATGTCCGAAGGGCACATCATTGCCAAAGGCAGCATCATGTCCGAAGGATACATCACTTGCCCGAAGGGCAAACATCATTGCTGTCGCCAAAGGCGACAGCTAGCTCCCCGTACTCTGATAGTGCCTCACCCCAAAATCCCACACCCGTCGTGCGATCAGGAAGAACCCGATCCCTACCAGCGGCGCCAGCCACCCTGCCCAGCTAGGATAGCTTCCAGGAAGGTTTCCCTTTCCTAAGATCAGCCGCACCGGTAGGTAGCTGATAAACACCATGGGCAGCACAAAAGTAAGAAAACGCCTCAGCCAACCACCGTAGATCTCCATCGGTCGCCCCATGGCCTCTGAGGAGCCGTAGGTGAGGATGTTGAAGACCTCCAGTCCCTCAATCGACCAGAAGCAGGCCGCCGACTGAACCACAAAAAGAGATATATACATCAGGGTACCGCAGAAGACTGCCCCCATCATGACCAGCACCTGCCACCAGGCCAACCTGATCCCCAGCCAGGTCAGCCCCAGGGCGAGGACAATCGCCCCCTGGACAAAGCGGCTGATTCTTCTTACGACGAAGTCAGATGACAGAACCTGGGCAAAGTCGCTGATCGGGCGAACCAGCAGGGTGTCAAACTTGCCAGTGCGGATGAGGGGTGCGAAGTTATCAAATCCTGCACCAACTAACTCTGCCAGCGCAAAAGCCATGGAGCTCAGCGCATAGAGCAGAGCAACCTCACCCAGCGACCAACCTGCAAGGGCGTCAATGCGACTGAAGACAATGAGGGTGACAAAGAACTCGCTAAAGGTGGTGAAGAAGAAACCGACCAGCTCGGCAATGGTGGAGAACCGATACTGCAGCCGGCTGTGGATGTTCGCCGCCACCAGCAGGAAATAAATGCGCAGCTGATACCGAATCCCATCGCCCCAGCTCTCGCCCTGCTCATCCTTCGGAACCCCGTACTCCGGCCTCCCCACTCGGGCCTTTGGGCTAGGACCTCGGAGCTCTTCGTCACCGATCTGGTGCCTGGTGTCTGGTGTCTGGTCTCCACCTTCTAGTGTCTCGTGTCTTGGGTCTGGGGTCTTAGTTTCATCCACCTTGGACCACCATCCTTTTTAGCCCCTGCTTCGCCACTAGCCTCGCCAGCACGACACTGATCACCACCCACAGTGCTTGAACCGCCAACAGCTGTGGGATGGCGCTCAGAGGGCTTCTCCCGAGCACGATCTGTAGTGGCGAATCAAACATCGATGGAAACGGTGTCAGATGGGCGATCGTCTGCAGCCAGTGGGGAAAAGCCGCTATTGGCAGGTTGAAGCCCGCAAAGAACCCCGAAGATGCCCAGGCAATGTAGAGCAAACCGCGTGCTTCTAGCGTCCAAAAAGCGATACAATTCGCAGTGAAGCGATAGGCGAAGCTAATCATCGATGCCAGTGTCAGACTGATGATGAAACTCAGCCAGACCAGTGGCGACCTCGGACATGGGGTCGGCAGGATCAGGCTGTAGGCGATCACTAAGGGCAGGCCCCTAAACAAGAGCGCGTGAAGCGACCGCCCGAGATCCTTGGCCTGCCACACCCAGTAGAAGTCCGCTGGGCGCCACAGGTCGCCGATCACCTCTCCGGTCTTGATCAGATTGTGCAGTTCCCACCATCCGAAGATCGACAAAAAGGCCAAGAGCGACTGCCCCCAAGCGGTCAGTCCAAACAGTTGCTGCTGATCGTAACCACCTAGCGTTCCTCCAGTGGCGGCCAGCACAGCTATGTAGAAATAGGAGCGTAGAAAGCCCCAGAACAGGTTGGTGGCTAGCCCCGCCCAAGTGGCCGCTCGATAGGCCAGCGCGCGACGAAACGCCGCCCGCGCCAGATACCAGTATTTGCTTAACGTCATCAGTCCTCTGTTCCTCTCTCGTAAATCCGGCGGATGATCCCCTCGATCTCCGGTTCACGGATGGTGAGGTCCCGAACCGGATAGCGATCGGTCAGTTCGCGGATCAGCTGGGCGGCGGTGGTTTGATGCCGATCGAAGCTCAACCAGCGGCGCAGCCCTTCATTTCGAACCTCGGTGGCAGAAGCGAGATGCAGTACGCCGGGGTCCTGCTCAAATTCCACCGCCAGGGTCCGTTCGCGACCAAATCGAGCGCGGATGGGTTCGATACCATCGTCGAGAATGATGCGCCCGTGATCGATGACCATGATCCGCTCACAGAGCTGCTCGATATCCGCCATATCGTGGGTGGTCAAGATCACGGTCGTCCCGTGTTCCTGGTTAGACTGACGGATAAAGCGTCGGATACGATCTTTGGCGATCACATCGAGACCGATCGTCGGCTCATCGAGAAAAACGATCTCTGGTTCATGAAGAAAGGCGGCGGCCAGATCCGCCCGCATTCTCTGTCCCAAGGAGAGCTGCCGTACCGGTGTCTGCAGGAACTCCCCCAGTTCGAGCAGGTCATCAAACATCTGCATGTTGCGCCGATAGCGCTCCTGAGGGACACGGTATATGGCTTTCAGTAGCTCAAAAGACTCCACTGTCGGCAGATCCCACCAAAGCTGACTACGCTGACCAAAGACGACACCGATACGCTGAGCGTTGCGCAGCCTTTCCTGGTAGGGAACCAGGCCGGCCACGCGGACATCTCCCGCGGTGGGGACCAGCACCCCGGTCAGCATCTTGATGGTGGTCGACTTGCCGGCACCATTTGGCCCCAAAAAGCCCACCAGTTCGCCACGATCAACACTAAACGACAGGTGGTCCACCGCTACCTTGGCGATCGCCTCTGTGGACACAAAGGACTTGAGCCACCCGAAGGG
>CAZINL010000090.1:0-5976 GCA_964540595.1 uncultured Clostridia bacterium
AATGGAAAGAGAACCTACACAAACTGCCCGGCGGCCGCCGCAGCAGCGCGACGGTAGCGGGCTAACGACGGGCCTAGATTGCTGTGCTCCTCACGCGGCGCCAGACATACCGAGCTGACATATCGCATCCGTTCACAACAAGCCCGATCTTAGTGATCGGGCTTGTTCTATGACTTGGACATGGGGACGGTTATCTTGTCCAACGTCTCTCTTGCCTTCTGCCAGAACATAGTAGTCCTAGCATGCTCATCGCCCCCTTGGGTCGAAAACTGTAGAAAGACCCCCGCCAAGCAGGTAATGACCTAAGCGAGTTGAAACATTCTGAGAGCAAGTTCGTTCGCGTTATCACAATCTAGCTGCTCCTCCCATGAGATTCATCTTATCTGTCCAACTCCGAAACTTGCATGACTTCATTACGGCAAACCTACGCGGGCCCAATGCTCAAACTCCACGTCATGCAAGTTCCGAAAGAATGAGTTACACATGACGCTGCAACTAACGGGGGTGTTGTCATGGATAAGCAATATGACATTGTTATCATCGGCGCGGGGGTCGTTGGCTGCGCCATCGCTCGCGAGCTATCGCGTTATGATCTCGCGGTGGCGCTGCTTGATAAAGAGAGCGACGTCGCCATGGGGACCAGCGGTCGCAACAGTGGCGTGGTCCATGCCGGCTTCAACTGTGCCACCGGGGCGCTGAAGACCGGGCTATGCGTCGATGGCTGCAAACGCTTCAGTGACTATTGCGCCGAGCTGGGTGTACCGTACAAACGTACCGGCAAGCTGGTCGTGGCCTTCAATGACGAAGACGTCAAGGTAATCGAGAAGTTGAAAGCGACCGGCGACCGCAATGGTGTCCTCGACCTGCACATCATCGGCCGCGAGGAGATGGAAGCTCTGCAGCCCCATGTCGGCGGGATCGCCGCCATGCACTCGCCCTGGACCGCGGTTACCAGCCCTTATCAGCTGACCATTGCCCTGGCCGAGAACGCCGCGGCCAATGGCGTTGAGGTCCATCTGGAGACGCAGGTGCTCGGCATTCGTCGGCTGAAGTCCGGCTTCAACGTCCGCACTAATCAGGGGAACTTCCAGACCCGTTATGTGATCAACAGCGCTGGTCTGTTTGCCGACAAGATCGCTCGCATGGTGGGGATCAAAGACTATCGCATCCATCCCTGCCGCGGCGAGTATTTCATCATGGATAAGCGCATCTCCGGGGCGCTGAACATGCCTATCTACCCTGCCCCGCGGGCGGGGGAGGGGGGCCTCGGGGTTCACCTCACCACCAGCGTCGACGGCAATATCCTGATCGGTCCCAGTGCCGAATATATCCAGCGGCGTGAGGACTACGCCACCACCCGCCCGGTCATGGATCAACTCTACAAAGAGGCCAAGGAACTGCTGCCCCTGATCGACCGCCGCGACTTCATCCGCGACTATGCGGGTGTGCGGCCCAAACTAGTGGGCAAGACCGTGGGCGGCTTCGGCGACTTCGTCATCGAAGAGGCCAAGACGGTACCTGGTTTTATCAATCTAATCGGGATCGAGTCACCTGGTCTGACCGCTGCCCCGATGATCGCTGAGATGGTGGCCGGGATCATTAACGACAAAGAAGCAATGCCAAAGAAGGCGGACTTCAACCCCCGCCGTTCCGCACCCGTGCAGTTCAATGAACTGAGTGACGAGGAGAAGGCGCGACTGATCGCCGAGGATCCTGACTACGGCGAGATCGTCTGTCGCTGCGAGGGGATCACGCTCAAGGAGATCAAAGACGCCATCAACAATCCCTTAGGCGTCAAGACCGTCACCGGAGTCAAGTACCGCGCCCGCGCCATGATGGGGCGCTGCCAAGGCGGCTACTGTTTCACCCGTATCACCCGTCTTCTGCAGGAGCATCATCAGCTCGAGCCAGAGCAGCTGACCTACTCCGGCAAGGGTTCGAACCTGTTCGTGGGGAGGGTGAAGTAGATGAGTGAGATCATCAACAAGGACGTTATTGTCATTGGCGGTGGACCAGCAGGTCTGGCCGCTGCCGTGGAGCTCAGGAAAAGCGGGGTCGACGATATCCTGATTATCGAGCGTGAGAAGCATCTGGGAGGGATCCTCAACCAGTGCATCCACGATGGCTTTGGTCTGATGAAGTTTGGCACGACCCTGACCGGCCCAGAGTATGCTGGCCGCTACTGCGACCAGGCGGCGAAGCTCGCCATCCCAGTGTTGCTCAATAGCACCGTGGTCGGCCTGACCAGTGACAAGGTGGTCACGGTCAATAGCCCCGAGGGGTATCTGAAGTATCATGCCAAAGCGATCATCCTCAGCATGGGATGCCGTGAGCGCACTCGTGGAGCCTTAGGTATCCCCGGCTCCCGTCCCGCAGGGATCTACACCGCGGGGGTGGCGCAGAGCCTGGTCAATCTGGAGAACGTTATGGTGGGGCGCAAGGTGGTGATCCTTGGCTCTGGCGATATCGGCTTAATCATGGCCCGCCGCCTGACCCTGGAAGGGGCTGAGGTGATCGCGTGCGTCGAAAAGCAGCCTTACTCCAGTGGTCTGCCACGTAACCTACGTCAATGCCTGGACGACTATGGCATCCCGCTGCTGCTGCAGCATACGGTGACCAAGATCGAGGGCAAGGAGCGCCTCGAAGCGGTGACCATCAGCAAGCTAAACGCGCAGGGCGAGCCTGTCCGGGGCGGCTCGCGCCGGGTAGAGTGCGATACCCTGATCCTCTCCGTCGGCCTAATCCCCGAGAATGAACTCTCGCGCATGGCCGGGCTGGCCATTGATCCGATGACCAATGGCCCGGTGGTCGATGATCATTGCCAGACCAGCGTCCCCGGGATCTTTGCCTGCGGCAATGTGCTGCAGGTGCACGACCTCGTCGACCATGTCTCCCATGAGGCCGAGATCGCTGGCCGCGCCGCGGCCCAATGGATCAAAGCGGGTGAACTGAGCTCCGCCCAGATCAGCGTCGAGGCCGGCCCCGGCGTTCGCTACGTCCTGCCGGCCAGAGTGGCAGGTGACCAAGAGGTCGAGATCTCTCTACGCGTGACCGCGCCTAGCCGCGACCGCCGCATCTTAGTCAGCGGCGATGGCGGCGAGATCAAAAAGCAGCGCTTCGCCCGGGTTAACCCGGCGGAGATGATCCGCGTTAAGCTGAACCCTACGCAGCTGCAGGGGACCAAGCGATTGCGGATCGAGCTGGTGTGAAGTTGAGGCGACAAGACCACACGTGCGCGGGTGTCCAGGGGGGGACAAGAGAGGCGACAATAATGACTACTAACAGGTGAATAAGAAATGAAGATACGTCTCGGCCCCCCTCGTCAAGCCATCAGATTTCAAGACCTTCCACCCGAAGTTCAGTTGCTTAATCTTGCATTCCTACTTGGATTGATATCATGGATGCTATGGAATGGTTGCACCATGAGGATACTAGGGTTTCGGTTCAGAATTCCCCCCATTAGGGAATGGTTCAAGAGGATGTAGATAGGGTGATTGCACTGAGCTTAGCGGCGTTGAGACTGACACGAGGTGATGAGAAGGAATGAACACCATGGAACTAACTTGCATCATCTGCCCCAACGGCTGTGACCTGAAGGTCACCCATCAAGACGGGCAGGTGGTCAAGGTCGATAGCGCTCTCTGCCAGAAGGGGCGCGACTACGCCCGCGAGGAGCTGACCAATCCGGTTCGTACGCTCACGACCACTGTGCGCGTGGACGGTGGGGAACTGCCGTTGGTCAGCGTGCGTACCGACGGACCGATCCCGAAGAGTCGGCTGACGGAAGCCATGCAGGCGGTCCGAGCACTGCATGTGCAAGCACCGGTCAGTGCCGGGACGGTGCTGATGACGAATATCCTCGGCACCAGCGCCAACCTGATCGCTACCAGGGCGATCAAGGCAAGATAACCACGACGAAGAAGGCTCGCAGCATTCGCGCTGCGGGCCTTCTTTTTTCATTGGACATGGGGACGGTTCTCCTTGTCCAATCACGCCAACCCTTTCCTTTCGGCGCAACTGTGCTAAACTGTTTGTACACTGTTACTGGAGGCGATCTAGATGAACGTCTACGATGCTATTCGTCGGCGCCGGACCATTCGCAAGTTTACCCAGCAGCCCATCAGCGTAGAGACCCTCACTAAGCTGGCTGACGCTGCACGTCTGGCGCCTCAGGGGGCCAATCTGCAACCGGTCAAGTATCTGGTGGTCAATGACCAGAAGCTCCTGGAACCGATCTTCGCGACGACGAAGTGGGCGGCCTATATCTCTCCCAATGGCACTCCTGCCGCAGGCGAGCGGCCCACTGCTTATGTGGTGATCTTGATCGACACGGAGATCAAGAAGGCTGGTTACGATATCGATGCGGGTGCTGCGGTGGAGAATATGCTGCTGGCAGCAGTGGGAGAGGGGCTCGGCTCCTGCTGGTTGGGCGCCATCGACCGCGATCAGATCCGTTCGCTGCTGGCGATCCCCGAGCGCTATATCATCCACACCTTGGTGGCTCTGGGCTATCCAGGCGAGGACCCGACCACCGAAGATGCCGGTGAGTCAATCAAGTACTACAAGGACGAACAAGGGAGACTGCATGTCCCCAAGCGCCGTCTGGATGATCTGCTGTTCTTTAACGGGATGAAGTTATAGGAGCGCGGTTAGCCGCGGTGAACACAAGGGAGTGCCCTCGCGCCATGACGCGAGGGCACTCCCTTGTGTTGGACATGGGGACGGTTCTCCTTGTCCAAATCATGCGTTCGCAATCGTTGATTTGCTCAGTCCCGTTACCCGCGCGATCTGCCGTACACTGCTCCCCTGCAGAGACCTCAACTGTCGGATGATCAGCGTCCGATCTACCAGGCTTGCGTCCTGAAGTGCGTCCAACCCTATGTTGGCCAGGAGAGTGCTTAGATGGCCAGCCACGACACTGTCCACCAACTGGTTAGGTGGCCGATCGAAGGCACACAGATCAACCCTACCCGGCGAGTTGGTGAACTCAACGAAATGCTGCGTGCTGCCCAACAATCCCGCCGCCTCACGCGTATCGACTAGACCCGGAAGCACCATATCTACCCCGGTGTAGTTGCCATAGCTGCTCCAGCGGTAGTCGCAGGACTCAGTCAGATTAGCCTTGACCGGGTTCTGATGGATGTATCGGAGTACCGCTAGCAGGTGATCGTCACTCTCCACGGGCTCGCTCCTGAACCTGTCCTGGAACAGGTGCCCAACGCGAGTATACTTGTTGTTGTACCAGAAAACGTATGAAGTCCCCAAGCGCCGCATGGTCTCGCCGAGAGGCTCATCCCCTTCGGCGAGCAATACGTGAACATGGTTGTCCATCAAGCAGAAACCGAAAACCGTCAACTTCCCCTGCCGCGTGAACCTGTCCAGCGTGGTAAGATAGCGCAGCCGATCTTCATCATCGTGGAAGATATCCTGACGGTTGATCCCTCTAACCATGATATGGTAGACACCGCTCTCGCTCTTCTGTCGAGCACTCCGTGGCACTTATCGACACCTCCTCGGCATTCCTTCATGGGCCGTAGCTAGTTCCGCCGAGTGGGGTTAACGCACTCACTGGACAAAGAGAACCGTCCCTATGTCCAGAGAACCGTCCCTATGTCCAACGCTCAGCGGTAGTGTTTCAATAGGGAAATGCTTCGCCATCGTCGCTCATCAACCCTGCCGCTGAGCGCGACTTAAGGCGCGATTGTTGGACAAGGAGAACCGTCCCCATGTCCAAGTCTTGACGAAGGACCTAGATAAGATTACTTTATAGTTGCTTAGGATTCTGGTTAGAGGTGACCGAACGATGGAGACATATGATTGCATTATCATTGGTGCAGGAATGGGCGGCTTAAGTGCCGCTAATTTTCTGGCCAAGTACGGCAAGAAAGTGTTGGTGCTAGAAAAGCACAACATCCCGGGAGGGCTGGTCACATCCTTTGCCAGAAAGGGTGTTCATTTTGATCTGGGGATTCATGG
>CAZINL010000090.1:5986-8384 GCA_964540595.1 uncultured Clostridia bacterium
CTGGAGTACTGGGGCGCACCGCAGGTTGAGACGGTCCCATGCAGGGGAGATATGAACTGCTATATTGATGGTAGGAAGCATGTCTTCAGGCATGGGAGCATAAGGGAAGATTTCAAGAGAGAGTTTCCTCAGCATGAGATCGATGTTCAGAAACTCTTCAACATGATGGAAACCATCAATACGGAGATGTTCTCCGGGACCGAAGCGCCGGAACCGCCGTACGATATGAATCTGCTACAGTTGATCAGGTTTGGCATCAGATCCATGAGGCAGAAGCCGACCTTCATGAGATATGGCAATAAGGACGCGAAGAAGATACTGGACCATTTGACGAAATCGGGTGAGCTGAAATCAGCAATCTACTCATACTGCCCATACCCGATGGTGTTTATGGCCTTTGCTTATCAGTGGGGCGTGTTTGGCAACAACGAATATCCCAAGGCTGGGATGCAGGCAATCCCTGATGCCGCCGTCACCAGCCTTAATCAGATGGGCGGTCTGCTGAAACTAAATACGGAAGCCACTGAGATCCTGGTCAAAGATGGGCGGGCCTATGGTGTCCGGACCAAGGCAGGCGACGAGTACCATGGTAAGGTGATCAGTAATGCATCGCCACAGTACACCTACGGCTGGATCAAGGGCGAGGCGGCCCGCGTGACCAAGATGCAGCAGGCGATGGCAGGCAAGAAGATCTTTCCTGCCATCTGCGCCCTATTTATGGCTGTGGATGACAGCTATGACTTTGGGTCAGTGGAGTGCATTACCATGACCGGGAGCAAGGATTATCAGAAGCGACCGGAAGAACACACGGAAGCCACAGCTCCGATCGTCATCAACATCTATCCCAAACGCGATGGGGATCAGTATCGACCGCTGGTGGCGCTGATTCCTCTCACATATGGCTATGAGGATGAATGGAAGACGGGAGCAGGAAAGGCACGAGGGGAGGCTTACCGGGCACTCAAAGAGCGGGCTGAAGATACCATCCTTACGCGCATCACGAGCCATCTGGGGGAAGGCTTCAGGCAAGCATTGGCGCACCATGAACTGTCTACCCCCATCACCTACGAGCGATATACCTACAGCCAGAATGGCTCCTTTATGGGCTGGTCGGTGGAGGAGAAGGACTACGGAAAGTATATGCGCCACAAGACCGAGATCAAGGATCTATATCTGGTCGGACAATGGGTGTTTCCTGGCTTTGGCGTCGCAGGGGTCATGGCCAGTGGCTATTATCTGGGCAAAGACCTGCTCAAGGGTGACGGGGTTGATCTGAAGAAGGAGTTTACGGAGTATTTCTCCGGTAGGTAGTGGAACAGGAATAGGCAAGCCCGCAGCGACGCTGCGGGCTTGTGTTTGCGCTCAAGAGCGCTGGACAAGAGAACCGTCCCCATGTCCAACTTCCGCCAACGACTTGGTCAGATCGCCGCTGTGGAGAATGGTCAGTCGGTGCAGAGGGCGGGTCATGGCGACGTAGAGTAGGCGCTGGTCGAAGGGGTTGTCGCCGTAGGTCTCGGCGTCGGCGTCGGGGATGATGACCACGTCGAACTCCAGGCCTTTGGCCAGATAGGTGGGGATGATCACCAGCGGCGAGTCGTAGTGGTCGCTTTCCTCGAGGACGAGCGCTAGCCGTCCTGCGAACTCGTCGGCCAGTTGCTTATGCAGCTCGCGGCCCAGCTCATGAGTCTTGACGATCACCGCCACCGACTTGAACGCTTCGGCGCTGTAACGCTGCAGTGCCTCGCGCACCAACTCGACGCGCCGCTTGGCGATGGCTTTGTGGCTCGCGTCGCTGATCTCGATTAGCTCCGGTTTGTGTCCGGTGAGGCGGACTGCCTGCGATGGCGCCGGAGCGGCGGGGTCCAGCTTCAGTACTTCATTGGCCAAGTTAATAATCTCGGCGGAGCTGCGGTAGCTGCGCCGCATCTCGCGGAAGTAGATATCTTTGCCATCGAGGATCTGGTCGCTGAGCACGCGCCAATCGTCTAGCCCGCGGTGGGGGTAGATCCCCTGCGCCAGATCACCGACCACGGTCATGGAGCTGCCGCCGCCCAGCCAGCGCCGGATCATGGCCAGCTCGGCTGGGTTCAGATCTTGGGCCTCGTCGATCACCACGTGGATGAAAGCGTGAGTCAGGCCATTAATGCGCTCGTGGACCTTGAGCAGCGGGGCGAGGTCCTCCTGCTCCAGCTTGCTCTTGGTGGGTGTGTCGGCCAAGGTGGCAAGACCGCTAATAGTCTCGTGGTCCAGCTCCGGGGCAAACTCGCCCAGCAGCTCGGGGGTGGCGATGAACTGACGGTAGATACCCAACACGTCGAGGCGGGTGGGCATCTGCTTGCGGAACTCATTGACAGCTTGTTTGGCGCCTTCCTGGAGCTGGGCGATGGCTAGATCGCGC
>CAZINL010000090.1:8394-12126 GCA_964540595.1 uncultured Clostridia bacterium
TCGCGCTCGTTGATGACCCGGATCGCTTCGGGGTTGGGCAGATGCTCGTCACGCAACGAGCGGCCGCGCCTGACCCGCTCCAAGGAGCGTTCATAGCGCTCGCGGATCTCGGCGATCCGCTTGGTCACGGCAGGCTTGATCGTCCGGGTCAGCCACTTCTTCATCTCATCGACCCGCCGCTGCAGCGTCAGGTGGCGCAGGTCGTGGTAGCGCTCCTCGATGGTGCGGCGATCGACTAGGATGATCTTGCCGACGCGGACATCGCCCTCGGGCAGGGCGCAGACTGAGAGAAAGTCGAGGTAGCGCTCCAGACCAGCGAGCAGCGCCAACGACCCTTTGGCCCGTCGGGCGGGCAGCAGCCGCGCCCATTCAGCTGCTTGTTCTGCGCTGCGGTTGGTGCGGCACAGCTGAGCCATGGTCTGATTGGGACTAGTGATCTGCAGTTTCAACCCCAGCTCGCGCAGCGCTAGGTCGGTGAAGGTGGATTGGCGGCAGCGCTTGATATCGAGCCCCGGCATGACCGAGGCGATATAGCCGAAGAAGAGCTGGCTGGGGGTGAGGATCAGGGTATCCTCGGGGAAGATCCGTCCCTTGTTGGCGTAAAGCAGATAGGAGAGACGGTGGAGAGCAACGCTGGTCTTACCGCTGCCAGCGACCCCCTGCACAATAACCGGCTGCCCGAGGGTCATGCGGATGATCTCGTTCTGGTCCTGGCGGATGGTGGAGACGATATCCTTCATCCCGGTGTCGGCGTTCTGCTGCAAGCGGGCGAGCAGGTAATCGTCGACCCCGCCGCCGTCGTCCTCAACATCGGAGATCTCGGCGAGGTGGCCATCGTCGACCATAAAACGGCGCAGCAGGTGAACGTCGCAGTTCACCGGGCCGTACGGCCCATGGAAGAAGGTCCGTCCCGTGGAGCCGGCGTAGTAGAGATCAGCGACCGGAGCGCGCCAATCGATGATCACCTGCTCGCCGGTCTGCTCGTTCTCTACCCCGATCTTGCCGATATAGACGGAGTCGCGCCGATTCTCCGTGATCTTCTCCGCTCCCGGAGAACGCTCGGTGGCGATCTTTTCGAAGCTTAGGTTGTGGTTGAAGAGATAGTCAAGGGTGGTCAAGTCGACCCGCCCAAAGTAGGGGTCTTTTTCCGCCAGACGAAGCAGAGCGCGCTTGTTGATGCTCTGCAGTTGCTGCTGTTGGAGCATATCGAGGTCTTCGGGCTTGGCGGCACCTTCAAGGATCTCAGCCAAGCCAGATGCCGCCTCGATCTCGCGGCTCCCGAGCGTGCCGTGGAGCGCACGGATGCGCTCGATGATGGCGCGCAGGTGTGTCTCTTCGTGCTGATAATCTGGATGATCGGCGGCGCGCATGGGAATCACCTCCTAGCGTTCTACTGCATCAGCAGTAGAACGAGTCCTTTAGGGGCGGGTTTCAACCCGCCCGAGGTCAACGCCCAACGTATGGGCTACAAAGTACATACGCAATAAGTATGCCAAGAAGAAACGAAAATGGGAACCCCATCTTCATAGGGTTCCCAGATTTTGCAGGGTTCTTGAGGGAGATCAAGCACTGGACCGCGGGTCGCTTACGCGCGGCTGGCTGCCTCTTCGACAATCGCTACCACCAGCTCAGCGCCTTTGACCAGCTGCTCAATCTTGACTGATTCGCTCTTGCCGTGGACGTTCTCCATTCCGATGCCAAGGACGATAGAGGGGAGACCCTTGCCGTTTAAGATATTGCCATCGCTGCCGCCACCAGTGGGGGTGAGGGTGGGGGTGAGGCCCATGCGCTTGACCGCAGCCACGGTCAGGTCGACGATCGGGTCTGCTTCGGTGAGATTCATGGCCGGGTAGCTCTGCTCGACTACGATCTCAGCGGTGGCGCCGAAACGGCGGGCAGCCTTTTCGAACTCATCGACCATATGCTTGACCTGCGCCTCCAGCTTCTGCTGGTTGCGGCTGCGGGCTTCGCAGCGAATCTCCACCTGCTCGCAGACGATATTGGTGGCTTGGCCACCGGAGATGATACCGATATTGGCAGTGGTCTCGGCGTCGATACGCCCGATCTTCATATTGGCCATGGCATGGGAGGCGACTTGGATGGCGTTGATGCCGGTCTCAGGGGCGATGCCCGCATGAGCTGATTTTCCCTTCATGGTGACATTGATCTTGCTCTGAGCGGGGGCTTGGGGGATGATCGTGCCGACATCACCGCCGCCATCGAGGAAGAAGCCCATCTCGGCTTTGACTGATTGACGGTCTAGACCTTTGGCCCCGTAGAGCCCGCCCTCTTCAGAGATGGTGAAGAGCACCTCCACGTCACCGTGGGCGACCTTGCCCTCCTGGAGATGACGGATCGCCTCGAGGATCTGCACCACACCAGCGACATCGTCAGCGGCGAGGATGGTGGTCCCGTCGCTGTAGATGGTGTCGCCCTTCACGACTGGCTTGATCCCGTTGCCGGGTTCAACGCGGTCCATATGAGCGGCGAAGAGCATCACCGGAGCGCTCTTGACGCTGCCAGCCAGTCGGCCAATGACGTTGCCCGCAGTACCGTTGATCGGCACACCCGCTTGGTCTTCGGTGACAGTGAGGCCCAGCTCAGCCAGTTTGACCTTCAGAGCATCGGCCATCTGCCGCTCTTGACGGCTGGGGCTGTCGATCTGAACCAACTCAATGAATTCTTTGACCATACGATCTTGGTTGATCATGGGGGTTCCTCCTTATCTGTGCATCCCCAGCGATGCCAGGGATACGGTCGAGCATAACAGCAGAATCTTCGTCGCGATCACTAAGTTCCCCTGCACGATGGTGGATTAATATACATCCTCGGTGACCTAGGACTTAGGCATCCTGTCCAGATTGGCGATTTTATGTTAAAATGGAGGCAATCGACTGGATTCGACATCCTGAATGTGGGGGGGCGCCTGATGCGCAATATTCTCTTTATAGCTCCCTATGCGGATCTCGCTCAGGAAGCTACCCAGATCAACCGTGATCTTGGCTATAATATTCCCATCCTGGTGGCAAATCTACCCGACGCTATCGGACTGCTGGCGGTGGCCAAACGTCAGGGTGTTGATGTCATCATCACTCGTGGCGGGGTCGTCCTCGCGCTGCGCGAGCTCCAGCAGGATATTCCGGTGGTGGAGGTCTCTGTGACGGCTTACGACGTCCTCGAGGCGATTGAGAAGGGTGCTAGATATGGTCTTCCCATGGGGGTCGCAGGCTTCCGCAACGTGGTCTATGGTGCTGATCGCGTCAAATCCATCCTCAACCTCACCGAACTGCAGGTCAAGGAATGGGCCCAACATAGCGAGTGTGATGGGATTATTCGCTGTATGGCGGATGATGGCATCCAGGTCATTATCGGCGATACGGTGGCCACGCAAACCGCACAGCGCTATGGCTTGAAGGCGGTCCTGGTTCGGTCGGGTAAGGAGGCGATCCTGAGCGCCTATCGTGAGGCCGAGCGGCTGGTCGACGCCCGTCGGGCAGAACGGGCGCGCGTTCAGCAGTTGCGTACGATTCTCGACTATGTCCAGAACGGGGTCGTGGCGGTGGACCAGGAGGGGAAGATCACGCTGATCAACCCCGAAGCATCTCGGCTGCTGGGTCTAGATCCAGAACACGCCATTGGTCGTCCGGCGCGGATGGCGATTCCCAACTCAAGGCTACCGGAGGTCTTGGCCGCAGGCAAGGCCGAGATTGGCAGTCTGCAGCAGGTGGGGAG
>CAZINL010000091.1:0-12047 GCA_964540595.1 uncultured Clostridia bacterium
AAGATGGACCTGCTGTGGTTCCTGCGCGACACCAAGCTTTGTCTAGCCAATATCGTAGCGGATATCATTGGCAATCTATCTGCCATCGCCGGCGTCTTCCTGATCGCCGAGCGCTTTGGCAGCATCGGTGGTATGTCCAAGGATCAGATCCTCTTCATGCTGGGCTACGCCTGTCTGGTCGATGGGGTCATCTCGATGTTCTTTGGGATGAGTAATGTCGCCTTTATAAGTCGCGTCGTCGGCCGCGGTCAGCTGGACCACTGCCTGATCCAGCCTGTCCCGCTATGGATGCAGTTTCTCACCGAAGGCTTCATCCCCATCTCCGGCAACAGCAAGCTGCTCTGCGGGATCGGGATAACCACTCTGGCCCTGCAGAGGTTGACGCTCAACCTGGGGCTGAAGGGTCTGCTGCTGTTGGCGGTCAGTATCGGGGGGTCCGTGACGGTTATCCTCAGCTTCTCCTACGTCACCGGGTCCTTAGCCTTCTATGCCCCGGTCGCCGGCGAGGAGATCTCGACCACATCGATCGGCCTCTTCGGTGCGCTGCAGACCTTCCCCATCGGCGGCCTGTCTCTGGGAGCCAAGCTCGTCCTATGCACGGTGATCCCGGTCGGCCTGACCGCGTGGTTTCCCTCTAACTTGATCTTAGGTACGCCGCTCGGGTTGCCAAGCTACTTAGCCCTCGTCGTTACCATGACCCTTGCCCTCGGCGCAACCACAGTCTTCCGGAAGGGGTTGAAACACTATGCCAAGTACGGCTCAACACGTTACCACGCCCGCGGCCACCGCCGTTAGCCTCAGCCACGTCGACAAGGAGTTTGTTCAGTGGCAGAGAAGCGGGCGCTGGCGCGATATGGTTAAGAACCTGATCCGACCCGAGAAACGGGTCGTTAGCGCGCTAAAGAACCTCTCGCTGACCATCCACAGAGGTGAGTTTGTCGCCTATGCCGGCGCCAATGGAGCTGGCAAGAGTACTACGATCAAGATCCTCTCTGGGATCATGCAGCCCAGCCGCGGCCAGGTCTCGGTCCTGGGGCTAAGCCCCGAGCGCTCCCGGGTGGAGCTGATGAACCGGATCGGGGTGGTCTTCGGCCAGCGCACAGAGCTCTGGTGGGACCACCCGGTGTCAGTGAGCTTCGAGTGGAAGAAGGCGGTCTGGAATATCCCTGAGCGGGTCTACCACGAACGGCTCGCTCTAGTCACCGAGCTCCTCGATCTCGGCGATCTCCTCAAGACCTTTGCGCGAGAACTGAGCCTCGGGCAGAGGATGCGAGCCGATCTCGCCCTGATGCTCTTGCATAATCCCGAGCTGATCTTCCTCGACGAGCCCACCCTGGGACTCGACGTCTTGGCCAAGCGGCAGATGATCGACTTCCTGAAGCTAATCAATCGCGAGCAGGGCACCACCATCGTCGTCACCAGCCATGACATGGACGACCTGGAGGAGATGGCTCAGCGGATCGTGCTGCTCTCGAAAGGCGAGCTGGCCTTCGATGGCAGCTTCGACCAGCTGCGTGAACTGACGGGCAGCCTCTGCCGCATCCGCCTCACCCTGCTCGGTCAGACCCCGCCTGAGCTCAGCCATGGCACGTTGGTCGCGGTGGATCGCACCGTCTACGAATACGAGTTTGACACGCGCGTGGTGCCGATCAAGGAGATGCTGGCGCAGATCGCCCAGATCGATGGCATCGCCGATATCGAGATCCGTAAGGCCCCGATCGAGCAGGTGGTGGCGGAGCTGTACACGAAGTGGAAGGCCTAGCTCCCGTTGAGTACGAAGCCCACAAGCCACCTGTTAATGGGATGTAGACAACGAGAGGCAACTGCTTGGCAGTTGCCTCTCGTTGCTTACTTATTACTGGTTTATTTGAAAAGACCGGTCTTGGATAGGCTCTTGGTCAGTGCCATGGCGATCACGCCATCGGCCAGATGGTGCAGGATAGTGCCTACGCCAACGACCACCAGAATCTTATCCCATGTAAAGCCGAACGGTATGACAGCGATGGCTTCAAGCATCCCATGCAGAGGTGCCGTAAGCAGCACGACTACTGGGAAAGCAACCTTCCTTGCCAACAGTACCGCGCCGGCTACCCCAACGAGAACATGCATCAGCGCTCTAGCTGCCACAACGGCCGGGGAGGTGAAGAAGAAACCGACCGCCGAACCCAGCCCAACAGCCGCAGCCACCCACGGGCCCAGAAACATGGCCAAGAACATTGGGACGTGCGATGCCAAGGTTGCCGTAAAGGGGGGGATAACGATCTTCAGGAAACCGAACTGCAATGGGATGATCATTGCCAAAGCGACTAGGATTGCGGTATAGGTCAACTTTCTAATGCTCATATGCACGGACAACAAACCTCCACTTAGCTAAGTTTTCGTCCAATACTAGGCTCATTCTGTACATCTTACCACAAGAACAGGACTCCTGTATAATATGATGGATAACTCGATGGGGGTCACTGATGAATATCAACAAGCTGATTGTTTATATCATGGTCTTTTTCATGGGGGTTGGGGCCGTGGACAAGATCCTCGGCAACAAGCGCGGTTATGGCAAGGAGTTTGACGAGGGGTTCATGTCTATGGGGCCGCTGGCGATTGGTCTGGTCGGTATCCTCTCCCTGGCGCCGGTGCTGACGTCCGTGCTGAAACCTATCATTACGCCGTTGTATGCTCTATTTGGCGCCGATCCGGCGATGTTCGCCTCGACGATCCTGGCCTATGATATGGGCGGCTATGATCTCGCCATGGCCATGTCCAGTTCACCGGCGGTTGGCACCTTCTCCGGTTTGCTACACGGCTCGATGATGGGGGTGACCATCGCCTTTACCATCCCCTTCTCGCTGCGGATGGTCGACCGCTCCGACTATCCGTTTTTGGCCAAGGGGATTCTATCGGGGATCGTCACCATCCCGGTGGGATGTCTCGTCGGCGGGATCATGGCTGGCTACGATCTTGGCATGCTGCTGCGAAACCTCGCGCCGACCTTGATCGTCGCCCTGCTCATCTCCTTCGGCCTGGCGAGAATACCGGATCGGATGATCAAGGGCTTTACGGCCCTGGGGCAGGGAGTTACCATTGTGACCACGATCGGGGTGGCAGCAGCGATCATCGAGGCCTTAACCGGCTTCGTTGTCATTAAGGGGATGAACCCGGTTAGCGAGGCCATCTCTACTGTTGGCGCGATCGCCATGATGTTGGCTGGGGCGCTGCCCATGGTCCACTTTATCAAGCGCACCTTAGGCAGGCACCTGGAGCGGGCTGGGGCCCTGATGGGGATCAATCCGACCGCCGCCATGGGGCTGGTCCTGACGCTCACCAATAGCGTGCCGATGTTCATGAAGGTCAGAGAGATGGACCCGCGGGGCAAGATCATCAACATGGCCTTCGCTGTCAGCGCCTCGTTCATGTTGGCAGGAAACTTAGGCTTCGTCGCCCGCGCCAACGAAAGCATGATTGTTCCGGTGGTGGTAGGCAAATTGGTTGGTGGGCTGACGGCCATCCTAGTGGCCGCCTACTTCGCCAAGCAGGTGTCAGCCAGTCAGGTTCAGTCTCAGGTGCTGGCCGTGGACGCTGCCGGTGGTGCTGAGTAATATCAGGCGCTTTAACTATGATTAGGGCGTGAGCACCTTCTTGACGGTGCTCACGCCCTCTTCTGCACCGACAGCGCTCGGCGGTTGGGTTGCTGCCTCAACAGTCAGTTTGGTACAGTTGTTGCTACAGAGCCTGTTATGGATCCATAACAGGGCCAAGAGCTAAGGCTGCCGAACAGAGCAGGACAGACTAACGATGCTGAGGTGATTTGCATGGGTGATGAGAAGCGCGCGAGTTTTAACGGCGTGGCGGAGCTCTATGACCGCGCCCGCAACCACTATCCCGAGCAGCTCTTTGACGAGCTGTTCAACCGAGCACAGTTGGCACCAGGGGCGCGGGTTCTCGAGATCGGTCCCGGTACAGGGCTTGCTACACAACAGATCGCCAAGCGCGGCTGTCAGGTGGTAGGAGTGGAACTGGGCAACGCCATGGCTGAGGTTGCCAGACGAAAGCTAGCGGACTTCCCCGCTGTTACGATCGAGGTAGCCGCTTTCGAGGAGTGGCATCCGCCTGTGGAGTCCTTTGACCTCGTCATGGCCGCCACGGCCTGGCACTGGCTGGACCCAGATCTGCGCTACACCAAGTCAGCTTCGGTGCTACGGACCGGGGGATACCTGGCCATCATTAACTACCTCCACGTGGCGGGCGGAGACGAAGGCTTCTTTGCTCGGTCACAGCGCTGTTATGAGCAGTTCATGCCCGGTACCCCTGTCGGTCTTTCCCTGCCACGAGTCGAAGAGATCGTCCCTGACACCAGCGAACTCGAAGCCTGCGGACTATTCGAACAGCCGATCATCCGTCGCTTCACCACCGAAGAGACCTACGATGCGGACCGGTATATCGACCTGCTCTCGACCTACTCGACGCACATTACCCTGGATCCGGACAATCGGGAGCGGTTGTTTGCCTGCATCCGCGAGCTAGTTAACGGGCGGTCTGAGGGACAGATCACCAAGCGTTACCTACATGAGATGATCCTGGCACGGAGGAACCACCGTTAGGCAGCGTCACCGTAACCGTTGTACACTTCCCTAGCTCACTCTCGACCAGCAGCTCACCACCATGCAGGCGTACGATCTCATCCACAATGGAGAGGCCCAGCCCGCTGCCAGCCTTACGACTGGCCCCTTTGTAGAACTTCGTGGTGACGCTGGGTAGGTCCTCTTGGCTGATCCCAGCTCCATTATCCGCGACTTGGATTCTTACCTGATCACCGCAGCAGCGCGTCTGAACCGTGATGGTACCATGCTCAGGGGTAAACTTCAGCGCATTGTCCAGGAGATTGATCAGGACCTGCTGCCAGCGGTCGATATCCACGCTGACTAGACCCAGATCGGGATCTAGATCCGACACCAAATCCACCTGCTGAGCAGCGGCGCGAATGCCCATCTGGCCCACAGCCTGCTCGACCAACCGGTTGAGCGGGGCCGGCACCTTGGCGAGCGTGACCCGACCTGATTGGATGCGTGAGAAGTCGAGTAGCTCTTCCACCAAGCGGATCATACGATCGGTCTCCTGGGTGATGATCTGCAAGCCCTGACGAGTTTCCCGCTGGTCGTCCAAGTCACCAGTAGCGATGGTCTCGCTCCAGCCCTTAATGGAAGTCAGCGGGGTGCGTAGTTCATGGGAGATGGACGAGATGAAGTCATTCTTCATCTTCTCCGCCGCCGTGATCTCATCGGCCATATGGTTAAACGCCTCTGCCAAGTGGCCCAGTTCATCGTCCGAACTGGACTGCGCCCGCACATCGCGCTGACCTTCGGCCAGGCGATCAGCAGCGTGGGTCAGCTCCTGCACGGGATCAATGATGCTCTTGGCTAATGGCAGACTGAGCAGTAGACTGAGCCCGATCACCAGCGCCCCTATGAGGAGACTGTAGATGGAGATCGTCGTTACCACGTCATCGATCTCCTCCACCGAGACTAGATAGCGCAGGACGCCGATGGTCTGCTGCCCACCTATGAGCGGGCTGGAGACCGCGAGGACCCGCTCGCCCGTCAGCGCATCGCGGCCGATCCAGCCTCCGACATCGCCCCCCATGGCGACGCGGAAGTCTGTGGTCTTGATCGGTTGATCGGGGATGAAGCCCCGCGAACTGACCACCACTCTGCCGCTCCAATCGAGCACCTGCACATCCGCCTCTTCGCTGGCACTCACACTATCGATCAACGAGCGCCCCCTATCGGCTAACCACTGGCCTTCGGCAAAGCGGCCATAGAAGCTGGCAGCTAGGGTCACCCGCTGGCGCAGTAGATGCTCGGCGGTACCGTAGTAGTATTGGCGGACGGTCAGGAGGAAGACCATCTCCAGCACCACCACGGTCACCGTGATGATTAGGCCATAGTGCCCGAGCAGGCGTCGTCTTAACCCTGACATGGGCTCTCCCTCCGCCAGCGGTAACCGTATCCCCAGATCGTCTCGATGTAGCGTGGGTGGGCCGGATCGTCCTCGATCTTCTCCCGAATACGCCGCATGTTGACATCTACCACCTTGGGATCACCGACATAGTGCTGGCCCCAGATCTCATTGAGCAGTTGGTCACGACTGACCGCCTGGTTCTGATGTTCGATCAGGTAGACGATGATCTCCAGTTCCCGGGGGGTAAGAGCGATGGGGCGCGAGTCCTTGTAGAGCGCTCGCTCCTTGAGGCGAATGACAAAGGGACCGCTGGCGAGCTGATCCACCTGAGCCGCATCCGTCGGCAATGTGCTCAACCGCCGCCATAGCGCCTGGACGCGCGCCACCAGCTCTGTCGGACTGAAGGGCTTGACTACGTAATCATCGGCCCCCAAGCTCAGGCCCGCGACCTTGTCTTGGTCTTGCCCCTTGGCGGTAAGCATGATGATTCCCATGGCCGGGTATTGATTGCGCAGCTCTCGACAGACGGCGAAGCCATCGATGCCGGGCAGCATGACATCGAGCAGCGCGATGGCGATATCGCGGTGGTTCTTCACCAACTGCAGCGCCTGTTCGCCGCTCTCTGCCTCGATCACCCCAAAACCGCTGCGCTTGAGATTCACATGGACAAAACCCCGGATCGACGCCTCATCGTCGAGGATGAGAACCTTCGCCACTCGCAGCACCTCCATTCTGAGCCTATCTTTGCGGTCAGCGCGGCAGAATCGAAAAGTCAGCTCGCAGTTGTGCCTCACCCAGAGCTAGACGCCGGTAATCCTCGAGCTGGGTGCTGGTCAGATGGGTTGGCTCCGCAGGTATCAGGGCAACGATCACCTTGTCGCCGTTTTCTCCTAAGGTCAGATAGCGCTGGCTGCTGGCTTTGTGCCGCTGTTCTTCTGCCGGCCATGAGGCTTTCGGGACAGAGCGCAAGGTCAAGAGCGGGGCCAACCGTTCCTTGGCCGAACCGATCTGGAAGAAATCGATCAGGCGAACGCCGTCACTCTCCTTACGCTCGGCGGTAACGCTCTGCTGCCAAGCTGCTGGGATGACCAGGCGATAGCGATCAAGGTAATCGCTGTAGGAGAACATGACCGATCGCAGTCCCTTCTGACCATCCCACTGAAACCACTCTTCATACCAGGGGATCTGTACCATGGCCAGCCTCTCGGTCCCCGGTGGTGCCACCTGTTTGCCGATCTCGACGATCCCGTCGCCGTTGAGATCACCGCTGCCAAGGGGGTAGGCCTTGAAAGTCGGAGCATCAAGCCCCTCGAAGAGGCGCTGCCAGAGCCCGTTTTCCAGTAACACCAGCACCGTCTTGGCCGAATGGGCCCCCATGCCCAGCTCAACGAACAACCCCTGTCTGTCTTTGGTGGCTCCACCGATGGTGAGCGAGGAGGGATAGCCATCGAGCTCGAATTGGGCCGCTTCCTTAACACTACCATCCACGTAGTGATGGACCGTAACCTGCGTCACATAGGACTGCTGCTCAGATCGCCTCATGATTGCGATCTCCGACCGTTGGTCACCGTTCAGATCACCCGTGGCCATGTCGATGTAGGGGAGGCGCTGACCGCCGACCAGCTTGCCGCTCTGATTGGTGTAGATGGTCAGGTCGTTGTTCATGCCGGCCGTCGTGCCTTTGGTCCCTCCGCTGCAACCCAACAGCAGTTCGGGAGCACGATCACCGTTCAGATCGGTATAGAGCGCATAGTCAAAGTCACGCCCTATCTCCTTGATATGATCGCGCAGCCGCCACTGATCCCCGAGTTTCTCTAAGATTAGTACGCCCAGCTCCATATTGGTATCGGTCTTCTTGTAGAATGCTAAGGCACCATTCGCTATCCCATCCCCATTCAGATCAACGGGCCAGACGGCACTACTGCTCTGCGGGCGGATGGGGATGGTCAGCTTGGCCCCCTCGGGGAGAAAGGGCTGGATTACCTGTTGCAGCTCAGCTTGATTGACCGGTAGCTTGGGGGCCTTGACCAGGGGTGTCGGCAGAACGGGCAGCCGACACCCCATTAGTAGACTCATAACCAATCCAATAAGCAACGCGGTCTTCAACGCAGTCGCACGCGCAAGCGGCGATCTGCATCCTAAGTTCCTGCGGCTCTGCCGCATCTCGCGGTCGCACGCCCTCGGCGGCGATCCGCTTCCGATATTTTTGCGGCTCTGCCGCATTGGTTGTCGAGTCACGCAATCACCTCCATGATCTCAAGAAACGGATACACTACTGCGGCACGAGATCGACCGCAAGGAGTTCGATCCTACACTTCCTATGATCTCATTGTAACCGACCTTGAGACAATGGGAGTAACAAGACAGTTACGATCGCTGCCCTTCACCACTAGTAATCTAGGCTCTCCTGGATGATCTTGGTCAACGCGTCGCGGTCTGGAATGTAGTAGCTAATACCATCGATGTAATCGGCGTGTCCAGGAACCGCTGCGCCTTTGATACCGTTATTGTAGCTCTTGATGCCCATAGTCAACGCCTTGAGAACTTCAGGCAGGCTCAAGTTGGTCTGGACACTGGCGAAGATCTCTTTTACTAGGGCCGGCAAGCGGACAACATTCCTCGGCGCCATGGCCTCTTTGGCCAAGGCTTGCAGGAACTTTTGCTGACGCTCGATTCGCCCGAGGTCACCCAGACCATCCGAGCGATAGCGGACATACTGCATCGCTTTGTCTCCGTCCAGCCGCTGCAGGCCAGGCTGGAGATCAATCACCAAGTCCTGATCGGGATCAACGTAGACCATACGCTTTTCGACCTCCATGGGAACCCCGCCCAACAGATCGATAGTGCGCTCGAAGAGATTCAGATTCGCGGTCAGATAGCCGTCCAACGGGATGCCAAGTAGCTCGCTGACCACTTTGGTTGATAGCTCAGCTCCGCCATAGGCATAAGCATGGTTAACCTTGTCCAAGCCATGTCCCGGGATATTGACCCGTGTGTCACGAGGAATGGACATGACCATGGGCTGTCCGCTCTCTCCCACCGAGACCACCACCATGGTATCCGATCGGCCGCTATCACCTGGACGTTGATCCACACCCATCACCAAGATATTGAAACGTTTGGGGCGCATCGCTGCGCCGTTGTCAGGTGCAGTATCCGCAGGTGTTTCGGTGGTCGATGGGATCATGGGCTGGCTGGTTGGTGGCTCGTTCTGGAATGCTCTCGCTATACCCATGCCTAGGAACCCCAGCATGAGGATGATCATGATCGACAGCAGCAATAGCCTAGACCTACGCCTGCGTTTTTGCACTCTGCTCTGGTTGACTCTAGTCTCTGTGGTTAACCCGATCATGGTAAACGCGCTCCTTCGTGGTGTCGTGTATGACGCCATTGTAGGCCACCGCGATTACGCAAGGGTAACAAAACGGTAAATGATATTTACACCAAAGTTGCACATTTGTGGTCAAGTCAATCCTGAGATGGTGTTACTCTTTTGTTACCCTTTTTTGCCTGGGATGTCTTAGTATGGGCTCAAGTGCTCTTCACTCATTAGATGGTAGGAGGTATGGCCATGAGATCCCACAAATCAGTCCTGGTTCTATCGATTGCCTTGCTAACGCTCTGTCTCACATCCTACTCAGTCGGCGCAGAGAGTGTGATCAAGACGATCACAGCAGCCATCAACCCCAATATTCGTTTGCTCCATGACGGCAGCCCGGCCGCCTTGATTGAGGGACAGCCGATCATCACCTACAACGGGAGAACGTATCTCCCCGTGAGAGCCATGGCTGAGTTACTTGGTGCCGATGTGAACTGGGACGAAGCTAACCAGACGGTCACCATCGACACCAAGGCGGGGATTAGACTAGGATCACACCCGATCGTTGGCACATGGCGCGCGGAGGACCGTGCAAACTCCATCATGAGGGTGACTAGCGACGGGAAGCTCTATCACAATGGTCAGTATGTCGCTACGATAGAGATCCTCGCGGAGAACCAAGTTAAGATCATCAGCAACAGAAAAGATGTTACGCAGGTCGAACAGATCATCACTTATGAGCTCAGTGACGATCGGCTGAAGTGGGGTCCAAACCTTGATCAGACGTTTGTACGCGTCGCTGATATCATGAACACAACCTACGAGCTGGAGAGCGAGTCGGTTAAGTTGATCAATGGCAAGCACGAACGGGAGGCTGCGCCTGGGTCAGCGAGCAAGGTCACGACCATGATCTGGGGAGAACCAGTAGTTGGCGATCTTAACAACGACGGCCAAGAGGATGCAGCCGTAATCTTGACCCACAGTGGAGGCGGGAGCGGAACCTTTTATTATGTCGCAGCAGCCGTGAAAGACCCGGCGGGCGAACAGTATGCGGGCACCAATGCCATTCTTCTGGGCGACAGAATTGCACCTCAGACTATCTCTATCCATGAAGGCATCATCACCGTAAACTATGCCGAACGCAGGTCCGATGAACCGATGACGGCCCAACCTTCGGTGGGCGTGTCCAAGTATCTCAGGATCGATGGTAGTGATTTGAAGGAGATCAGTGTCAGCAGATAGCCCCCCGGAACGCGATAGCCGCCGGTCTGTTCGCAGACGGCTAAAGATGAAGATGACAAAGAGCCTGCAGCACGACGACCGTGTTGCAGGCTTTCGCATCTATCGGGGGCACAATTTTGGGAACAATTCGCGCCGGCAGTCGTCAACCTATTGACGGCCACTGCCTGACTGTAGGCAGATAAGCACAAACTCTAGGCAACTGTTACCGCTTCGTAACCATCCCTCGCTTGCTTCCGCCTAGACTAGAGATAAGGAAGTACTACCACCACGACAACTCACAGAGGAGGTCATTATCCATGCAGAGAAGAGCGATCACTGCCATGCTCGTCGCGTCAGCCCTACTCAGCGGCGGAAGCCAGGTTCTGGCGAACCCGGTGGCTGTCACCACCACCGCCGCCACCGCCACTCCGGTCCCCATCTCCGCCCCGATTGAGATCAGCGCGGGGCTAACTGCCAAGGAGATCAATGAAACCACCGATCTGATCACCGTCAAGATGCGCATCCCGCACCTCGCAGGCCTAAGTGATCTGCAGTTCCAGGCTGAGTTCAATCAGCAGCGCATGGCGGAGGCTGAGAAGGTTATCGCCGAGGCCAAGAAGAACCTTGAGGAGATGGCCGCCTACGCCAAGGCCAACGGCTGGCCCGTCCGGCCCGGGGAGCTGATGATGGATTTTGAGGTCAAGTCGACAGGGGCGATCCTCTCCTTCACCGTCGACCAGTACAGCTATCTCGGTGGGGCCAACGGTCTGCCGACGCGAACCACCTACAATATCGACACCGACGAAAACCGCATCATCCCAACGCTGGCTGAGTTCTTCAAGGACGATGCCGATTATCAGTCGGTGATCAACGCCAAAATCGCTGACGAGATCAAAGTTCGGCTGGCAGGGATGCCCTCATCCTACTTCGAAGGCAAGATGGGTTTCCATGGTATCACCGCCACTCAAGGGTTCTATCTCCAAGATGATAAGCTAGTGATTGTCTTCCCCAAATACGAGATCGCACCCGGTGCCACCGGCATACCGGAATTCAGCATCCCCATGGCTGATCTGAAGGACCTACTCAAGGAAGAACAGCAAGAGGAAGTGAGCGAAGAGCCAGTCCGCCGCCATGTGGTGGTCACGCCATCTGTCAATGAGCTAGGGGTTAAGATGATCCCGCTACGCAAGGTCTGCGAGGGCCTGGGCTACCAGGTCAACTGGTACGAAGGGTCACAGATGGTGGAGATCTTCCGCGGGGCGCAGTGGACCCAAGTCTTCATCGGCCAGGACAACTACAGCTTCGCCAAGATGCTGATCCGTCTCGGCACGGCTCCAGTCGTCAAGGACGACACCACCTACGTCCCCGCCAACTTCGCCGAACAGGTGCTGAAGGCCACCGTGAATGAGAAGGATGGAGTATTGACAATTAGCCAGTAGCCGCTGGACCGAAACAAGAATGAGGCTGAGCCAGGAAAGGGCTCAGCCTCATTACTTTGAATCGATCCTTGTCTGCTAGATCTCCGGACAGTGCTCATACATCCACAAGAGCA
>CAZINL010000092.1:0-834 GCA_964540595.1 uncultured Clostridia bacterium
TCGACCGTGTGCACTTCATCACCCTCAGCTGGGTTGATGCCATCCACAGCCCCCGGATCTGCTCCGCCGTGGCCCGTATCGATGGCGACATGCAGCCAGGCGAGATCCTGCTCGACATCCTCGTGGATCCGGATGGTCATCTCACCTTGGCCGCTGGTCAGCCAGTTCGCAATCAAGAAGGCCACGCTATCAGGCTCACGGTATGGCCCCATCTGGCAACCGTTCTTGATAACCTTGATTAGCCTGGTCATCTCTTCACCACTAGGTTTGCTATGAGGAGAACCAACGATAGGATTGCGCTGCCCATCAACCCCATCATCAGACTTCGAGCGCTCTCCAACTTCTCCTCGATCCTTTGGATGGAACCGTTCTGGCGCTTCTCATGGACGTCAAATCGCCCCTCCAAATTCGCGATATCCGCCTTCATTGCCGCTTGCCCCTCTCTCAGATCCATGATTTCCTTTGGCACGTCCAATGAGCCCTCCCCCTTCGCTACCCATGATGCAGGCGGTCACCCGATGTGTCAGCCTACCGCTTTGTGATGATGATACTCTCCCCGTCCCAGTGGACGCCGTGACCAAGTAGCTGCAACACTGCCCGAAGTGGTATTAGCGTCCTTCCATCCTCTACCCGTGGCGCTTTGTCAATCTCGATGATCTGACCGGCCTCATATGCACATAGGTGATCTGGTCGCAGGGTAACGACATCATGGGCCAGCGACAGCATCCACTCGCGCAAGCCTTCTGCCTGCCAGTTCAGACCTTGGCGGTGGGGCACGTCGCGATACTCTGGCGCAAAGATCATACGCCAGCTCTCGGCGAACGCCTCGTGGGC
>CAZINL010000092.1:844-1315 GCA_964540595.1 uncultured Clostridia bacterium
TCGGCCGCGACGGTTTCGTAGAACGTTGCGCCGCTGTTGTCATAGCGGTCGTTCACGAACGTATGGCGCTGCATGGTCTGGTAGTTGAGCCACAGCCCATGCAGCGGCCCGTATCTAGTCACCATCCCCGCTTTGGCATGAACAGCGTGACCGATCTCGTGAGCCAGAGTCTTCAGCGCAGATCGGAGAGCGCCCTCGCTGCTCACGAAGCTCACTAGGTCGAGAGCGCCCATGTAGATCGCGCCGCTGGGCATGGTCACGCCATCTGCCAGCACGAAGCCGCCGTTGATCTTGTCGAGAGTGAACGGTAACAGATAGATATCCAGATCCGGCAGCTGGTAGTTGGCGGCGATGCTGTCCACTGCGGCCTGCACGTCGGGAACGGTTAAGGGCTCCACTCGGTGAGCAGAGCCCTCTAGGCTGAAGCCTTCGCGGTAGATCGCCAGGTTCTTGGAGTCGATCTGGAATACG
>CAZINL010000092.1:1325-11793 GCA_964540595.1 uncultured Clostridia bacterium
CGGTGACAGGTTGGATGGCGATCATGCACTCACGTCCTCTCTTGAGTTGGCATAAGAAAGACCGCCTAGGCGGTGATGATATCGGTTCTTCCTTGTTCAGCCAGGTAGGCATCAATGCCTGCCTTGAGATCTGGGCGCTTAGAGATCACGAAGGCATAGGTGTACGCACCGTCGATGATACGCTGGGCCATGTAAGCGGCCATTAGATGACACCTCCTAAGATCAGATCATCGAGCGCCTGTTGCATGAGCTTGACTTGGTTAGCTAGCGGTTGCTCTGGATAGATGTAGCTGATAACTCCTGTCGCGGGGTCGATCATCATGATTGATGGCTCGGTGGTAGGCGCAGGGATGCTGTCAACCATGATACCTTGTGCCTGTTCCTCTGGAGTGAGCAAGTGCGGCGCGTAGTGAATGCCAGTTACACGACCGCTTTCGTGATAGATCAACTTCGGCACATCAAACCCTCCTTCAAATTACAACGGCAACATCGCCGAGAGCCAAGACAGTGCCAGCACCAGGAATGGAGTTGCCCATTGATGTTACGGACATGAGGTCGTTGATTGATGCTCCTTGCCTCGGCACTTCGAGAGCCACCGGCCAACGTGTGCCAAGCACGTTCGTGAGCTTGTATACCTGCGTGTTGTCTTCCTCGCTGTTAGTTACGGATACGATTATGTCTCCAGAACTGTCACGAAGTATCTTTCCAACAATGAAAGGATTTGACGACGTAGTATACTTGCGTGATCTGCCTAAGTTCCACTGAGCAACATTAGTTCCGTCTAGCATGTGCCTGTAAATCCTTCCGCCTGTTTGGCCTTCATACACGCATGTATAGACGGTGTTCGTTACCGGGTCCAATACAGAGCTAGGAAGTCCGGACAAAGATGTCAAAGGAAGTGCTGTGGAGTAAGCCCCAGTTGACGGATCGATGGTGTGCAATCCATATCCTCCGGAAAATGCATATACCTTACCTTCGCTGAGGCCAGATATGTCCGTTCCGCTTCCTGAGGCTCCATTGCTTGTAGACCAAATAAAGTTGAAGGCAGGCCAGGAAATCTTGGCAGCGGCGCAGTTACCTCCACCAGTCTTTCCGCCTATATAGATCGCCGGTCCACTAGGATCGTAGTAGGCACTCTGAGGAGATATGGATCCCCCAGAAGCGCCCTTTATGGTAGCGCCTGTAGAGGGATTGACCTGCTTTATTGAACCTGACCCTCCCTCAAACTCTCCTGTAAGAAGCGTGCCATCAGGAAGCAAGAAGACAAGCGAACAGTTGGGATAAGCTATGTCCCACACAACCAGACCATTGCTATCGTACTTCCTGAGACGGTTGTTTGTTTTCGTCGAGTTGTCGTGCCCGACAGTATATACGTTGCCGCTGGCATCTATTGCTGCAGAAATTATGGCCATCCATACGCTTCCATTCCTGAACTTGCCAACTGTCCGCTTTATTGCACCGAACTCTGGCTTGGCTTCAATCTTCTTCTCGATCCCTAGCAGCTTGCCGAATAATGGCCACATTACACGGCCACCGCCCTTCCCACGCTCACCAGCGCCCCGTTAGAATAGCTGAGTGTGTCCGTGTAGTCCATCAGCACAGTGCTACCGTCTTCGGCGTAGATGATTACCCTAGCCGTTGTCAGGTCCTCACCGATGTACCCCAAAATGGTTCTACGACGGAGCACGTTGGCTACTTTCTCATCGATCTGCCTGAGCTTTCCATCTGTCTCGGTGAGCGACAAGATAGCGTTCTCCAGGAACATGGCACCAGACTGGATGTATGCATCCCAAATGCCTTGCTCCATACGCTCTAGCTGTGCCGCATTTACTGGTGTTCCTGCCTCATAGATTGTTCCTGGTTCTGGGGTGAGCGTTACGCTTCCATCAGCATTACCTGTCTGTCTGTATGTCCTGGGCTTCTGAACAGCACGGTCCTTCCACATCGTCCTCTTGAACACTACAGCTCACCTCCATCCCCGCATACCACAGCGCCGCAGTATCTGAAACCGTCAATGATCGCCGCAATCAAACCATGAAGACGCAGCAGGTTAGCCTCTAACCGAGCTGCGTCTTTGTAGTTGAACGGTTGCCCACTCCGCCAGTCAGTCTTGACCTGCTCCCAGCCGATCGGAGTGTGAAGCGAGGTGCGAAGCTTATCAATGTTGCGCTCCGCTCGGTTCATGCTATCGTAAAAGTCAAGCGAGAGGTGTGATCTAGCTTTGACAGGCGGCTCTAGGGCCGGAACTGGATAGAACACGTCTGGGATGATGGAAAGATACTCTGTGTTTGCTTCGACACGATCCAGATCCCAGTAGTTGTAGTAATCATCCTTGGTCCAGTTGGTCTTTGGCGTATCCCAGGCGTAAAACGGTCCGAAGAGCTCCGACATAAATGCCTCAGCACCCTGGGTAGGATCATATTGCGCGCTTGGGTCGAGAGTTTTACTTGGGCTCTTGCCTACGGTTGACAGCCACGCTATAACACGTTCCAAGCGCCCACCTCCTTATGGCTCTGGAGTCACCATATGCCTTTGGTTATTGAGTTAGCGTCCTCCGTTAACTCAACAAAGCCTCCACTTGGTCAGCAGTCTCTTGGCCAAATTTCGCCGTGATCTGCTCCAACGTGACGCGGCTGAGACGAACCTGCACAGCAAGGAATTCGATCATACAGGTACACCCCCAAACAGTTGCTCAAGCATGAGCAACTCCAGAGCCTTCAGCCGTTCCTCAAGCGTGGGTGGAGCTGGGTGTATGGGCCCGACGCCCACGATTTCCTCATCGGTAACATCGACGACCTCCACTGACCCAGTCTGAGCGTTATAGATGATCCCCTTCGTCATACCTCATACACCTCCAGACTCGAGCCATTACCAAGCATGTAGCCCGACAATCCAAGCTGAATGGAAGTAATGTCCTTTCCAACGATTGATGATTCGCGGGTGTAATACCTGTCCTTCCTAGCCCTGACTATGATCTTATCCCCTGCGGTATTGCGTGCGAGATGGATTGCATCATACTCGATACTAGCTTGCTCGTCCCCAATTGAGAAAACAGCAGTTGTAAACCCCTTGATATCAGGTTGCCCGACTGTGTTTAATGAAAAAGTTCCTAACCCAACGTCCCCAAGGTCTGGTGCGCTTTCACGAATCCACTTAGACACTTCAAAGTTAGGCACAATGGGGAACAAGCGCGTTATAACACCCATAGCTCCAACGTTTGAAGTATATGTGGCCCTAGCCACATATCGACGTCTCGGTGGGAGCTTAGATACTGTGATATTAGTAACTTCGGATACCACAGCTTCAAGTCGCCACTTTGACACGTCGATCAGTCCGGTGGGATTTATCACTAAAGGTGTTAATGTGGCTTTTGTCGTTGAAAGTTGCAGGGTATCTGGTGATAAAACGTGCACGTATTTCCACAAGGTTAGCTCGATCGGAATAACACCGAAAGCCTGAGAGAAGGAGACGCCAGGTTGCAACACCGGCATGACAAGGTGAGTTTGGGTGAGCCCGTGAGCAGGGCTTGTGATAATCCCTGTGGCTGGATCTAGTGCCGTCACAAGGATAACTTTGTTACCGTTGTAGACATACTGTGCAACGAGGTTGCCTACTTGCGGGGCTGGCCTAAATCGCGACATGGCTTATCCCCTCCCCGGCGACAGCCGCATCAATGTAGACGAGATTGGTATTGCTCACCGTCAGCGTCAGACTGTCATTAGCTCGTAGCTCTGCACCGAAGACATTTGCCGACACATCAGCACCACCGACAAAAACAGAGCCAGTGTTGAGCCGCCTTGCAATGATAGTCACTTCTCGGCAAGGATAGTCAGGCAGTCTAACGCGAGTGCCAGCAGTTGCTACGGTAGCCAACGCGCCTTTTAATGCATTACTCCCCTTTAACTCAACAGGGGTTATCCCTTGCGCCAGGGTCTTCACGCCCCCGGTTGCTGCATCAACACTAGCCACGGTGGTTCCATCAGTCAACTTCACGCGGCCGACAACTGCATCACCAGCAGCCAGCACCACGCCAGCCAACCGTGTCCAGATGGCTGATAGCCACCCAAGCAGTCCACTACCACCGGCTGGCATGACTGCGGCATCTATCTTCGCCCCACTGTCGGCATCCTTGATCACGTTCTCGCCAGCAACTTGGCTGATCTTGGCCACGACCCGGTTAGTGGCGCCATCGGCAGTCTGATCAATACCTGCTTTGCCGATGACTTGGCTGCCCGCTTTGAGGCCCACCAATCCCAGTTCACGGGCCGCTCGATCGACAGGATCTGGGTGCTTAGAAGCATCTAGAAAATCCTGATTAGTGATGATACCGCTCATCATATCACTCCTTTATGATTGATCTCAGGACCGTAAACCTGCCAGTCATCGCGGTATACCTGTTGCCTTCCACATCGATCACTAGGAGCTCATGGACGTAGGCCCCGATAGGGATGTCAGTGTCCGCAGATGTCAGGTCTATCTCGACCTGGCCGCTAGGAGCATCGGTAACGGTTCCGATCTTGTTAAGGCCTGCAGCTGACGCCGCATATCTGACGGTACACCCTGTGAGGTCCAACGGCTCGGCACCATCCATGATGGTGACTTGCAGGAGTTTGTCATTGCGCTGGTATACTGTCACGTCCACAAATGTCACCCTCTTACATAGGCAGTGATGGTCTGTTGCCGCTGGATGCTGGCACGCAAGATCACATTATCCAGGAGCAATGGGATAGGCGGTCCAAAGAGCACGCTCAACGAGAATGGTGCATCACCATCGACGGCACCCGTCGCTTCCCGCCCTTGGTGGGCAAGATAGGCACTCGACTCTCGGCGGATCATTCTTATGTCCCACCCTTCGCGGTTGTCGCACCTGTAAGATATCCGGCCCACGTTAGTTCCTGACGCGAGATCCTGGCTGCCTTGTTGCCGCCGAGGTCGTCCTCGATGGTCACGACGTCGCCACACTCTAGTGCTGGGTTCTGCCTCCAGTTGACGGTGTAGATCAGTCGATGCTTGCTCTCGTCCAGGAGCCAGCCAGCGACTTCGGCGGCTAGCGCCGAGCTGTTGATCAGTGGATTACTAACCCTGATACCCTGCGTCTGCTCGTTTGCCGGCTTGTCGTCGTCCTGCAGATGGTAGATTGACTTCACCTGCTCTAGCTCCGTGGCTGTAACGGCAATATCAACGACCCCGGACCCGGTGATTGTCAGCTTTGAGGCATATGTGTAATGCTCGGCGCTCACCAACGCTGCACCGGTGACGACCACCGAATGGGCCTCACATGGGCCCTGGTATTCCACCCAGATTGCGGCTGTCCCGTCGACCGTGACTGAGCCGTTATAGACTTCCACTGTGCCCTTAGCTCGGTAGCTAACCACATCCACGTCGACCGCATTGACCAGTTTATCGAGTGCGATAGACGGCGATCTATAGACGTTATCCATGTCGACGACACCGACAACAGTGGATGAAAGGCGTTCCACCATCACCTTGCCGGTACGATCGGCGTAAGCCACAGCCCTGCCAGCTATGGCAATCATCTGCAGTGCATCCCTGTGGCTCACTAATGGGAGCGCCCCAGACACCTCGACGGTCTGCAGGGCAAGATCGATCTCATACGCAGTGATACCAGCGTCCTGCAGAACCGTCTCCGCGAGTGCGTAGAGGGTTGTGGTGCCTCTCAGCCCCTTGCGATATGTGCCATGGGCGAGAAGGTCCATGGCATCACGCGCCACGAATGAGGCGGTCATAGCGCCCTCGTCACTCTTCCAATCCGTTAGGTAATAAGTCCCCATCGGCACATACTCAACAGCGCGGCCTACTTCCACACCGATTTCGGTGAGCACTCGTTGTCGGCGCTGCAGGAAGTAATGGAGCCCTGTTGGGTTCATGATATTGAACCGCTTATCCAGGTTATCGAGCTGGAACCTTAACTCGTTGGTGGGAAGCGATCTGCTGGCGGCGTCCAGGTCCTCAATGATGTCTAGGGAGATCAGCTCGGACTCCCCGTAGTCCTGGACCATGCCAAAGTCAATCTCGACGACACGTGCTCTGCGGTAGCCTTTGCACCACTTAGTAATGGTGAGCTCGATGCGCTTAAATTGCGGAATGACTCGCTCCAGAAGATACACAGTCTTCGTGTTACCGGCGACGATCTCCTGATGGATCACGCCACCGCTGCCATCGTAAGCAATTAAAGTGAAGTCAGATGCGTACTCGCCAGCCTCTGGATCGAAGGTCACGGTAATGCCTGCTGCGTTGTAGATGCCGCCGCAGGTGATGACGATCTGCTGAGCCGGTGTAAACGCGCCAGCGTCGTCACACAGCGCCTCGCTCCACCAACCGACCTCGTATTCAGTCTCATCAGGCCTCGGTGGCAACACAAAGGAGCCGTCCAGTTTCCACCTGTTCGGCTCCCACGTTGCGTATGCGCCAGGCGTATGGCGCTTTCGGTTGGTTACCTGATCCAGACGACTGATGACCGCCCCCGGCGAGGCGGTCTTTGTGTTGTCTAGCCATGCGTTGACATCCAGGACCTCGAAGGTCAGTCTTGCTTTGGTCATACGGGTAGGTGCGCCGACTGCTGCCCTGAAGGCATCACTCACTGTGATCATCGACAGCACCTCCTACTTCTCTATCAAGCTAAGTTTGAAGTCCTTCCAGCTCATCACGCCATCTTGATACTTGGCCGCTGCAGGCACACGATCACCAGTATAGAAGGTGCCAGTTCGCATAGCTCCTTCCTGCGCATCAGGATACTCCACCGTAACGAACACTGGTGAGACAAGCTGGAGCAGATGTGAAAGCTGCTCCTGACTGAGGTAGTTCCAGCTTAGTTCTAGCTTACGCTTGGTGGTGATACGATCGATGACCATGTCACCGCGGGCGTTGCGCTCTGCCTTGGAAATGTCCATGATGCCAGGACGATACTCGGTAGGGGTGGGGATGGCCGTGCCGTTGACTTTGATCATCTGCCCACCTCCTACACAGTCTGGATGACCGCTGTTGATCCGATGCGACTGCGCTCCTTATCGAGCGACGGGATGATGGCGCGAGCCATCTGAGCGCCATCGAGATTGATGATTAGCTCTCGTGGCGACTGTCCACCGGTGCCTGTCACCTGCATGACCTGAGCCATTGCAGTGGCTACGCCAGAAGCTACTGCGTCGCCGATTGCCTGGACAAAGCCGGTGTCTTCCAGCGGGACGATAGCCTCTTTCTTGCCATGCTCACCGGCTATCAGGTTAGTGGGCTCATCAATGATGCCACCGCGCTCGAAGTGCGGGATCTCACTGATGTTGACGCCCCATGTCTGACCACCAAGTACAGGGACCCATGACGGGATGTTGACCGATAGCTTGTTTAGGCCCTTAATGACCGCATTGATCGCGTCGATGATCAGGTTCAGTGGTGTCTTAATGACTGCTCCAAGCGTATCCCAAATCCCCTTGAACACGCTCTTGACGCCTTCCCAAGCGCGTCTCCAGTCACCAGTAAAGATACCTGTAATGAAGTTGATGAGGCCCAAGAACACCTGCTTGATGCCGCCGATGGCTTCACCGATGTGAGTGAATACGGTATCGAAGGCAGTTGTGAACAGTCCAGCCAGGAATTGAGCGATTGGCTCAAGGACATGATGCCAGAGGAATGTTAACACTTCGATCTGACGCTCGATTGCTGGACGTAGAACAGCATTGAAGATATCAACGATACCCTGCACTGCCGCCAGGAATACCGTAGCGAGCAGGTTCCCTATTGGAACTAGGACGTTCTTCCACAGGCTCTCTAGGACACCGATTACTACCCCCAAGGCGATGGCAAATACATCATTGAAGACGGCGGCCAGCGGCAGTATGACTTCCTGCCATAGCCACTGAAGCACGGCTCCGACCTTCTCCAGCACTGGCCTCAAGAAATCGCCGATCTTCGATGCCAGGGAGTCGACTCTTGCTCTGAACTCGTCGTTGGTCTTGTAGGCAGTCACGAACACTATCGCAAGACCGGCAAGAACAGCGATCAAAGCGGCAACCGGGTTGGCCACAATGGCCGCGTTCATGGCCCCCACTGCCTTAGCCACGTTCAAGATGAACATGGGCAAGCCAGCAAGCGTCTCAAAGAGCTTCCACGAGACAAAAGCAGCCCCAACAGCAGCGAGCACTGGGGCGATGATCTGCCCCTTCTCTTCGACCGTGGCGAAGAACCATTTGACTGCATCGGTGATCTTGGTCACCGGGGCAGTAGCATCTTCCATGGCTTTGCCAATCCCAGCGAACAGGCCAGCTCCTTCGACATCATCGCTACCCAGATCAGCGCCGCTAGCGCCTTCGCTCGCCTGCTCCTGCATGGAGTTGACCTCGTCGAACGAGGCAAGAGCCCCCTTAGCAGCCTTGCCAGCGGCAGTATAACCACCGGCAACCTGCTTCTGGGCTTTGGCGAGATCACTGCCGGTGTCGGCAGCCTTAGCTTGTACACCGAACATGTTGGACACGAGTGATCCGATCCTACCAGTGACAAAGACAATCGCGTTGGCAAAGTCCATCAGGATCGGGATGACAACGTTGGCCAGCGGTAGGAATGCCACCGCGATCTTGGTGCCAATCGCCTCGAACTTCATTTTGAGTTCGCCAATGCGGTCGTTGAGCTCAGCTAAGGCAGATATGTCTTCTCCCGAAACAACAAGGCCGAGCTCATGGGCTCGCTGTGCCAGCTCATCAATGCCAGCTGCTCCCTCTTGTAGTAGAGGGAGCATTTCGGCGTATGATCGACCAAACAGCTCACTAGCATAAAACGCCTGCTGTGTCTGGTCAGAGACATCAGCCAGCGCTTTGATGGTGTCCATATATGCATCGCCGGTGGCGCGGAGTGAACCGTCTTGGTTGTATAGGCTGACCTGTAGGGCATCGAATATCTCGGTCTGGGCAGTAGCGCCTTTGGTGGCCTGGCGCATGGCGATGGTGAACCGCGACGCTCCGGCCTGGATGGCCTCGAATGATGTGCCAACCTGATCGGAGATGTAACGCAGCTCCTGGAGCCGTTCGACTGACAGGCCGGTCTTCTTGCTCATGGCATCGAGCTCATCAGCGGAGTTAGCTGCCTTGCTGGTAACGAACCCGAGCGCTCCGGCGACAACTCCCGCGATCATCCCTACCTTCTTGAAGCTATCGCCTATCTTCCTGATCGGCTGCATGGCGGTGTCGATCGCTTTACCTGCCTTGCTGATGCTCCGTTGCGCCACCGTCAATCCCTTGGCAAGTTGCCTGGTGTCTGCACCTATGCGAACTACGAGGTTACCGAGTACGGCCACTACTGTTCACCACCTTTGACCTCGCCGCCGAGGAGCGCGTTCATTGCTTTGACCCTGGCCAACATTGCTTCATCCGACATTCCCTTCTGCTTCTGTTGCCTCTTGACTATTTTGTCCAGTAGCGACTTCAGCCTTGGCAACTTCTTCGCCCTTGAGAACGCGGCAGTATAATAGGCATGGGTAATGATTAGTTTCAGCCTCTCAACTTTGTTCTCTGCTGCAGCTGTCGCAAGTATCTCTAACTCATCAGGTGTGGAGTCCATGAACTGCTGAGGGGTAATACCAATACGGGCGGCCAGGATTAATTCCCGGTCGCCCGATCCACGTTTCCCTCTTCATCAGTTTCGACCTTTTTCTTCAGCATGGCCTGACCGATAGTCTCACCCAGTGTCTCAAGGTCCACGTCATGGTCTTCCAGAAGGTCAATCACCTTTGCCTCGGTGATCTCTGGATCCTCATGCCTCAGCCCAGCGGCAAGAATGGTCGCCATCTGATCGATTGACAGATCTGACCCCAGCTTGCTGACTGGTTTGCCTAGCTTTTTCTCGATATATTTGTAAGCCTTGACCGATAATCTGATGGTTCTGGTGCGGTCAAGTTCGATGGTTACCAAGTTGATCATGTGTGGTTACCTCCTACGGTGTGATGGTCAGAGTCGGCTTGCCCGAGATCTTGATGGTTGCGTTGAAACCGATAGCTCCGTCCAACTCAGCGCCACCGATTGCCACCGCTGTGACAATCCCGTCAAAACCCCATTTCGTCTTCATGGCTGCTGGAAACTCAATGACGAATGGCCCCTGTTCGCCGGACTCAAAGAGCTTGTGGATCTCAACCTGCCCAGTAGCATCGGTTGGATCAAAGTAGCCTTCAAAGGATACTTCGCCGCCATCCTTGAAGCCAGATACAAACTCGCGGTAGTTGTCAGGACTGTCAAGCGTGGTGACATCGATCTGATCTGCTGTCAGGTTCAACTCGCCGATGCTGGTCAGACCACATACCACAGCAGGAACGATGCCTACCTTGAGGGTGGTTCCCTTAGAAGCATGTCCGCCCATGAATACCCCTCCTAGAATGTGATTTCGAACTGCACCTCTCGATAGTAGAGGTTTAGACTTGGCTCAAATCCGTCTAGATGATCACCAATAGTTGTTATGTCCTGGACAAATG
>CAZINL010000093.1:0-9453 GCA_964540595.1 uncultured Clostridia bacterium
GAGGATCGCCGAAAGACTGATGGAGGCTGGCCCCACGCAGCTGTTTCTACTGGCTTTCCGCGACGCTCTGCCAGTAGGCTATGCGATCGCCGAGCTAGACCCCCAGGCTTCCATCCCCACGGCCTTCCTCGACGAACTGTATGTGTCAGAGAGCGAGCGGGGGCACGGGGTCGGCAAACGCCTGCTTCGCGAGGCCACGCTCTGGGCAAGGAAAAACCAGGCCAGACGCCTGCGGCTGCAGGCCTTTGCCTGGAACGAAAGCGCCCGCCAATTCTACGAAGCTCAAGGCTTCAACCTCTGGGCGATCTGTTATGAGCTTGGGCTGACGGATCAATAAGAGAGGCTGCAACCTAGATGAGACGAAGCTAGGGCTGCCCGACAGAAACCCCAGGCCCGCGGCCTGGGGTTCGCTGTATCTGCCGCAATCGGCACTAGGGCGCATCCACAGAGGCGATGACCCGCCCAAGACGCTTCAGCGTCCTCTCTCTACCCAGTATCTCCATGGTAGCGAACAAGGGTGGAGAGACCCTTCCCCCTGAAAGCGCCATCCTGAGCGCCATGAACAACTCCTTGGTCGTCCAGCCCAATTGCTCGCGCGCCTGGTGGGTAGCCTGCTCTAAGGCGGTCCCGTCCCAAGGCGAACAAGAGAGGGCACTCGCTACGACCCCCAGACCAGCCTCAGCGTCCTTACCAGCCAGGGTCTTCTTGATCTCGGCGATCGGGGCTTCCGGCTCAAGGAAGAGGTACGGGAAGTCGCGGATGCCATCCAGCCGCTGCAGGCGTTCTTGGACAAGGGGTACCACCCTAGCCAGATAGTCTAGATCAACTGACTCGCCCATGAAGCCCGCCTTTTGGACGAAGGGCACGAGCCGCTCGGCAAGGTCAGTTCTATCCAGACGACGGATCCATTTCGCATTCATCCAGTCCAGCTTCTTGATGTCAAAGATGGCGTTGGAGACGGTACACTGCGCTAGCGAGAAACGGTTCACCATGTCCTGGATAGATAGGATCTCATCCTCCTCCCCACTGCCCGGGCTCCACCCCAGAAAGGCCAGGAAGTTCAGCATCGCTTCCGGTAGGTAACCCATCTCTGCGTATTGCCCGATGAACGTAGCTCCTTTGCGCTTGCTCATCTTGGTACGGTCTTCATTCAGCATCGTGCTGAAGTGTGCAAACTGCGGAAGATCCCACGCAAGCGCCTGGTAGATGAAGATCTGAGGAAACGTGTTGGCGATATGCTCGGCGGCCCGGGTAACAAGGCTGATACCCATCAGGTGGTCGTCAATCACGGTGGCGAAGTTGTAGACAGGCATCCCACTGGATTTGAGGATGATCATGTCGCCCATCAGGGCGCCATCAGCCTCGATCCAGCCTCGGACCAGGTCATGGAAACCGACCTTAACGTCGGGCATGATCAAACGGATGGTGGGCAGTCGCCCCTCTGCGCGCAAGCGCTGACGGTCGGCGTCAGTCAGGTATCGGCATTTGCCGCTGTACTTCACATCCTGCTTGGCCGCCTGCTGAGCTAAGCGCTCGGCCTCGATCTCCTCGGCCGTACAATAACACTCGTAGGCCTTCCCCTCGGCGATCAGTTGCGTAGCATAGCGATGATACGTGTCCAACCGCTCACTCTGCCGGTACGGCCAAGTGGGACCACCTCGATCCGGGCCCTCGTCCCAATCCAGCCCCAGCCACCGTAGGCCACGATAGACTCCCTCTTCAGCATCGGCAGAGTGCCGTTTGTTGTCGGTATCATCGATGCGTAGAATGAACGTCCCTTCGTTCTGCTTGGCAATGAGATAGTCATAGAGGGCGGTACGGGCATGCCCGACATGGGCATCGCCTGTGGGACTGGGAGCCATGCGTACCCGCACAGGTCTCTCGATGGTCATAGGATCCAACTCCTTCTTTAATGAATGACATGGTGACGACTGCCCCATCCGTCTCGATGAGGGTGGGGCGTTACCAACTGGTAGAGTGCAGCACGGGTCCCCAGAAGATGACAAAACGCCCACCCCTGTTTGAGGGGTGAGCGCATGCTCACGGTACCACCCTATGGCCGTTGCCGACCTACTTGTACTCTAACCAGACTGGTCAGCCCAAGTTAACGGTTGGGTCGCCGACACGGCCTACTAGCCTTCAGCCTGTAGCTCAAGGGCCTCTTCGCGGACTGCTTGATACCAGGCTTCCACCTCGCCCCGGCTCTCTGTCACCAGCTGGACCGCTACTAACTCCCTATCATTGCCATTGGAATTATTATGCTTATGGGAATAGGAGTTGTCAAGCACTTTGCCTTCCATGCGCTGCAACAAATGGCGAGCCGCGAACTTCCATCGAGAAAGTTCGCGGCTGTGCCTATTTCGACCGACTCCCGGCCCTACCCTGGGCACGATCGGTGTTCTCGGCGACTCGATACTCAACCATCCGGCGGATCAGATCCACGGGTAGAGGCTGATCCAAGGGGAACTGCACTGATCCCTTGCCAGTCTTGTAGCTCTTCAGCTCTTCCTTAAATGCCTCGCCCGCGCTGGGTGTCGGGTAGAACCCGATATGGTTCTTGAAGGCCGCAAAGTGGACCAAATGCTTGCCATTGAGATCAAACGTGGGCATGGCATAGCTGATCGTCTCAGTGGCGCCGAGGGCCAAGGACTTGATCAGTGCGCGCATCTCTTCCAGCACAGCCTGAATCGCGGGGGGAAACTCCATTATGTATTCATCAATGGAACTGGCAATCGACCGATCTGCCATCTGCTGCACCTCCTGTTGATTGCACCGCGATTGTCGCGGCTACGACCGGTTCAGTTCACTTTGGCCCATACCTCATGCCCATGTAGCTGTCACCGCGGCGCAGTTCGTCGATCATCTGCCCGATACGCTTTTCTCTTGTCTCTGGTCGCTTGGCGCGCGCTATCCAGCCCAGATAGTCATTCTGCTGATAGGCAGGCCGCCCGCGATAGGGGGCCAACAGGTCTTCCCTGATGAGTCGTTCCTCAATATCGGTGGGCATGGCGTTGATCGCTCGTTTCAATCGTGACATATCCATCAGGGCACACACTCCGTTCATGCTTGCGGCGATTAGCCTGCACCTTATCCTCGATTCACCGGGATGGGCAGCTTCTCCTGCGCCGTAGCTCTGATCGGTGCGGCTTGTGCCTGGCCAAACTCGGTCAGGTATTTCCAGTAGCGCTTAGGCATATGGTTCATGCGCAAGCGCGGGTTGTAGCGCTCCTGAATCCCAATGCTCTGATAGAACTGCCGCCAGAGTTCACGAAAGGCCAACTCCTCTTCATCCGGTTCTGGCAGCTCGAGGTCGGTGATCGGGACGATCGCCGAGCGGTAGGGCTCGTAGATCAGCGCCATGCCGTGGGTCTTGTCATGGATCAAGAAGCGCTCTTCGGGATAGCGCTCACAGAAATGCTGTCTGAGCAAGGGCAGGGCGTAGTTCTTAGGCTCGATCTCGGCGGCGAGAGCGCCATTGAAAACCGAGAAGCGGACAAAGCCGCAGAGTAGGTGACTCTCGCGCTTGAGGTGCGTGACCGCCTTGAAAAGCTTATCCACGATGTCATTGGCGAGCATGTTCAGCACAGTGGGGCCGTAGCGGTAGCCGAGCCGCAGGAAGAGCAGGATCTGGACCTCCTTCTGCTCCAGACATGTGAGGAAGGCGTGCTGGACAAACTCCAGCACATCCTGTCCCATCTTAGCCGGGATCGAGGCCAGTACCCGGTTAGCCTTCTCCAGGTCGGTGGCGATCCTCTTGACGGGAAAGAGCGAGAGCGCCTGCGCTTCAGGGGTGAGGATGTCGAGGGGGATCTCTTTGAGGTAATAGCTCTCATACACGCAGCAGAGCAGCCCCTCAAAGCTGCCGTCGTATTCGTAGATTTGGCTGGTCGTTCCCTGCGCGAACTGTTCGCCTATGCGACCTAACCCCTCGCCGGTAACCATAGGCTGGCCCCCTCTCCTTGGTCGAGCAGCGAGAGCTGCTCGGGGCGCTCCTGCGCCAAAAGGCTCTGTTCGTAACGGTCTAGGGCGCTTTCGGAGAGCAGCGCCTTCAGCACCGTGTCTTGGCTGATCTTGAGGCCGATGGAGGTCTTGCCGCTGCAGGTGATAAAGTACTGTGCCCGCTTTAGCACCACCCCAATCTTCTTCAGACCGGCGAAGTCGAGAGAGCCGGTTCGCCGCGCGGCGATGATTCGCTTGGCAGTGGTAACCCCGATCCCCGGCACCCGGAGCAGGTCCTCATAGCGCGCCCGATTGACCTCCATTGGAAAATGCTCGGGGTGATTGAGCGCCCAGTTGCACTTGGGGTCAACAAAGGGGTTCAGCTCTTGGTGCTGCTCATCGAGCAGTTCACTGGCCGAGAAGCCGTAGAACCTGAGTAGCCAGTCGGCCTGGTAAAGACGGTGTTCGCGTAAGAGCGGCGGTTTGGTCTCCGGAGTGGGCAGCAGTGCGTTCTGCCCGATCGGCACATAGGCAGAAAAGAAGACGCGCTTAAGCTGGTAGCGCCGATACAGCCCCTCGGTCAGGTTGAGGATGCGGTAGTCGGTATCCGGTGTGGCGCCGATGATCATCTGCGTGCTTTGTCCAGCCGGGACAAACTTCGGGGCGTGCTGGTACTTGACGATATCGGTGCTGTTCTCCTTGATCTGCTCATGGATATAGCCCATGGGGGCCAGGATGGTCTGTTTGGACTTGTCGGGAGCGAGTAGGCGCAGACTCTCCTGCGAGGGCAGCTCGATATTGACGCTCATCCGGTCGGCCAAGAGGCCAAGTCGGGTGATCAGTTCCCTACTCGCCCCGGGGATAGTCTTGACGTGGATATAACCGGCGAAGCGGTATTCCTCGCGCAGGATACGTAAGGACTCGATCATCCGCTCCATGGTATAGTCAGGGCTCTTCAGCACGCCTGAGCTGAGGAAGAGCCCTTCGATGTAGTTCCTACGGTAGAAGCCGATGGTTAGGTCAGCCAGCTCACGGGGCGTGAAGCTGGCCCGTGGGGTGTCGTGGGAGCGGCGGTTGATACAGTATTGGCAGTCATAGGCACAGACGTTGGTCATCAGCACCTTCAGCAGCGAGATGCAGCGGCCATCAGCGGAGAAGCTGTGGCAGATGCCCGAGGCCACGGCGCTGCCGATACTGCCAGCGGCCCCTTTCCGGTCCACGCCGCTGGATGTGCAGGCCACGTCATACTTGGCCGCATCGGCCAAGACCGCGAGCTTGTCGATCATACCCATTGCCATCGCCCCCTGATGACAGTATAACCCAAACATAAGTTCGTGAACAGTGTGGCGCTGAAGCGCGGCGTTGAATCAAGAGCTCCCATCTCTACGCGGGATGGGAGCTTGCGCTATAACCTGCACTATGGCCTGTCATTGAGCCTTGCCATTAATCAGTTATGAGCGTCGGCCAGTGACATGAACTGATTACCCGCCAGACGTTGCTGTCGAATAAAACCGACCCAAGCTACACATTCAATGCGCCTCACTCTTCGCGGAAGCCCTGCAAACCACTTGACAGCCCCTGCCTGATGCGTGTTCTCCACTGCCTGTACGTAGGCCTTTGTCGTGATGTGCCTTGATGAGTGCACGCAGCTCTGAACTTCAGTCACTCTTCCTGCTCTCACTGATCAATTCTGCTAGCTCATTTAGGTATACCCAGCGCTGTAACGCGTCATTTAGCTCTATCTCGAGAGCTTCCTTCATCGACAACAGATCCTGCAAGCGTAGATAGTCGCTTGATGCCTTGTCCAACTCCTTATTCACATCATCTATCTTTGCCTCTAGACTAGAGATCGTTTGATCGATCTGCTCAAACTCTCTCTGTTCCTTAAACGTAAACTTGAGAGGCTTGCCCTTGACACTCCCCGGGTTGTGGGTCTCCTTGTCTAGTCTGGGCCTAGGATTGCTCTCCTTTGCTACTGCATTCTCTTGAAGTGTGTTTGTATGATAATCCGAGTAATCACCTTGAAACTGCTTAATCGAGGCGTTCCCCTCAAATACAAACAGCTTGCCTACCACCCTGTCCAGGAAATAGCGATCGTGAGAAACTGCGATAACCGCCCCCTGAAAGTCGTCAAGATAACTCTCAAGGACGGTGAGTGTCTGAATGTCCAAGTCATTGGTCGGTTCATCGAGAAGCAGGATATTCGGTGCACCCATGAGTATGCGCAGCAGATACAGCCTTCGTTTCTCCCCGCCTGAGAGCTTGGAGACAGGCGTCCATTGCACGGTTGGGGGAAACAGAAATCTCTCCAGCATCTGAGAAGCACTCACGAGGCCTTCGGCCGTAGTCAGATACTCGGCTTGGTTCTTGATATAGTCAATGACTCGTATGCTTTCATCCATTGCCATTTCGTCAATGTCCTGGGCAAAAAAGCCTACTTTGACCGTATCTCCAATAATCACACTGCCTCTATCAGGTTCTAACTGTCCTGCAATCATCTTAAGTAGGGTTGATTTCCCGCTTCCGTTGGGGCCTATAACACCGATTCTATCATCCCTGAGAAGGATATAGCTGAAATCAGCAATGACCTCAACACCTGAAAAGTCTTTCCCAACATGATCCAACTCGATGATCTTTTTGCCGAGGCGGGTAGTCCCGACCGCTAGTTCGACCTTCTCGTAGGCTTCTGGCAACCTCGATTCCTTAAGGTCTTCAAACCTGTCTATCCTTGCTTTCTGCTTGGTGGAACGAGCCTTAGCCCCCCGCTTTATCCACTCCAGTTCCTTCCTGAATAAGCTTTGGCGCTTCCTTTCAGATGCCTGCTCACTTTCTTCTCTCTCCGCCTTCAGTTCGAGGTACTGCGTGTAATTTGCCTGATAGCTATACAGTCTGCCATTATCAAGCTCTATGATCTTGTTGCAGACTCTCCCCAGGAAATACCTGTCATGGGTAACCATTAGCAGCGCGCCCTTACGGTTGTTCAGATACCTCTCGAGCCAATCCACAGTATCATTATCCAATTGGTTTGTGGGCTCATCCAAGATCAATAGATCAGACGGACATATCAGTGAGCCCGCCAGAGCGATCCTCTTTTTGCCCCCGCCCGAGAGCACTCCAACCTTGGAGTCAAAGTTATTTACTCCGAGCATGGTCAGTACCGTTTTTGCTTCACTCTCTATAGTCCAGGCCATCATGTTATCCATACTCTGGGTCAAGGCGAGAAGTCTTTGCTCCAGCTCAGTGTCGCCGGGAGACCTATCTAGCTCTTTGAGTGTGTGTTCATAGTCTCTCAGCAGCTTCATAACGGGGGAGTTGCCTTTGAAGACCTGTTGAAGCACAGTCATGTCATTATCAAAACCAGGATTTTGCGGCAAATACTCGACTACAACATCGCTGCCGATCGTGATCTTTCCCGCGTCAGGACTCTCAACACCCGCTACAATCTTCAGGAATGTCGACTTTCCAGTTCCGTTAATGCCGATAAGACCGATTTTGTCTCCTTCGTTTATCCCGAGGGATACCTCGTCCAGGAGAGTTCTTTCGCTGTAGGCTTTGGATAATCTCTCTATTGATAGGATGTTCAAAACCATTCCCCCAGCACTCATATTGAAAGCGGAGCTCTGCCAGCCAGCTCCGCAGAAAAGTCTCGCTTGGTCCATCGGTCCGACGTTGTGCATCAGTATTGTACCATAAATCCTGCAACAATAGGCGAGCTTGCCTGCCGCGTGATGCTACCCATCAGGGCCCTTGTGTTATCAAGCAGGATGCCTGCCCGCAAGCCGAGGCATGACCGCATAGGGCCAACCAACGATATCGGTCCCCTCATCAACCAGATAGGGAGAGGGAACCGGCATCCCGGTTCGTGCCTGCAGTTGATCCACACAGAACTGCTCTTCTGAGAACTGACCGGCGTAGAGGGGGTTCCCCTTCAGCACGAAATCTCCCGCCGACGACGTAACGAACATGGTCTGGTTGCCCACACCCTTGGCCGTCTTCGCGGCCGAGCGCAATTGGCCTAAGCCCAACCGATCCAGCATCAGCTGCAGTTACGAGTCCGTTACCTCGCCCAGCTTATTGGTGGAGAAGAAGATCTCAGTCGTCACTTGCACTCACCGCCAGTGCTGAGCATTTTGTGTTCATGCCAATACCTAAACCACTTCATATGCCAGTCGATGAAGCCATCGTCGGCCCAGTTCCACCCTTGGTAAACTGTCGTATGACGTAGCACATGCCCCATCAGGAAGATATGCCTAATGGCCGGGGTCAGCTGGACGACGGTCAGTTCGTCAGCACTCAGTTTGCGCACGGTCTGGTAGCCTTCGAGCAGCGAAGACATCTTGCGCTGGCGTTCCGTTTCCGCCGTAGGGCTGGTATTCATCCAGTCGTGGCAAAGGTAGACCCCAAGGTCAACCGCTCGCCAGCCGATCCCGGAGCTATCGAAGTCGAGCAGCGTCGGCGCACCGTCAGCAGCGTAGAGCACATCACCGCCATGCAGGTCACCGTGGCAAACGCCGTACTCGGGCGAGTTGCACGGCAGCAGCGAGAGGATGCGGCTCGTGGCATGGTCGGCGATCTCCCGAATGATGCGCAGGTCATCCGGGCGGTGGGCCATCAGCTTGGCGATCGGCACCATGTTCTCCTCGATCAATGCATCCAGATCAAGGTGCTTCCGGGCATAGGCTGGGGTCATGAGGTTGGCGGCCGCGTGCATGCGCGCCACCGTCTCCCCAAAAGCGCGGCGGTGCTGATCGGTCTTCTCCTCTTCCCCTTGCACGGCGTGGAAGAGCACTGCACAGCGGATGCCTTCAGGAGCGTGAAGCTCATTGACATAACCGCCGTCCAAACGGGAGACCGGTCGGACCACAGAAACCCCCTGCGCCAGCAGATGGTTTAGCAGCCGAACCTCCTCACTGACGTCCAACAAGGAGCGGCGTCCAGCGCGATAGACCTTGAGGTAATACTCTCCCCCCGCCGACTGGATCTGGTAGGTGTCGCAGATCCCCTTGCGGAAGAAGCGGCAGGAGTATGGTGGCGTAAGCCCATAGAGCGGCAACAGCTGCTCGGCAATGGCCCGAGCCGACAGGGTGCTGTCCTGGGCAGGAAAGGGATTGGTATCGGGCATGGTTCACCCTCCTATACGGTGAAGTGGGCTCTCCGTCGGGAGCGTCCAAATCCCTACGAATCCATCGAGATCAGCGTGCGTCGCCAGCCTGAGCGTGAACTCTGCCGAAGCATCTGATGCTTCGGGGCACTCTGACATATCACCTAAGCTCGGTCGCTCTTCCCTAGGGTCGCCATCCCGATGCCGCTCAGGATGAAGATGGATGCCATTACCAGGCGTAGGCTGAATAACTCCCCGAGGAATACGACACCACCAAACGACGCTAGGAGCGGGACACAAAGCTGTATGGTCGCGGCCTGAATCGCTCGTAGGGCTGGTAATGCTGTGTACCAGATCGAGTAGCCAAGACCAGAGGTCACAGCCCCAGACAGGATCGCGAACAGAACCCCAGC
>CAZINL010000093.1:9463-11766 GCA_964540595.1 uncultured Clostridia bacterium
TGGATCCCACGGTACATGACTGCGGTCAGCGCAGCAGCGAAGGGAACAGCCCGTAGGAAGTTGCCCGTCGTTACCCTGATCGGATCACCGGCCCCCCGTCCGCGCAGGGAGTAGATGCCCCAGGCAACGCCCGCACCCACCATCAGCAGGGATCCCCCCAGGGGCGGCGCAGACAGGCCAGGCAGCAAAAGAACGATCAGTCCCGTAAAAGCCAGGGCCACACCGACTAGCTGGCCCCCTCGCAGACGTTCGCCCGCCCATAGGCCATGACCGATCATGGTGGCCTGAACAGCACTAAAGAGCAGCAATGAGCCTGTCGCTGCCGGCAGGCTGACATAGGCAAAAGAAAAGCAGGCAGCATAGGCGAACAGCGCCAGGGCAGACGGCCAGTTCCCGTCACCGGAACCGCTGCGGCGCCGCGTGCTCGTGATCAGCCAAAGCACTGCCGCCCCAGAGGCCAGTCGGATGGCCGCAAAGCTGGCGGCGTCGATGGTGCTGGACCTTAGCCCGATGCGGGTCAGTAGGGAATTACCTGCCATCGCCATCATGGCAAGCGAGGTCAGGGCAACAGTATGTATCACGGACATTTCATTCCTCCCGAGGCGGCTCAGATACCTAGACCCGGCAGTCGATAACTCATAGCAGATCCCCCAGCCAGTTGTACAAGATCTGCCAAGGGTATTGAGCTGCTATTTGGTGCTGGCAATCTGTATGAGATTGCCGCAGGTATCGTCTAAAACGGCAGTCATGACGGTTCCCATGTCCACCGGTTCCTGGGAGAACTGGACCCCCAATGACCGGAGGCGCTCGAATTCCTTGTGCACATCGTCCACAGCGAACGATGTGAATGGGATCCCGTCTTCGACAAGGGCCTGTTTAAATGGTTTGGCGGCTGGGTGTGCATCGGGCTCGAGCAGAAGCTCTACACCGTCTAGGTTATCCGGCGACACGACCGTCAGCCAGCGATATTCCCCGAGCGGGATGTCGTGCTTCTTTACGAAGCCCAAAACCTCGGTATAGAACTTCAGGGCTCTCTCTTGGTCATCCACAAGCACGCTGGTGATGTTAATCCTCATTGCCTAACTCCTCTCAGTCTGATGTGGTAATTTGGTAGGTCGGGCCAACCAATCCCCGACCCATCCCGTGTATCTCTTCGCCCACTCCGAGAACGAGAGCTGGTCGTCCCAGCTGACAGTATGGGTGGCCTTAGCACAGCCCCAATCTAAGATGCGCTGCATCAGCAGATGAACTCTCAAGCGCTCTACGCAGCCATCCTCTACCTGTGAATAGTTGAGGTAGGTCCACACAAACCGCTTCGCTAGATGCGCCGCTCCGGCATTGAGGTACATGATCACGATCTTAGGCAGATCCGCTAGGCCGTCCCCAAAATAGCCATTGGTGAAGTCAAAGATGCCGCTGAGGCCCCAGTGGTTGGCCTCTCGCTCTATCAGGAGATTGTCGGTCTTGAAGTCGCCCATGACATAGCTCGGTGAGCGTAGGCTGTCAAAGGCGCCCTCGGCATCGTCCAGCACACCTTCGACCCACTGTAGATCTCCCGGGGTTATCACCGAATACTTTCCGGCATCGCCGAGCCAATATCTAGTCCTGGCGTAGAGCCATGCCCGATATGATCCTGGGAAGGGGCGGATCTGCCGGCTCTGTGGATCGAACTCGCCAGCGTGGTCAACCTTCCAGCTGTGCAACTGAGCAAGACTGACCGCCAGAAGCTCAGCAATCTGCTCTTTCTCCTCTGCATCCAAGCTCGCCCCAAACGCTGGCTCGGTGATATGTCTGCCAGAAAGGCGAGGCATGATCGCATAAGCCCAGCCAAAGATATCGGGCGACTCATCTACAAGATAGGGCACTGGAAGGGGCAGCCTGATGTGCTCGAGCAGGTTGTCAACGTAGAACTGCTCTTCGGCGAATTGCCCAGCGTAGAGCGGGTTCCCCTTCAGTACATACTCGCCTGTCGTCGATCTGACGAACATGGTCTGGTTCCCAACACCCTTGGCAGTCTTCGCAGCAGATATGAGCTGGCCCAGGCCAAACCGTGTCAGCATCATCTGTAGCTGTCGGTCCGTTACCTCTCCCAGCTTGTTGGTCGAGAAGAAGATCTCTGTCGTCACATGCATCACCACCATGAGCAAGTTCAATGTTTGGTAATTCGTGTGTTCTTGTCGCATTCCTTCTTGGGAAGCGGTGGTGCCAGTGGGTGGCCTGATCAGTTAGTACACATTGTCAATCCACACGCTCCATGAGTCTTAGGTGACCTTACTGGGCTCTTGTCACTTTGTCCCCTGCGT
>CAZINL010000094.1:0-2147 GCA_964540595.1 uncultured Clostridia bacterium
GGTCGGCTGCTCTAAGATCTCCGCATCGCCATGGGTATGAATATCAATGAATCCAGGGGCCAGAGTCAGACCCTCGCCGTCAATAACCCGCTGCGCCTGAGCCTCTGGGCAGACGCACCCCACTACAACGATTTTGCCATCGGCCACCGCGAGATCGCCTTGGAAGGCACCCTTGCCACTGCCGTCCACGATCTGAACGTTCCTAATCAGGAGATCATACGTCATGCGACCAACTCCTCGCTGAACTTGATGCTGATCTATTCCGCATCTGACTTAAGATCTCCTTGCTACGAGCATCGCAGGATTCTGGCGTGCTGCTCCATCCCATCATCAACAGCCTTGAAGCCTCACAGACGTTTCCTCGCTTGCCGCTCCAGCCACCGCGCTCGGTGGTAGAGCGTGCTGACCGGCACACTTTTTTTCCTCTTCAGGATCAGGGCACAGTCGCGCGCGAAGCTGTGCAGATGCTGCGTCAGCCGCTCCGTATCGCCCTGCGCCAGCGCTTGGCGTGCTTTGAACAACCGATCAGCTAGGCGCTTCGTCAATCTAGGGCTGAACTGCCCCTGCCCAACCACCTGCTGAAAGGAGCGGATCAGCGATGGGAGATTGGTTCCCGTCACTGTGACTCGCTTCGTCAGCTGATGGTGGTGACCATTGGGGAAGAGTAGATTGGCCGCGACGATCAGCTCGTCATGGTCGGTGTCAGGGACCAGGAACTCAGCGGTGTGAGTCTCCGCCCGGCTGGGCTTCAAGCTGTCATCGTTGAGAATCGTCCACTGGGTCTGCCACTGCGCATCGAGCGGCTCTGGGAGTTGGATGGTGAGGCGGACAAGATCACTGATCTCGACGGCATCAGGTCCCTCGATCCGTATCTGTTCAGGCTCGATAAGGCGAGGCTGAATCGGCTCAACCGCTGGGGTGGGGGGGATACTGTCACGTACTGCGCCGTGTTCGGCGGGCCGAGATGGAAACGCATAGTGGGTCCCACTCCTGGTTGGCGGCGGCGATGGTCGCCAAGATCGGGAAGATCGCTTCGCAGGCACGGGAAGCCTCCTTTCCACACAGGACATTTCGCTATTTACCATCATATGCGTATCAGACCCCCGCATGTCACATGGTGTCGCCTGTGCACGTCAAATCACCGCGATCGTATCGACCAGCATGATCTCGTTCACACTAGTGGCGAGGTGATACGATGTCCGAGAAGCGGGATGTGCGAGTGAACGTGGAGTCGATGCCAGCCATGCATGCGCTCCAGCACGAAGCGATGAGAGAGAGCGGGCTGGATCATCAGGACGTCAGTGTTTCCGATCTGACTAGCGCTCGGGCCCGTCAAGTAGGCCAACGGATGATTAAGAAGATCGCCGCTGCGGCTCAAAACACCGCATCCGACCGAGAGGTTGAAGATCCTCCCGTGATGAAGTGATGTAAGCAGAAGACACCCGCTGGTGCGGGTGTCTTCTGCTTGCGAGATGCCACTACACAACTAAGACGTTTCTGCTATCATGGTTATGTGGTACCTGTTTCCATATGGTAGGTACGATCACGCGGTCGGGTAAAGCCGACCATAGTAGGGCTACTACAGGCAGTGTCGGATCACTTACGGGTAAAGTTGCCGCAGTTTAAGGGGGAGACCGAGCTACCGGGTTTGAAACGTTGGGCAACCGCCTGGTTTTGACAGTTGCCGCTGGAGTTAAACTGGCAGTTGCCAGTAGGGCACCGGACGTCAGGCACGCATCCACCTCCCTAGTCAGTCGGGCGATCGAGCCGCTCATGGCAGGTTTTGACCTCAATGATCCAATCGCCGTCTATTCCAAGGATTGGCAATAAAACAGTAGAATATTCAACAAAAACGTCTCACCTTGGAGATACCTTGAAAGGAGTGTGTCGATTTGCATATCAGCACCGTCCCCACCGTCATTGCGCTCCGCCCTGACAGCCTTGCTGGTCGTACTGCCGTGGTCATCGACGTTCTACGTGCCACTAGTGTCATGACCACCGCCATGGCTAATGGTGTCGCCAGTATCCATCCCGTGCTAACCCCCGAGGATGCGCATCAGATGGCCTTAGATTGGGATCGGGAGAGCTATCTCCTGGCAGGCGAGCGTCAGGCCCTGCCGATCCCCGGCTTTGATCTGGGCAATTCC
>CAZINL010000094.1:2157-11756 GCA_964540595.1 uncultured Clostridia bacterium
CAGTCAACGGCAAGCGCATGGTCATGACCACTACCAATGGGACTAGGACGATCCGGGCTGCGGAGCAGGCCGCCCAGCTGCTCATCGGGTCATTGCTCAATGTGCCGGCGGTGGCTCGACGCGTCCTGACGATCGGCTCTGATCTGGTCTTGGTTTGCTCCGGGACGCGGGAGGAGTTTGACCTCTCCGATGCCATCTGCGCCGGGGCCATCGCCAGCCTGATCTGCGCGTCTCGATCCACCATGATGGATGACCTGACGCTGACCATGATGCGTCTCTACGAAGCCTACCGCCACGATCTGGTCGGGCTCGTCTCCGCCAGCAACCACGGTCAACGGTTGCAGCAACTCGGACTCGAAGCCGATCTGCGCTACTGTCTGCAGGTAGGGATCCATGATCTAGTCCCGGTCTATCGCGACGGCGTGATCAAAGTTTGAAGATCGGGGTCAGACCCCGATCTTCAAACTTCTGCTCCCACTTCATATGGTGTTGTTTTGCCTCTGCCATACCATACTAAACGTGGGAGTGATCACCGATGTGGCTAGTTCTACTTTACATCGTGGCAGGGGTTGTCATCATGACCCTCATTATAGCTATCTTAGGCCTCTTCGTGGGTCGCTTCATCGTTAACGGCGTGGTCGGCTACGCGATGAAGATCCTGATGACTGACGACTACACCGAAAATCTCCTTGAACTTTTTTCAGCCGTCCCCCGCTTTGGTGCCCAGCAGATTGCCGAGCTCAACCTGCGCGCTGAGCAGGGCAAGGCGATCCTCCGCCCGTTGGGTTCGCCTAAGCGCATGCCTGATCTCGACAACTTGATGTTTGACTTCGCGCAGCTGCACCGTTTGCCAACTCCAGTGGAGGACCCGGTAGAGATGAAAGTAACCTTGGGTCCAAACGCCAAGCGACCGATCGTCCTAGACCTGCCGATTCTAGTCGCAGGTATGGCCTATGGTACGGCCCTCTCCGAGCGAACTAAGGTGGCGCTGGCCAAGGGTACGGCCATGGCAGGAACAGCCACCAATACCGGCGAAGGGGCTTTTCTGAAGAGTGAGCGCGAAGCGGCCAAGTACCTGGTTCTACAGTATAATCGTGGTCATTGGAGCAAGAGTGAGGAGATCATCCGCCAGGCTGATGCAGTGGAGATTCAGATCGGCCAGGGGGCGTATGGCGGTCTCGGGCATGTCATCCCGGCTGACCTGCTGGACGAGACCTTGCGGGAGGATTTCGGTTTGCGAGCGGGGCAGGATCTGGTGGCTCATTCACAGCAGCCAGAGGTTCATGATCCGCGCGAGCTCAAAGAGTTGGTCAGGCGGCTGCGCAACGTCACCGGTGGAGTTCCGATCGGCGTAAAGATCGCCGCCGGGAAGCACTTGGAGCAGGATTTGGAATGGTGTATCAGGGCTGGGGTCGACTTCGTCTCAGTTGATACGGCTCAAGGTGCCTCACGTGGGGTACCTCCCTCCTTGCAGGACGATTTTGGATTACCCAATGTCTATGCCATCCACCGTGCGGCGCGGTATCTGGAGAGGCGGCGCGTGCGCGATCGCATCACTCTTGTCGCGCACGGACGATTGAGATACCCCGGCGATTTTCTCAAGGCCATCGCCTTGGGGGCAGATATCTGCGGTATCGGGTCGGCAGCGCTGTTTGCTATCAGTCATACCCAGGTTGTGAAGCCGATCCCATATGAACCGCCCACACAGTTGGTCTGGTATGAGGGTAAATTCGCTAAGAAGTTTGATGTGGAGAAGGCGGCCAAGAACCTCTGTCAGTATCTAGAAGCGTGCAAGCTGGAGATGGAAGATGCAGTCCGGGCGCTGGGGAAACGTTCCGTCCATGAGATCGGCCGTGAGGACCTGATGAGTATGGATGATACGATCGGCAAGGCGCTGGGTATACCCATGGTATATGAGCCAAGCAAAGATTAAGGCACCGCCTAGGCGGTGCCTTATTGACTCTAGCAGCTTACATAACTCATTCTCGCGGAACTTGCATGGCATGGATTAGACGATTGCAGCACTGCACCACTCATCATAGCGAAGTCATGCGAGTTCCGGTGATCTATGCCCAATGCTAAGTGATCCCGCCTGGGATAGCCAGAACCACCATCACCAACGTGATCACGGTGATGCTGATATCGACTGCTAGGCCAACGAGAAAAGGTCTGATTCCGGACTTCATCTTGGAGAAGTCTGTGGCCAGGCCGACACCGGCAAAGGTCATCATAAAGATCCATTTGGTCAGGTTATCGATGGCTTTGAGCTGGGTGGAGGTAAAGAAACCCATGGTGGAGAGGAGTGATAGAATTAGAAAACCGATCAGAAACTTCGGGAAGCGGCTCCAGAGGAACTGGGCTTTGTTGGTTACCTGGGAAGTCATGCCTTTACGCGCATAGGCTAGAGCGATGATCAGAACCACAAAACCCATCATGGCATTACGCGCCATCTTGACGATGGTCGCGATTTTACCCGCCTCCTCGGAGAAGGCGAAGCCGGTTGCGACACACTCAGCCGTGTTGTCCATGGAAAGACCCGTCCAGAAGCCAAACAGGGTGTCTGACGCGCCTAAGAACCGACCCAGCATGGGTAGGGCAAACAGCATGAATGCCCCAAAACCTAGGACCGTGGCGATGGCGTAGCTGGCGTCTTCCTCCTTGGCCTCGATGGCTCCGGTAGCCCCGATGATAGCCGAAACGCCGCAGATGCCTAGGCCTACACCGATCAGGGTGCTCAGCTTCTCACTGAGCCCTAGCCGTCGCCCCATCCATTGTGCCAACGTAAGCGCCAGGGTGATCTCAGCCACCACCAGCAGCACACCACGGGTGCCAATGCTGATTACACTCTGCAGGGCCAGCCTCGCTCCCATCAGCACGATGCCCGTCTTGAGTAAGAACTCATAGGTGTTGGCACCGGCCAGGAACAGCTTCGGGATGGCTATGGTGTTGCGCAGGACCATCCCAATGGCGATGGCAAACAAGACGTACTCGGTATGTGGTACATAACGTGCGATCACTTTCCCGGCGTAGCCTACGATAAAGAGCAAGCCCAGCCCGGGTAGGTGCGCAAGGGCTTTCGAGAAACCACTAATCGGTGTCGGGGCAAGGCCGACTTCTTGACTGTTCATTGCATTCACCCCCTCTACGCGCTACCAAGCGATCTTCGTGATCAGGCCCAGTTTGATTATCAACATTAAGGCAGTACCGACGATGACCGCCATCCAGTCCTTGCTAATGCCGAACTCTAGCTTCTCCATGTCAGCTACACCTCTCTAACTCGCAATTAGGCTGTCGAGAAAATCGTCGCGCCGGATGCGGCCACGGATAACCGCCTTGAGCGTATCGCCACGCAATCCAACGCGTAGAGCCTCGAGGGCGAGAATGTCGGCCGGTTGGATATTACCCAGGTTGACATTGGGACCAAAGCGCAGGATCAGGTGCTCCTGCTGGTTCTTCAGCGGGGCCTCCCAGATCAACTTGCTCGGGTCTTTGATACCATCGATGAGTGCCTCCATCTCATCGACCTTGACGTGGCCCTCACTATCGTAGATCACGACGCCACGGCCGGACTCGCGTCCCTCGACGATCACCCAGGAGGCTCCATTAGCTAGGTCCATCTCGACCAGTTCGTGCATGCGTGTCTGCGAGACTTGTTCGTCGTTGTCTTTCTTGCCTACCTCACCGATCACTTTAAAGCCGAGATCACAGGCTTTGGCGATGGCGACACGACGGGTCTCGTTGTCCATATCAATGGTCCCATCTGATACCTCAATGGCTGTGAAGCCGAGTTCCTTAGCCCTTCTCAGGTAGTCGTCGAGACGTCCCTGCAAGACAGCGATCTCTAGGAATGTGCCGCCAGGAAAGATATCGACTCCATACGAGGTAACCAGCTCGATTTTCTCGCGTAGCAGCCGGGTGGAGTAAAAGGCAGAGGTGCCGAAGGTTAGCTTGAGAAAATCGATATAGTCCGCTGAGAGTTCCATGAGGTCGCGAGTCTCCGTGATGCCCAAACCCTTGTCGATGATCATGGTCAAGCCAAACTGACGAGGCTTGCCATTGCGCCCCTTAAGAGGGAAATCAAACGACTCCCGCCACGCCTTAATCTCATCCATCCGTACGTCAACTGCCTTTCACCCGGTTCACGGGTCAGTAATGGGGCAATCGTTGTGACCTTTCTCAACACCTAGTTGTAGACTATGAAGCCGCCGCGGTTAATGCAAATTGTCCCGTGCGAAACTTCACTGATAGTAAAGTCGCTTAACCGGGAGCGGGAATCCCTTTACTGTATACCTAGCCGTGCTCCCGTCTTATCTACTTTTCCCCGGAACTTGCTCAACTTCGTTATTTGAAGCCTTAAGAAGTCCTCGATTTAGGTGACACGAGGCTAATCGTGTCAATGCTCAGATCTTAGGTCATGCAGGTTCCACAAGAATGGGTTTTGCAAGACGCTCGCTGTATGACATAATGAGGTAGATCATCGAGGAGGCGGCACCATGGACCGATTGCGTTACTTGTTTTACACCATCTTGCCAAAGACATTGCTCTCTCACTGGATGGGCCGCCTGGCGGTCAGCCCCGGCAGTCGTGCCCTCATTCCGTGGTTTGTCCGTGCCTTTGCCATCGATCTTGAGGAAGCGGAGCGACCGCTGGGCAGCTATGAGAGCCTAACCGATTTCTTCACGCGTCGGCTGAAGCCCGGTCGACGTATTGCCGACCCCGGAGCCGCCAGCGTCATCAGCCCTGTGGATGGGCAGGTGGCGGAGTTTGGCGCCATCGCCAATGGGACCTTAGTGCAGGCCAAGGGCAAGAGCTACACGGTCTCCGCTCTCCTGGGCGATGCTCAGCGAGCTGAGCGGTTTCTGGATGGCAGTTACCTAACCATCTACCTCAGCCCTCGGGATTACCACCGCATCCATAGCCCGGTGGATGGCGTGGTGGCAGGGGCGAGCTATATCCCAGGGAGGCTGTTTCCGGTCAACGCCTTTGGCGTGCGCATGGTGGACCAGCTCTTTGCCCGCAATGAGCGTCTGATCACCTATCTGCAGGGAGTCGGAGGCTTGGTAGCGGTGGTCAAGGTCGGCGCGACCATGGTCGGGTCCGCCCGGGTGGTCTACGATCCAGAACTGCGGACCCAGCGGCGGCCGGCGCGTGTCGATCATCGTATGCTCAAGGGACCACGACTGCACAAGGGCGATGAGCTGGGGTGGTTTGAGTTCGGCTCGACCGTCATCCTGCTCTTTGAGCCCGGGAAGGTTCGGCTGCGGCCGGACCTGCAGCCGGGACAGCGCGTGTTGATGGGGCAGGCGATAGGGACGATGGTAGCCACCAGGGCACCAAGCCGCCAAGGCACCAGTGAGGACGAGGCGTCCACAAGCCCACAAGTGGATAGCGGGGAGACACGAGCCAACAAAGAGTGACCACACGCTAGAGGTGTGCTCTTTCTATGCGAAGAAGAGGAGACAAGACAACCTGGAGGACCGTTATGATACGTTTGTTAGCGATCGACATGGATGGGACACTGTTTAACTCGCAAAGTGAGGTCTCGCCGGCTAATCGAGAGGCGATCGCCAGCGCCCTGGCCGCAGGGGTGGAGGTGGTGATCGCCACCGGCAAGCCCTATGGTGGGATCGAGGGGCTGGTGGCGGAGCTGGACCTGAGGGCACCACAAGTGACCCTAAACGGCGGTGCCGTGGTAGCGCCGCTGGTCAGGGAGATCGTCAGCGCCCAACCGATGACCGATGAGCAGTATCAAGCGATCTTAGCCCAGCTGACGGAGCGCCAGATTCGCTGTGTGGTCTATACCCCGGAGCAGCTCTACTGCCGCCATTGGTACGAAGAGATCGACTATCTGCTGGAGATCCGCGAACCACGCCCCGTTATTCTGCCGGAGTTGGAGAGGCTCACTAGGGTAGTGAAGGTGTTGACCTTTGCCGAACGCGGCGATGAGCCGCGGGAGAGGCTGATCCGCAGTCTAGCCGTTTCAGGCATTAAGGTGATCAGAACCAGTGACCGGCTGCTGGAGTACATCGACGAACGGACCAGTAAAGGCGTAGCACTCAAACGCCTGGCCGGTCACCTCGGTTTCAGCATGGACGAGGTCGCGGCGATCGGTGATAGCGAGAACGACCTAGAGATGGTGGGAGCGGCGGGCCTTGGCATTGCCATGGGCAATGCCGTGGAGGCGGTTAAGGGGGCGGCCCAATGGGTGGTCGCCGACAATGACCACGATGGGGTGGCAGGCGCCATCAGTCGCATTTTGAATGAAAGGCGAGAGGTGATGAGTGATGCGTGATCTAAGGCAGCGGCAGCTCGCCAGCGAGTTGCTCTATCAAGGCAGGGTGGTCAGCCTACACCGTGACCAGGTCGCGATGCCTGATGGACAGGTGGTCGAGCGAGTGGTAGTCGAGCACCACGGTGCGGTGGCGGTGGTCCCGGTAACGGACCAAGGAGAGGTGATCTTGGTCCGCCAATGGCGCTATCCCACTGGTGAGGCTTTGTTAGAGATCCCTGCGGGCGGCGTGGAGCCCGGGGAGGATCCCGAGGCTGCCGCGATGCGTGAGCTGCAGGAAGAGATCGGCTACCGTCCAGGAAAGTTGGTCAAGATGGGCGAGTTTTTTACTGCCCCCGGCTTCTGCAGCGAACTACTCCATCTTTATCTCGCCACCGAGTTGACCCCATCACGGCTCCCAGGCGATGCTGATGAGGATATTGAGGTGGTCCGCATCCCTTTGACCGACCTGATGGCAGATCCTGAGGCTCTTCGCGATGCCAAGACCTTGGTGGGACTATTGATGGTACAGAGAATGGCGGATGATTCGACCTTTGGCAGGATGCGGTAAGGTGCGCGGCGAAACAACTCAGACAAACCAGAGTCAAGAGTCGCAAGCTCGAGGATGGTGAAGGACTTGTTCGCTCTTGACTTCTGACTCGCCGTGCATGGAAGGCTCGGCGCAAAGGAGGTTCATTATGCGTTACAATTTTGACCAGGTGATCAACCGCAGCGGCACCCACACCATCAAGTGGGAGAACAACACCGCACTATTTGGTCGCGAGGACGTGCTGGATATGTGGGTGGCCGATATGGAATTTGCCTGCCCTGAGCCGGTGGTGGAGGCGATCAAGGCTCGGGCCGCTCATCCCATCTACGGCTATTCGTTTGCACCGGCCTCGCTTTATGAAACCATCGTGGAGCGGATGGAGCAACACTATGGATGGAAGATTCAGAAGGAATGGATTGTCTTCACCGCCGGCGTGGTCAATGGTCTCTACTCCGCCGTGGAAGCGTTCGCGCATCCCGGTGATGAGGTCATGGTCCAGCCACCGGTCTACTATCCCTTCTACAGCGCTGTTCGTGACACGGGTCGTCAGCTGGTCTACAATCCGCTGCGCTTTGATGGTCAGCGTTATGTCATGGACTTTGAGGGCTTGGAGAAGGCGCTCGCACCGAGAACAACCTTCCCCAGCTATATCCCGCGAGTCAGGGCGTTGATCTTGTCCAACCCCCATAACCCGGTCGGACGCGTCTGGACTGAGGCGGAGCTCAGACGTTTGGGTGAGATCTGTGTCAAGCACGGGATCATCATTCTCTCCGACGAGATCCACTGTGACCTCTTGCTGGGCGATGCCAAGCATGTCTGCCTGTCGAGCCTATCTGAAGAGCTGGCACAGCAGACCGTCACCTTCATGTCCGCCAGCAAGACCTTCAATCTAGCCGGCTTGGCAACGTCGTTCGTGGTGATCCCCAATGCCAAGCTGCGTCAGCAGTATGAAGGCGTACGGCATGGTCAGAACTCTGGCAATCTATTTGGCTGGGCTGCTCTGGAGGCTGCTTATCGCCATGGCGACGATTATCTCCAACAATTGCGCGAGTATCTGACCGCCAATGTGGAGTTTTTTGCAGCTGAAGTGACTAAGCGTATCCCTCAGATCAAAGTGATCAAGCCCGAGGGCACCTATCTCGTCTGGGTGGACATGCGCAGCCTGGGAATGGATCATCATCAGCTGCAGACCTTCATGCGCGAAAAGGCACGCCTGGCCCTAGACGACGGTTTTGCCTTTGGCGCCGGGGGAGAGGGCTTCCAACGCTTCAACCTAGCCTGCCCACGCAGTATGGTGGAAGAAACGGTTCGGCGCTTGGAGGCAGCTGTTGCCAGCATGTAGGCATAGACTGATAAAAGCCGCCCAAACTTAAAGGCAGAGGGTCTTACCCCCTGCCTTCATTGTACCTAGATCCGCTCCAATCACGCTGCGGCCTTACTCCTTGGCGAACAGCGACTTCAGGCGTCTTTCCATCTCCGCCTTGCGGTTGACCGTGTCCTCGTGGCCGACCGTGATCTGATCGCCATCGATGATCACGCAGTCGCCTTCTTTGACACCCTCGGGCAGTCTGATCTTGGCGATCTGGAGCACGCCCTCATCAGTCTCAACCAGCGCGAACTCGCCCTCGAACCGATCGATTACTCCTTTGGTCATTCGCTCCTCCTCCGTCCGTCATTCTGCATTCATGCTCAGTCGCCCCAACTGTGGACTGTGGATTGTGGACTGTGGCCTCAGTAGATAGTCGAGCCTATCGAACGAGTGGTTTCTCTATGGTCAATGTCTTACCATCGCTGGCGACGACGATGGTTCCGTCACGGTCGGTGCGCAGGATGCGCGCGCTGGTCTTCTCCAGGCGCTGCATGGTCTCCCGATGAGGGTGCCCATAGTCATTATCATTGCCTACCATGATGACCGCTAGCTTCGGTGCCACTGCTTCTAGGAAGGCCTCACTGGTGGATGTTGAGCCGCCATGGTGGCCGACTTTGAGCAGATCCGCCCTCAGGTCGCCGCCGGCCTTGAGCAACTTCTCCTCGACTGGCTTCTCGGCATCACCCGTAAAGAGCATGGTGGTTGCACCATACTTGAGCCGGATCACAGCGGAGTAGTCGTTCAGCTCATCGACCTTTGCGCCCACGTCGGGAGACAGGAAGGTGGCCTCAGCCGAGCCGATGCGTATCCCCAGCCTCGTCTGGGCGGCGGTGATCCGGTCCGCTCCCTTGTCGGCGGCATCCAGGAGCCGTTCAAAGGTCTTGGTGGTATTGACTGCGTCGGGCATGTAGAGTGTCTTGGTGCCCAGCTCCTGCAGCACCTTGGGCAGACCGCCGATATGATCCTCGTGCGGGTGGGTGGCGACCACGGCGGTCAGTTTGCCGACACCCTGACTCTTGAGGTATTCGACCACCGCATCGCCGTCCGGTCCATTGCCGCCATCGATCAAGAGGTTTTCTCCCTCTGGCGTCTGCACCAAGATGGCATCGGCCTGGCCGACATCGATGAAGTGGATGCGAAGCTTATGTGGCGCTGACGCAGAGGGGGATGGCGAGGGCATCCCCGGGGCCGTCTGTTCCATACAACCCGTAAGGATCGTGGCTGCTATGGCAACTAAGACAAAAAAAGAGAAACAAAGTCGGCACTGACGCGATTGTATCAACTGTCTCATATGAACCCCCTGTTTTCATGGTTATCATCACATTCGATCTAGGCCCACCAGATCCGTCCGTTTCCCTCTCATATAAGGGAGATGGGTAGATGCGCAAAGACTGGCAGCGACCCGCACCCAC
>CAZINL010000095.1:0-7078 GCA_964540595.1 uncultured Clostridia bacterium
GAGCCAATGCGGAGATCCCTGCCGATGCACAGGTGATCGATGCTGCTGGACGCATGGTCATACCCGGCATGATCGACGCGCACTGCCACCTCGGTATGGAGGAGAGCGCTGTCGGTGCCGCAGGTAGCGACTGCAACGAAGCCACTAACCCCAATACCGCCCAAGTGCGCGGTATCGACGGGATCAACCCGATGGATATCACCTTCAAAGAAGCTCGCCAGGCAGGTGTCACCCTAGCGGCCACCGGCCCAGGCAGTGCCAACGTTCTTGGCGGCACCTTCGTCGCCATGAAGACTGCTGGCATCTGCGTCGATGAGATGGTGCTCAAAGATCCACTGGCGATGAAGTGCGCCTTCGGCGAGAACCCCAAACGTGTCTATGGAGGCCAGAAGAAGCTGCCCGCCACTCGTATGGGCACCGCTGCCGTGATGCGCGAAGCGCTCTTCAAGGCCAAACAGTACATGGAAGCGATCGACCGCGCCAATGGCGATCCGACCAAGATGCCGCAGTTTGACATCCAGAAGGAAGCCCTGCTGCCGGTCATAAGTCGTGAGATTCCGCTCAAGTGCCATGCGCACCGTGCTGATGATATCTTCACCGCGATTCGCATTGCCAAGGAGTTCAATGTACGCATCACGCTCGACCACTGCACCGAGGGCCATCTGATCGCTGATTACCTAATTGGCTACAACTGCATCGTTGGACCCAGTTTCGGCCATCGCAGCAAGTTTGAGCTGACCAATAAGAGCTTTGAGACCCCTGCAGCGTTGGCTAAGGCTGGCGTCAAGTTTGCGATCTGCACTGATTCGCCGGTCACCCCGCTTCATTATCTGCCTTTGATGGCTGGGCTAGCCGTGAACGCTGGTTTGGACGAGATGGAAGCGCTCAAGGCGATCACCATCAACGCGGCCGAGGTCCTCGATCTGGCAGATCGCGTCGGCAGTCTCGAAGTAGGCAAAGACGCCGATATCGCCATCTACGATGGCCATCCCTTTGCGACCAACAGCAAGGCTTGGAAGGTCCTCATCGACGGTCGAGTGGTCTCTGAATAAGATCAGATATGAAAAGGCGAGCACATCGAGGTGTGCTCGCCTTCATGTTTGGGCTGCCTAGACCCATCCTACCCCTTAATTGACCTGGTCATCTGATCAATCTCTCCACCAACGCCATCACGATCTCCAGACCAATCAGGATGATGACGACCCATTCCAGTCGATTGCTGCGTCGGGCGTGAGTAAAATTGGCGAAGGCATCAGTGATATCTAGCAGTGTCTCTGTTTTTAGTTGCAGCCGCCCGTAACGCTCGCCCAGCTCGAACAAGCCGCTCAGGTCCGCAAAAAGCTCCATCGTGTCCTGACCGCGCCAGGCGATGTCAGGCTTGTCCAGAAGCATGATATACGACAGTGAATTGTACTTGAAGCTGAGAATGCGAGCAGTCAGTTTCGCCAAACGTTCGTCGCTGATGGTCAGTCGACCCGTTTCGAGATAGCCAACAATCTCTTCCGACTCGTCCAGTAGGCGGTTGATACCCAGCTCGATCCTTTCCAGCGCTATGGATTTGGCTAGGACCACGGAGATGATCTCTTGGTGATGCGGACCTACGGCGGGGACAATGGCATGGTCATAATGGATGGTCACTTCGGCATCTGGTTCCACTGTCAGGTGATAGGTGTCCATCAGGTCCAATCGAGCCTCTTTGAGATGTGGGTCGATGCGCTGCAGATAGAGGACCATATCGCGAATCTCATGAGGCTGGCAGTTGATAAAGACTGCGCTGCCAAAAGATGTTAGGGCAACCCGTTTGCCTTCAGGATCCTTGAGAATCCCCTTCAGGTTGGTGTCTTTGAGGGTTAGGACCTCTTCCCAACGCAGCTTGCGATTGATGCCAAAGTGGTTGGCGATGAGGTTTAGATCCATCTCATCAGTCAGGGCGTGGGCAATGAAATCTTGGATCTCCATCGGAATAAACTCCTTTGTCTTAAGAGTCATGCGTCATAGGGTCATGAGCCATCAGTAAGTAGTCTTGCCAAGTGGCGGCAGCTGAAGCTGATGCCAATACTTCCCTCTAGTATAGCACATGCGTCGCAGGAACAGGAATAGTGCGAAATTGGCGGGCTGGCTTGACCGAGGCTCCTGACTGGGCAGGACTCTGGACGCCACAAGCGAAATATGTTTCGGTACTACGAAAGAGGAGGAAGAGCCATGAAGATCCTTGCGATCCAGTCAAGCCCAAACCAAGACGGACTGACCAGTAGGCTCGCCCAGGCTGCTTTGGCAGGGGCTGGCGCCGAGGGTGCGGAAGTGGATCTAGTTCATCTCAATGCCCTCAACATCCGGCCGTGTCAGGCCTGCGGCAATGGCTGGGGACAGTGCGGCAAGCTCTACCAGTGCGTCCATCAGGACGACTTTGAGCAGCTAAGGGCGAAGATCATGGCCGCCGATGGGCTGGTCTTCAGTACCCCTGTCTACTTCCATGACCTTAGTGAGTCGGCCAAGATCTTCCTCGATCGGCTGCGTCGCTGTGAGTGGCCACAGCGTGAGCAATCGAAGCTCCGTGGCAAACCAGTGGTGGGGATCGCGGCCGCAGGGGGCTCGGGCAATGGAGCCGTGAATGGGGCGCGTAACCTAGAAGCCTATCTAGCCACCTGGCTTGGTATGAAGCAGGTCGCCTATCTTGCTGTCACCCGCAGCCAAGAGTGGCAGCTTGACTCGGCACGCCATGCGGGTGCTCAGTTAGCACGGGTGATCAGGTACGGCAAGTAGACTTCTCGACAAACAAGCGAACAGCACCGGAACCCTTTGGTTCCGGTGCTGTTCGCTTGCTCACTTAGGGGTCAGACCCCTACCGCGCTGCGGTGGTGGCGCCTTCTTTGACTTCCAGCGTGACGTGGTATCCCGCCCATTTGCCGACATTTAGCACGCCAGTGGATAGGATCAGGTACGAACCTTTGATCCCCCATAGCTCACCCTCAACCGGTCCCTTGTCGAGATTGAGGCTGCTCACTTTGCTGGGGTGCATCGTGACCGGATAGCTGAGCGTGACGATCTCTTGGTCAGGCAGGAGATGCTCTCGCCACTCCTCGGGGATGCCGCTTAGGACTTGCTTACGTATTTCTTCAAGCTCGGTGGCAACCACCTCGCCTTTGAGCATCTTACGCCAGTCAGTCTTATCGGGCATGGATTGAGCCAGAAAGTGCTCGATCTCACCGGCTGCCCTGCGGTTAGGAGCCTGGGCGATCACCACCGCTTCGAGCGCCCCCTGATCGACCCAGCGCCCAGGGATATTGCGGCTAATGCCGATCTTGATGTCACTGGATTTCGCCAGGTAGAGGTAGGTGGGGATCATGCAGTGGCGGTCTCCCCAGAGCTGATCGCGGCAGGTCTCGTAGTGACACTCGTGGGGCCTGACCTGGCAGAGATCGGTCTCAGGTCGGCTACGTACACACGGGAAGCAGTAGCCTCGGTCAAAGAGCTTGGTTACCTTCCGTCCACAGAGCACGCAGTTCTTCTCGCCGGTGTGTTCCAGACGGATATGGCTGCCTAGTAGCGGATTCAGGTGAACGGCATGCTCACCAAGGTGGAGATGGTATTGGATCGTCTCAGCTAGTGTTCCGTCCAGATCCCTTAACAGTCCTTTATACATGCTCTCCTCCTTGTGCTTGCAGGTCGCGGTCCGATCATCCCTGTTTCCGGAATTCGAGATAGAGTGCCGTGACTAGCCCGGCGACAAAGGCAACGGCCGCCATCATGGCCAGGACGAAACGCGCAAGGTCTTGAAATCCCGCGCTGGGGGCGACACGGGCCAAATAGATGTTGTACAGGGCTATGCTCAACGCGACTAGGGCAGGAACATACTTTACCCACCGGTGATGAAAGTAGCGATGCAACAGCCAAGTCAGGCCGAGAAAAGCGACCACGATGGCCAGTAAGACGAGAAGGAATTGCGGCAAGTGGGGAACACCTCCTATGGTAGTGTCAAGAGTCAGGGGTCAGGAGTCCAGATGACCCGTGATCGGCGACGAAGAGTGACGATGGCGGCTGCGCCCGAGCCTTTAGCTCTTAATTGCTGACCCTAGACTTCATAATTCTTAACTCTTAACTTTTAACTCTCAGTTCTCCATGGGCAGAGCCGTTTCTCCAGCCAGTCGACCAGTGCAAACAACCCTAGACCTAATATGCTCAGGGCGATGATGCCGGCAAACATCTCTGCATAGCGAAAGCGCATCCAGCGATCCATGATGTAGTAGCCGATCCCGTAACGAGTGCCATAGTTTTCAGCGAAGAACAGTACTGCCAGCGCAGTGCCCACGCCGATGCGCAGGGCGGCCAGGATCTTTGGCAAGGCGTACGGGATGTAGAGATAGCGCCAGCGGGCCCATAGTGTGGGATGGAGAGTAGCGATGGAATAGAGATAAGGCCGTTCGATCCCTCTTACAGCATCCCGCGTGGCGACGAGGGTCTGGAAGAACAGGATCAGCAGCATCAAGGCCAACTTCGATCGTTCCCCTAAACCGAGGAGGATCATCAGTACTGGCAGCAAGGCAACCTTGGGGATGGGAAAGAGCACGTAGGCAAGCGGTGACAATACTGCGTCGGCAGTCAGGTTAGTCCCCAGCCAGATACCCAAGGGGACAGCCGTCAGGATGCTGATGACCGTAGCCGCCGTCACCCTGGCCAGACTGACAAGCAGATGAGGGATGAGGGTGTCTGGCAGCAGCATGATAAACTCTCGTGCCACCACCCAGGGCCAGGGAACGACCAGCGGCGTCGCCAGATAGGAGAGCAGCACCCAACCAGCAATTAGCCCGGCGAATCCCACTGCCGCTAGCCCCCGCCTTCGTGGCTTCGCCACGGGACTTGGGACGTGAGACTTGGGGCTCCTCGTCTCCTGATGGCTGATGCCAGATGCCTTCGGGCTACTCATCGCCATCACCTCGCAGCATCTCCCGCAGCTGCCGGCACAGGGGCTCGAACTCCGGTCGTGACCGGGGGTCATCAGCCTGCGGGCAGGGGTTGATCAGCCGTGCGCGGATCTTCCCTGGGGAAGGGGTCATGACCACGATCTGCTCACCGAGGTAGACAGCCTCGTCGATACTGTGGGTGATCAAGACCGTCGTCAAGCCACGCTCATGCCATTGCTGACGGATCATGGCCTGCATCCTCTCCCGGGTCAGCGCGTCGAGCGCTGAAAAGGGCTCGTCCATCAGCAGCAAATCTGGTTCGCTGATCAGAGCTCGGGCGATAGCGACCCGTTGGCGCTGCCCGCCACTTAGCTGACTGGGGAAGCGGTGCAGCGACTGGCCCAGACCCAAGCGTTCCAGGAGCTGCGTCGAGGCCGCGCTGATGGTGGTGCGCGGCAGGCCGCTTAGTTCGGCGGCCATGCGTACATTGCCGAACGCGGTCAGCCAGGGAAACAGACCGTAGTCCTGGAGGATCAGGCTGGTCCGTGAACGTGGTGAAGACACGGGTTCACCGCCGATCATGACCTGTCCTTGATTAGAGCGGACCAAACCAGCCAAGGCGTAAAGAAGCGTGCTCTTGCCACAGCCAGTGGGTCCGATGATGGCACACGTCGACCGAGCCGCCACGGCAAGGTCGACGCGATCCAGGGCTATGGTGTCACCATAACTGACAGAGAGTGCCTCGACATTGATCACTTCACGAACTCCTCGGTGATGATATCCTCATACTTGATCTCGGTCTTCAACCCATAGCGGGTCTTCATCCAGCTGATCACATTGGCAACTTCACCACGGTCAGGCAGGTATTTCGTACCGAACTGTGGTAATTTGAGGATGTCTTTCACATCGGGTGGGAACTGTCCCTTGTCGGTGATGACATCCTTGTAGGCTGAAGCATTCTTGTTGACCTCAGCGACGGCTAGATCGTAAGCCTTATAAAAGGCTTGGATAGAGGCCTTTTTGCTGGCAATGGAGCTCTCCGTAAAGACCAACGCCCCAGGCACAGTGGCAAGGTCCTTGGTGTCCAAAATCACCTTGGCGCCTTGCTTCTCAGCTAACGTGGCCAAAGGGTCCGGCAGTACGGCTGCATCGATCTGTCCTGCACGCAGGGCTTCGAGGCGGGCGGGGATCGCGGGGATAGAGACCAGGTCGACTACCTTGGGATCGACACCGTTCTTCTGCAAGAGCAGGTCGGTCTCATATGTGATGACACTGCCTTCGATCGATCCTGTCCGCAGCGACTTGGTCCCGAGCTTCTTTAGATTATCGATGGTGGTAATCCCTGACTTCTGCGAGGCCAGCAGCACGAAGCGGCTGTCGGTGGCTGAGGTGATCTTCACCTTGAAGCCGCTATCGCGCTCCGTGACGACATTGACCACATCGGTCACGGTGCCATCGATCTGACCAGTCTGGAGGGCGGCCTCACGGTCATTCTGACTGCTAAAGTGCATCAGCTTGACCTCTACACCAAGCTGCCTAAAGTAGCCATTGTGCTCCGCCACGATCAGCGGGATGGAGTTGATTGCTGGCATCAGACCGATGGTGAGCGGTGCCAGCTTGGCGGCCGGGGCCGACTCTGAGGGGTTGGCAACGGGGGCAGGCGTGCTCCTCCCACAGCCTGACAGGGCGATGAGTGCAACAAGTGCAAGACAAAGGATGGTACGTTGCTTGGACATGATAGACACCTCTTAATATGAAGTCCCTCGTCCCTCGCCCCTCGTTTGGAGTGAGATGGAGCGGATGACCAGGGCTAATGAAATACTAGTAAGTATTCGTTACGGAAGAGACAAGCTCCTGCCAGCGCTACTACCCACTGGGTGAAGAACTGTCTTCCACTGTGCTCCCGGTTGACGTTCCCACTAGGGGCGAGGGGCGTGAGGCAAGGGGCTCTCGTAAAAGGAGTGAGTTACATGGATATCCGTCATATGGCCCCAGGGGGGCGAGTGAGCACTGGTTTGCTGGCATGGCACGGTGCGCGGTTGGTCTTCGCCATTAGCCAACCGAGCTACTGGCGTGAACAACAGGGCAGAACACGCATCGATCTGATCGGGATTGGCGGTGGGCAAGAGCCAGGCGAGACCCTAGCCGAGGCGGTCTCGCGCGAGGCGGTGGAAGAG
>CAZINL010000095.1:7088-11629 GCA_964540595.1 uncultured Clostridia bacterium
CTTGGTGTCGTGGCAGGATGGCCGCTTTGAACAGATCGAGGGCAGTGCCGATGACTTGATGCCACTGCTGATCTGGCAGCGCATGATCCCGATCCGGAAGCCTGGTAGAGAGCCTTATGACTGTACTTGGGCGACTGCCGTCTTCGAGGGAGCCTTTACAGCACAGCCCGAGCCCGCTTCAGAAACACCGGCGCTGGTCTGGATCCACGTCGATGAGTTCCTAGGGCTGGCGAGGCAGCCCCGCCCGCTTACTGATCTAGTTGCTCGTGGTGCCCAGTACCAGACGGCTGCGGGCATCACGCTGCCGGCGGATGTCGTTGTCGGCCTGTCGGGCTCCGCCCTTTACTTGGCACAGTTCTACCAGCGGCTGGAGCGCTGTCCTCGCGGCTAGGCAGTGACCTGTAGCGGCTCCTAACTCCACTGGGGACCAGGGACTCGGGCTAGGGACTAGATGATGCATCTTGACGTCTCTGTCAGCCAATGGTATATTTGGTTCATACGAAAATTAGCTTGGCGAAATAAAAAGCAGGGGGCGGTGCGATGCAGACAGCTGTTCAACGCGATGTCGTAGCAAGCGGCGAGCTGTCGCTAGATGCGGCGCGAGCTAGGATAGTCCAGCTAGCCTGGCCGGCGGTCTTTGAGCAGATCCTAGTGACGTTGTTTGGTATGGTCGACATGATGATGGTCGGTGGGGTCGGACCTGCGGCTATTGCTGCCATCGGCCTGACCAATCAGCCATTTTTCTTAGCCTTAGCCGGGTTCATGGCGCTCAATGTTGGCACTACCGCACTGGTCGCCCGCTTTGTCGGTGCCAAGGATATCAAGGAAGCCAATGCGGCCATCCATCAGTCACTCCTGATCACACTGGTTCTAGGAACCCTCATGACTGCGCTTGTCTACTTCTTTGCTGAGCCGTTGATCCTCTTCATGGGAGCAGAAGGCGACGCCATCGGCTATGGCGTTCAGTATATCAAGGTCGTTGCTCTTGGTATTCTGCCGCAGGCGATCGGCATGAGCGTGACGGCGGTGCTTCGTGGGGCTGGCGATACCAAGACCCCCATGCGTTTCAACATCATTGCCAACGTAGTCAATGTCTTTGGCAACTACGTCCTTATCAATGGATACTTGGGCTTCCCCAAATGGGGTGTCTATGGTGCTGGTTTGGCCACGACCATCGGGCGTGTCGTCGCGTGTGTCATGGCGCTATCCGCCATCTTTAGCGGCAAGTTCATCCTGCATATCTCGCTCAAGGACAAGTTCACGCCACGGTTGGATCTGATCAAACGAATCGTGAATATCGGTACACCAGCCTTGATCGAGCAGCTGATCATGCGCTTCGGCATGATCACCTTCACCAAGGTGGTCGCCGGCCTCGGGACGCTGACTTACGCCGCGCACCAGATTGGCATGAATATCGTTAGCCTCTCCTTCACCCCAGGACAGGGTTTCTCCATGGCTGCCACTTCCTTGGTAGGGCAGAGTCTGGGTCAAAAACGTTCTGATTGGGCGGAACGGTATGGCTGGGAGACGCGTCGCATCGGTATGATGGTCGCGGGAACCATGGCACTGGTCTTCTTCTTCTTCGGCGGTAGCATCGCTAGGCTCTACACGACCGAACCTGAGGTGATCCGTCAGGCTTCCATCGCGCTGAAGATCATCTCGACAGTCCAGATGCTGCAGTCCACGCAGTTTATCCTCGCAGGTGCCCTGCGTGGCGCCGGCGATACTCGCTGGCCGTTGATCGCCACCCTGGTTGGTGTCGCGGGGGTCCGCGTGGTCCTAGCGCTTCTGTTCGTGCAGGTCTTCCATTGGGGTCTGATCGGTGCTTGGTGTGCCATGGCCCTTGACCAATGCACGCGCTCAGCCTTCATCTACTTCCGCTATAGGTCTGGGAAGTGGAAGACGGTACGTGTGTAAAACGCTGGCGCGTCCTACACACGAGTCCCTAGTCTGCAGTCCCTAGTCCCTAGTGGGGGAACGGACGAGGGGAAACACAGTCGCATAGCAGAAGACCTCGGTCATTTGACCGAGGTCTTTGGTGTTTGGCTACCGAAAAGCGACGGCTCATACCGGCGGGCGCAGCTGAGCGGCGCCCGCAGTTCTTCGCCAGTTTCTCTAGTGTCTCAGCATCGTGGTCGACTTACCCGACCACGATACTCACCAGCCGTCCTTTCACCACGACCACTTTCTTGATCGTCTTCCCTTCGAGGAACGGCTTGAGGCTCTCCATGGCGAGGACGGCCTGCTGGATCTCGTCGTCGGTGGCTGAGTTCTCTACCTCGATCTTATCACGCACGCGGCCATTGATCTGGATCGCCAGCTCGACCACGTCACGGACCAGGGCCTTATCATCGTGCTCGGGCCAGCGCTCGTTGAAGATCGAGTAGCTGTAGCCGAGGCGCTCCCACATCTCCTCACTGAAGTGGGGGGCGAAGGGGGCCAGAAGACGCAACAGATCGGCGGTAACGCTCTCGACAAAAGCAGTGTTCTTGGTCGCAGCGTCTTGGTCGTATTTGTTGAGGGCGTTGAGCAGTTCCATCAGTTTGGCGATGGATGTGTTAAACTGGAAGATCTCCGCATCGCGGGTGAAGCTCTTGATGGCGTGGTGGCGGACGAAGTTCAGCTCCTTCTCAGCCCGACCCATGCTGGTATGCCCGGCCTGGCTGCGGATCTCTTGCGAGCGTTCAACCCAACGCTCGACACGATCGACGAAGCGGGCGAGCGCCTTGATCCCATCATCGTTCCACGGCCCACCCTCGATGTAGTTAAAGCCAAATCCTAGGTAGAGGCGGAAGACGTCCGAACCATGCTCGGCGATATAGCCATCGGGCGAGATGACGTTACCCTTAGACTTGCTCATGCGGTTGCCATCGGGACCAAGGATGATCCCCTGGTGAGTGAGCGACCTGAACGGTTCGCCGAAGTTCAGGTAACCACAATCGCGTAGCGCCTTGGTGATGAAGCGGGCGTAGAGCAGGTGCATGCAGGCATGCTCAGGTCCGCCGACATATTTGTCCACCGGTAGCAGTTGGTTAATCCACTCCGGGTCAAAGGCCGCCTGATCGTTCTTGTTATCGGGGTAGCGGAGGAAATACCACGAGGAGTCGACAAAAGTGTCTAGGGTATCGGGATCGCGCTTGGCCGGCTTGCCGCACTGCGGGCAGGTGGTGTTCATGAAGCCCTCGTGCTTGGCCAGCGGCGACTTGCCATCGGGGGCAAACTCGACATCGTAGGGCAGCAGGACCGGTAGGTCGTGCTCAGGGACTGCCACGGTACCGCAGTCCTCGCAATGGATGACCGGGATCGGTGCTCCCCAGTAACGTTGACGGCTGATCAGCCAGTCACGCAGGCGGTAGGTGATGGTCTGCTCGCCCTTGCCATGTTCGGACAGCTTGGTGACGATCGCCTTTAGCGCTTCTTCCGAAGTCAGACCATCGAACTCGCCGCTGTTGACCAGAACACCATAGTCGGTGTAGGGAAGAGCATCGTCGACGCCATTTTGCTTAGCTTTGATCACCCTCGGGGTGGGGAGGCTGTACTTGACCGCAAACTCATAGTCGCGAGTATCGTGTCCCGGAACCGCCATCACCGCACCAGTACCATAGGTAGCCAGGACGTAGTCGGCGATCCAGATGGGGACCTTTTGACCGGTGAGCGGATGAAGCGCATAGGCACCGGTGAAGACGCCGGTCTTCTCCTTGGTGGTGGAGAGACGGTCGACTTCGGTCTGCTTCTTGGCGAACTCTTGATAGTCCTTGACCGTCTGACGCTGGTCGGGGCTTGTGACCTGGTCGACCAGGGGGTTCTCGGGAGCTAGGACCACATAGGTAGCACCGAGCAGCGTGTCGGCACGGGTGGTGAAGACACGAATACTGGCCTCGCTGTCAGCGACCGCGAAGTCAATATGGGCGCCTTCGGAACGGCCGATCCAGTTGCGCTGCATCATCTTGGTCTTTTCGGGCCAATCCAAGCCATCCAGCTCATCGAGCAGCTCTTGAGCGTAGGCGGTCGTCTTGAAGAACCACTGGGTCAGGTTCTTCTTGGTCACCTCAGTGCCGCAGCGTTCGCAACAGGCGTCGACCACCTGTTCATTGGCCAGCACCGTGTTGCAGCTGGGACACCAGTTGACCGGGGCCTGTTTGCGGTAAGCGAGGCCTTTCTCGTAGAGCTTGAGGAAGATCCACTGCGTCCAACGGTAGTAGTCGGGCATGCAAGTCTTGACCTCGTAGTTCCAGTCGAAGGTGGCCCCCATCTGTTTTAGTTGATCTTCCATGGTGGCGATATTGGCCAACGTGGAGTCTTGGGGATGGATACCAGTCTTGATGGCGTAGTTCTCGGCCGGCAGGCCGAAGGCGTCAAAACCCATGGGGTGGAAAACCTCGAACCCCTGCATACGCTTCATCCGTGCCCAGCTGTCGGTCAAGCCAAAGTTCCACCAATGGCCCACATGCAGCTTGGCACCGGACGGGTAGGAGAACATCTCCAGACAATAGAGCTTCTTGCCTACCCGGTCACGCTTGAACTCATACAGTTTGGTGTCT
>CAZINL010000096.1:0-239 GCA_964540595.1 uncultured Clostridia bacterium
TATTCTCAAGGTGGACAAGCGTATCCTAGCGGAATCGAAGCATCCAGCCCAAGCGTAGCGGGCTACGGTTGACTTCACCGCTTTGCCTTAGCCGCAGGACTGGCATTAGGGAGAGTATTCGGTCCTATACTAGTGAGAGACCCGGAAAGTGCAAAGTCACTTGGAAAGGATGGACGACATGAAAATTGGTGAGGTCATTCAGAGCGCTGATTGGAAGGCTGAAAAACACGTACCGATGA
>CAZINL010000096.1:249-3604 GCA_964540595.1 uncultured Clostridia bacterium
GTACGGTCAAGGCTAACGAAGCCTTCGATGTTAACCTGCAAGTGGGTGCCGAAATCCCACATCCCAATACCACCGAGCATCATATCCGCTGGATCAAGCTCTATTTCAAACCCAATGATGGCAAATTCGTCTATGAGCTAGCCAGCTTTGAATACCACGCTCATGGGGAGTCGGTCAAGGGTGCCAACAGTGGCCCCGCCTATATCGAGCCAATCGCACGTTGCCGAGCCAAACTGCTTGAGTCCGGAGCGCTGATCTGCGTCGCATACTGCAACATTCATGGACTGTGGGAAAACTCACAGGAGATCACTGTAAACTAGTGTAATTTTCGAAGCCTGAGAACAAGGCACCTAGTGAGGTTGTGTCTACCACAGCCTTACTAGGTGCCTTGCTTGTGCTCTGCTGACTACCTTACCTTCATCATGTTGGCATCAACCACGTCTTTGACAGTCATGAGTTGGCTCTTGTTGAGGCAGCGAATCTGCGCCAGTAGTTGTTCAAAAGATATCTCGATATCGGTCTCGACGGCTTCCGGCTCATCTATAAGCTGCAGTTCTATTCCCATACGACTGCGCGGAATACTAACCAACCGTCCTTGCTCACCTAATCCTTTGATCGCTCTCGACACGGGACCTGTCGTTTCATTCAGCTGAGCCGCGAGATCATCACGCTTGACAATCAAGCGCCCGTCTATGCTGTTGCTCCGGACATAATCAATAATCCGTTCCTGTAAAGAAATCGCCAATCTGATCATTCTCCTCTCCAAAAGGGTTGTTTGGTTTTACGCTACATCCTATGCACGCGAGAGAGAAGAAGTGATCACAGAGAGAAGAAAATGATGAAAAAGTCTTAGGTGAGGAGTGGATGCTTGGCCACCGCCTTACGCTGCCTCTCCTTATCGACAGCCGCATAGATCTGAGTGCTGGATAAGTCGGCATGCCCGAGCAGCTCTTTGAGTACGTTGATATCAGTGCCATTCAAGTAGAGAAGAGTGGCGAAGGTGTGTCGGAGCTTATGCGGCGAGATATGCTTGCTGGTGTCACTCAGCTCTACAGCCCCCATATACTTGTCGACGATCATGCGAATGGCTCGCGGTGTGATGCGGGTCAGGTTCTTCGAGAGAAAGAGAGCGCTGCGCTCCTGCTCCTCGCGCACCGCTTGTTTGCGCTTGGCTGCAGCAGAAGTGGGAGAGAGCGATGGGGTAGAGGTGTCCCCTTTGACTCTCGCCGCCGGGCGGGTCGCTATATGATCATCCAATAGCTTCAGAACCATGGGCTCAAGGGGGATATCACGGATCTTATTGCCCTTGCCAAGGACCCTGAGCACCATCTCGTCGCGCTTGATACTCTCGATATTGAGGCCAGAAACCTCCGAAACACGCAGCCCACAGAACAGCATCACGGCAAGCATAGCTAAGTCACGCCTGGCGAACTGGTGTTCTGGATCTGGCGCCTGCAGAAGTTGCCGGGCCTCAGATGCGCTGAGATACACGTGTCCGGCTAAGTTGCGTGGCATTTTGGCTTTTTTGACCAAGGCCGCAGGGTTCTGTTCGATGATATTTTCCTCGACGAGAAACTTGAAAAAGGAGCGCAGACAAGCCAGGCGCCGGTTCAGGGTCACAGGTGAGAGATCATTGAGCAGGCGCAGCTCATCGAGGAAGTCACGGATGGTTTGACGGCTGACAGAGCACCAGTCGGAGATGGCGTGCATGTCGAGGAAGCCAACGAAAGCCGCTAGATCGTAGCCATACTCGGCGATCGTGTTAGCCGAACGGTTTTGGCGTGCGAACTCGCGCTGAAAGCGTTCCACATCGGGCCAGAGCGCGACCACATTGGCACTCGGTGAGGTGGGATGACCATCAGAGTCACGCTGATAGAGGGTTTCGGGGATCGACATGGGCTGAACGCCTCCCTCAATGGTACATTTTAACCAACTTCCCAAAATATGTATTTTGGGAAGTTGTAATAGAGTCTATTTCGAGGTCCAAAAGCTGGATTCCTGCCGTCTTCCAAAGAAAGCTGAAACAAAGTAAGCAGCACCATCCTGGTGCTGCCTGTTCTCTCGCACTTGGCTCTCTCCCAAAGCTAGTCGATACTCAAGTAGTTCGATAGTGGCATCCTCAGCCACTTGTCAAGACCGCTCTCACTAAGTTCTTTCTATACCTTATCCAGTTCACGCCGATGTAGCCACTCACTCTGGCTGTAGATCACGCGATCGTACCTGTCGTAGTGCTGCCATCGCCTCGGATGACGTTGGTCGTCACTCGTATAGATTGTGAGACCGTAACCTACGCGACCCAACGAGCCATGTCTTCCTGCGGCCATCTGATCCATCGATGCACCCGTCTGACCGATGCTGTCCGCTCGCTTGGAAAAGGTTCACGTAGCTGTTCTAGTGCTGCCGGGTCACTAAAGCCCCGGGACCGTTAATAGCCGCCAAGGCGGATCGCAACATTACGCAGGTCATTAGCAAACTCGATGGCTTTGTTGGTATGGATACGTGTCCAGCCATGATACATGACCCCGGTACGCAATACGATCACAACCAATAGCATATATACAGCCCAACGCACCCAGTTGGTTCTCCTTCGTTTCTCCACGTGCCTCTTCCCTTCCCTACTCCCAATACGACATCATTCGACACATCATCCAATCACTCTCTTGGTAAGTGTTGGGTGACCCATCTTGACCCGCATCCATTCTCCATGGTATCCTCAATTTATCTACCAGTTCCTTCAGGAACATACACAAGGACGGTGACTTCATGTCAAAACGACTAGTGAGATCCATCCTTATCGGCCTGCTCTTGCTGTCATTGACGGCCTGCACCTCGACGCGAGATCCCGTGGCCCAGCCTAATACGTCGCCTGCCGCTCAACCGGCTGCTAAGCCCGCTTTCTCCATCGACCAACCGCGCTATAGCTGGTCATTTGCCTCGCAGACCGTCACCCCAGAGAGCAAAAACGTCGAGCTCAGCAATGGCTCCCTCGTCCTTAAAAAAACAGGTGACAAGTACGCCGACCAGGGTGAGTTCATCTCTCCTGAGATCGGTGTCCCCAAGTTCAACTGGATGGTCCCGTCCTGGAAGATCAAGGCCAATGAAGGCACCACCGTCGCCATCGACTTTCAGGTCAAGATCGCGGACAAATGGTCTGGCTGGTACCCCATGGGTGTCTGGGGGATCGGCAGCGCTCCTGCCAGCGTCAAGAGTACTTCGGACGAGATCGGTGGCGTCGATGTCGATACCCTACAGCTGAAGAAGGATGCGACCTCTCTACGCTTCCGCCTGAACCTAAAGACCACCAATCCCGTTAACACCCCCCAGGTCCAGGCCATCCATTGGGTGACCCGCGATC
>CAZINL010000096.1:3614-11508 GCA_964540595.1 uncultured Clostridia bacterium
TCTCTTCGCCTCGGCCGCGAAACCTGCCACCGCCCAGCCCCTGCCCGAGGTGGATCTCAAGATACCAATGCGTTCGCAAATGCTCGAAGATCCATCGATCGCCAACAGCATCTGTAGCCCCACTTCCATGGCCATGGCCCTGGAGTATCTCGGCCACAACGAACCGACTGCTGATGTGGCCAAGAAGGTCTACGACAATCAGGCCAAGATCTACGGCAACTGGTCGCTCAACGTCGCCTACGCCAACCAGCTGGGCTACAACGCCAGGGTGGACTACTTTGATAGCTACCAGCAGGTCGCGGCTGAACTCGAAAAGGGCAACGTCGTCATCGCCAGCGTCCGCTATTCTGCCGGGCAGCTCGATAACGCCGCGACCGCTTCGACCAACGGACATCTGATCCTGATCCGCGGTCTGACCAAAAAAGACGGCAAGGACTATGTCATCGTCAACGATGCCGCTTCCGGCACCCTCGAAGGCGTCCGCCGCGAATATCGCGCCGATCAATTCATGAACGTCTGGCGTGGTGTGGTCTACGTCGTCGGCAAATAAGCGAAACGAAATGAGGAACCCTTCCGCGATGTTCGGAAGGGTTCCTTTTTCACACAGGAAAACATTGTTATGTAAAGTCTCCCCGTTTTCCACTATAATGGGCGTAGACGCTGGACAACCCAGCTAATACATAAACAGGGGAAACAACACTCATGAACATACCGAAACGTACTATTGTCTCCGCCGCTTTGGTCGTTACTGTCGGCGCAGGCGGTCTGATGCTCGCCCGCCCGTGGGTCAACCGCCAGCCAGCGACCAACCCTACGCCTACAGCACAGATCGTCGCCGAGGCTCCAGCCCTACCGCTCTCCCCTTCCCTTCCCCAACCGGGCGCCGAACCACAGCCTAAGCCACCTGCAACAACCGTTGTCGAGCAGGCTCCCGCCGATGCGAATGCCGGTCCTGCACCGACCGCCCCAGTCGCACCTTCGCAAGGGCCCGCCGAGACTCGCCCCAGCGAGCTGCCCAACCGTGGCGATAGCCCGTCGCGTTTGGCTAGCCAATCCCTGAACACATGGGTGCTAGACGCCATCGACGGTTACCAGGGTGGTAGCTACCCCTACCTGCTCAATACCGACTACGCCAACTACAACGGCGTCACCCGCAATATTAGCTACAAGAACTCTATAATCGCCAAGGCTCACCCCAGTGGCAACCGTGCCAGCCATTGCACCGGTATCACCTTTGAGGTCTTCTTCAAGGCCATGCAGGCCCGCAACCGAGAGCTCGGTATCTCCATCGACGATTTCAACGGCATGAGTGCCAACGATCTGCGTAGCTTCATGCAGCTGTGGTACGTGGCCGGGCCCAAATCGTCCAATAACCTCGCAATTGCCGTTGAGCGTTACGGAATCGGCACTCGGATCTACAACCTCTCTGACGCCAAACCCGGAGACTTCATCGACTTCTCGCGCAGTAACGGGACCGGCCATGCCGCCGTCCTGATCAACTGGGTCTGGCAGAATGGTGAGATCGTCGGTTTCAAGTATTGGTCCAGTCAGGGCTCCACCGATGGCATCAGCTACAATACCGAATACTTCACCCCCAAAGGCAGTGTACTTAAAAGCCCTGTCTACATAGCGCGAGTAGGCTCAATCAGCGACTATAAGTGATAATGCAGGCAAAGACTAACCCCTCGGGCATCGCCCGAGGGGTTGCTTTAGTATGTCTACTTCGAGAAACGTGGCGCCCAGTCCTCCGCTTTGAACCCAACTAGCACGAGATCATCGCCGACCAAGATCGGGCGCTTGACCAGCATCCCGTCAGTGGCTAGCAGTTGGATCTGCTCATCCTCGCTCATGGTAGGAAGTCTGTCTTTGAGTTCCATCGACTTGTAGAGCTGACCACTGGTATTGAAGAATCTCTTCAGCGGCAGACCGCTACGCTGTAGCCACTCCGTTAGCTCTTCAGCGGACGGATTCTGTTCTGCGATATGACGGTACTGGTAGTCTACGCCATTGGTTTCAAGCCAAGCCTTGGCTTTCTGACAGGTGGTTCACCGAGGATAGCAGACCAATGTGACCATCATTCATCTCTCCTTACTCGATCACGGTAACCGTCGCCGTCTCTTCCCACCTACTGCCCTGCCTCCTTTGGAAGCGTGGCCTTCTTCTTGCGCTCGCGGAAGAGCAACATAGCGAGGATGGTCGTAACGTAGGGGAGCATCAGAACAAACTGCGAGGGCAGTCCGATCCCCTGGATGCGCATCACGATTCCCTCGGCAAAACCGAAGAGAAGCGACGCTCCAAGAACACCGAAGGGTACCGCCTGACCGAGGATGTTGGCGACCACCGAGACGAAGCCGCGCCCCGCCGTCATCTCGAGCGCAAACATGGTGACCAGACCGATGGAGAGTTGGGCACCAGCCATGCCACAGAGCGTCCCACAGCCCACCATAGCGATGTACTGCATGAGGGTAGTCTTGACACCGACCGTCTTCGCAGCCTGGATGTTCTGGCCCACCGAGCGCAAGCGCAGGCCAAATGGGGTGTGGAACATCATGAAGTGCATAATGAAGACCGTGATCCAAGCGATGTACACCATGGGCGTGTGGCCGGAGAAGATCGGTCCCAGGACTGGGATCTTGTCGATGACAGGGATGGCTACCTTCGGCATCGGCACGATCTTGGGATCCATAAACGCACCTTTAAAGCCCCACAACGCCCGCATGAGGAAGGCTGTGATCCCACTGGCGAAAATATTCAGGGCTACGCCGATAACCAGCGGGTTAGCGTTGTATTTCAAGATGGTCACAGCGAAAAAGAGCGAGATCGCAGCGCCAGCTAGAGCAGCGGCCACGATGCCGGCTACCCAGCTTCCGGTGTAGTAACTGCCCACCACTGCGGCGAAACAACCGATCAGCATCATCCCTTCGAGGGAGATATTGGATGATCCTGCATGCTGACAAAGCATCCCCCCCATGGCAGCCAGGAGGATGGGGGCTGTCATGCGAATCGCGGCAGCGAACAACTGCACGTCGAAAATCTGCTGCAGCAACTCCATTATTTTGCCTCCTTTTGACCAGCATGTAAGGTTCTCGCGGCGGCACTGGCCTCTTTACGACGTGCCCTTAGTGCCTGAGCAATTACGCCGGCAAAGATATTCGACGCAATGAAGAAGATGATGGTCGACTGGATCACATTGCGCAACTCAAACGGAACATTTGTTACGCGGTCCATACCCATGGCGCCCGTCCGCAGTGCCGCAAAGAGAAACGATGCGATGAACGTGCCCAGTGGTGTGCTCCCCCCTAGTAGGGCTGATGAGACACCATCAAATCCGTAGCCAGGCGAGAGCATATCAATGTACTTCCAGTGCAGGCCCTGTACCTCAATCGCTCCCGCGATCCCGGCCAGTGCTCCAGAGAGTGCCATAGCCCACATCAGGGTCCGTTGGCGATTGATCCCGCCATATTCGGCGAAGGATGGGTTAAGCCCGTTCATGCGAAACTCATACCCTTTGCGGGTCTTGTAGAGGAAGAGCCAGACGAGAACTGTCAGCAGGATGGCGACAACCCAGCCAAGATGCAGTCGAGTATCCGACAGTATGATAGGAAAGCGAGCCGAGGTCTTGATCAGAGGGGTCTGGGCCGCAAGCTGAGTCTTGTCGCGCAGTGGGTTGACGACCAGCCAATTGCACAGATAAGTGGCGATATAGTTCAACATCAAACCGCTCAAGAACTCACTAATCCCATACTTGCCACGCAGCACACCGGCAATCCAGCCCCAGAAGCCGCCGGCTAGGGCGCCAGCCAAGATGACAACCGGGATATGAAGGAAGAACGGCAGATTAAGTGAGTAACCAGCCACGGCTGCTCCAATGGCTCCGATAATCAGCTGGCCCTCGACCCCGAGATTGATTAGCCCGCAGCGAAAAGCCACCGTGTACCCAAGCCCGGCCACCAAGAGCGGCGTCTGTCGAACCAAGACAGAACCGAAATCAGCCAAGCTGCCAAAAGCGCCATTCCACATCGCCTTGTAGGCGACTACAGGATCCTCGTGGACTGTCTTCATCAGTAATGCGCCAACGATCAAGGAAGCGAAAACGGAGAGGATGACCGGGGCAATCGCCATCCAGTCTAGCTTTAGCCAGTTTCTAAGTCTAGCCTGCATGTGGTTCGCCTCCTTGCTCTTTAAGTCCGGCCATCAGGAGACCAAGTCTTTCCGGAGTAGCTTCATCTCCTGGAACCTCTCCCATGATCTCACCCTCATACATGACAAGAATCCTGTCTGACAGGCCAAGAATCTCCTCTAGCTCAGTGGAAACCAGGAGAATGGCTTTCCCCTGATCCCGCTGTTTGACCAAGAGCTGATGGATGAACTCAATGGCACCGACATCGATGCCGCGCGTCGGCTGTGCGGCGATCAAGAACGGTTTGTCCATCAGCATCTCACGCCCAACGATCATCTTCTGTGCATTGCCGCCCGAGAGCGAGCCAGCAGGCACCAGCCTGTTGCGAGGGCGCACGTCGAAGCTCTCCATCAGCTCGTCGGCAAAGCGAGCTCGCTCCTGCTCATCGATAAATAGACCCTTCTTGAAAGGGGCCTGATTATGCCTGAACATGATGACGTTCTCTTCTACAGAGACGCGACCTGCCAAGCCATGGAGATAGCGATCCTCAGGGATATGCGCCAGCCCTCTTTCGCGGATAGCCAACGGGCTTAAATTGGTCACGGCCTCGCCTCCGATGGAGACTCGGCCCTTGAGTGCCTCGCGGAGTCCAGCTAGAACCTCGATCAGCTCAGTCTGGCCATTGCCAGCGACCCCAGCGATCCCGACGATCTCACCTGCCCGCACCTGGAAGTTAAGACCCTTCAGGGCCAGCAGCCCACGGTCATCACCGGCCCACAGGTCGGTGACCTCGAGGACCGAGCCAGCCGGTTGAGCTGGTTGTCTCTGGACGTCGAAGAGCACCTCGCGACCCACCATGGAGTTGGCAATCTCACGCACACTTGTCTCCCGTGTTGGCTTCGCCATGGTGACCTGACCCTGCCGCATGACGATCACTTGGTCAGACACAGCCATGACTTCCTCGAGCTTGTGGGTGATAAAGATGATCGACTTGCCCTGCGCGGTTAGCCCACGCAAGATGCCAAATAGCTCCTGCGTCTCCTGCGGCGTGAGCACTGCGGTCGGCTCGTCCAGCACCAGGAGCTCCGCGCCGCGATAGAGCGCCTTGAGGATCTCGACACGCTGCTGTGTCCCTACGTCGAGATTGCGGACACGGGCCATGGGATCGATATTGAACCCATTCTTTTTGGCCAGATCTCGTACCTCATCGATGGCCTGGCGGCGGTTTAGCCGCATCCCGCGCGATGGTTCCGCACCTAAGACAATGTTCTCGTACACAGTAAAGGAAGGAATCAGCATAAAGTGTTGGTGCACCATGCCTATTCCCAGCTCAATCGCATTCATGGGGTTTTCGATACCGACAGGTCTACCTTGATACCAGATCTCACCCTGGTCAGGCTGATACAGCCCGTAGAGGATATTCATTAGAGTTGATTTGCCCGCGCCGTTTTCTCCGACCAGGGCCAGGATCTCTCCCTGTTGCAGTGAGATGCTGACGTTGTTGTTGGCCAGCACCGAGGGAAACCGTTTGGTGATCCCCCGCATCTCGAGTAAGGGTGCCAACACCATCATCTCCTTTGACTTTGGCTCATGCCAACAGGCACGCCTTTGGTGACCGGAATTATCCTGTAATGGGTTTGGGCCTGAGCAACGCTATTTTCGCATCATACATGAGCATCATTTCTGTTATGTCGGGAACTTGCATGATTTCGTTGAGGCAAGCTTGCAGTGCTCTCAATTCGTTAACTCCAGATCATGCAAGTTCCCGAAGAGCGAGTTATGCAAGCTGCTGATGACAAATGGCCGGAGGGAGTGTCAGAACACACCCCCGTCCGGCACAACGGAGAGCCTACTGTTTCGGACGGCCAGTGATCTGCCAGTCGTCGATCTTGATCTTGCCATCCTTGATATCCTTCTCGATGGCAATCATCTTGTCGCGAATATCCTTAGAGACGAGCTTCTGAGCGATCGGGTCGGTTTCGAGGCAGAGGCCAACGCCGCCTTCCTTAGCACCCAGGATCAGAGTCTTACCGGTTTCGAGCTTGTCATCGGTGAGATCCTTGATCGCACTGAAGACCGCATTGTCAACGCGCTTGAGCATGGAGCCGATCATGTTCTCCGGAGCAAGGTAATCTTGGTCGGAGTCAACCCCGATAGCAAACTTCTTGGCTTCCTTGGCAGCGTCAATCATACCAGCGCCAGCGCGGCCAGCAGCGGCAAAGAGGACGTCAGCGCCTTTGGAGTACATGACCTTGGCAAACTCTTTAGCCTTGGCGGTATCGCGGAAGTCACCTACATAGGACGCCTGGAACTTGATGTCCTTGTTGATGTGCTTGGCACCTTGAACGAAGCCGCCTTCAAAGCCCTGGATCAGAGGGTTATCCTGACCACCGATGAAGCCCACGCTGCCGGTCTTCGAGTATGAAGCGGCCAGAGCACCAGCGAGGAAGGAGCCTTCGTAGTTCTTGAACAGCACGGAGAGCACGTTGGGAACATCGGGTAGAGTGTCATCAACGATCATGAATTTGGTCTTGGGATACTGCGGAGCAACCTTCTTCACCTGGTCTTTGTACTGGAACGACAGAACGACGATCAGGTCATAGCCAGCCTTGGCATAGCTGACCATGTGTTCTTCCACAGAAGCGATCTCGGGAGCTTCCTGCACCTTAGCATCTACCTTGGCAGCGAGTTCCTTCTTGGCGCGTTCGATACCTGCGTTACCTGAGTCGTTGAAGGAGCGGTCACCTAGACCAGAGACGATGAGAGCAACTTTCTTCTTGGCAGCCGCTGGCTGGCCGCTGGGAGCCGGTTGGCCACTAGGAGCAGCGGGTGTGCTACAGCCGACTAGGGACACGAGGAACGCCACAACGAGCAACACGGAGAAGAGCTTAGCCAGTTTCTTCACAGAAGGTCCTCCTCATTTGATATTGAAGGGTGATTTATCGCAAGGCGTCTGGTCTCCCATCCGCCTCCCTTCCGAACATGAGAACTAGGCACCATTGGCTACGCTACGACGGTCTCGATCCACAGACGCATGAACCGTTCGGCATCGACTTCTACCGCCACCTGGACATTAGGGTGGTAATCAGGGCTGTGCATCTGGCGAGTACGGTAATCCACCACAGTCATCCCCTCGGTGAGTTCACCCTTGGTCTCGATATCTACACGATAGGGCTTCGTCTCCAGCAGGGTCGGATCAATCACAGCACCAATCGTCAGTGGGTCATGCATGGCAAACCCCTTATACCACGGCAGCTTCGAAGCACGATTGAAGAATGGGGTCATCATCGCGCTGACGAACCTGGAGATGGGGGTGTCCCCTCGTGAGAGCAGTTCCTGCAGGTGATCCATGGTGAACATGGTCTTAGTAGTGACATCCAAGCCCACCATGGTAAGCGGGATCCCGCTCTCAAAGACAATCTTGGCGGCTTCCGAGTCCACCCAGATATTGAACTCCGCGAAAGGACCATGATTGCCCATGCAGAACGCCGCTCCGCCCATCAGCACCACATTCTTGACTAGCTTTGGCAACTCCGCATCCTTGAGGATGGCCAAGGCGATATTGGTCAGCGGCCCCACCGGGATCAGAGTGATCTCGCCAGGATAGCGCCGCACCTGCTCGATGATGAAATCGACCGCATGCTGATCAATGGGAGCACGTGTCGGCTTTGGCAGCTCGATATCGTTGAGCCCGTTCTGGCCGTGGAAGGTTGCAGCATCCCGCAGCACACGCAACATCGGGCGGTGTGCCCCCTCAGCCACTGGCACATCATC
>CAZINL010000097.1:0-11448 GCA_964540595.1 uncultured Clostridia bacterium
ATGGGGAGCAGCTGCTGGCCCCGGGGAGCATAAAGATGATATGAGGGAGATATCATAACATCGTATCTTACCTTGCATTACTCTCTCTTCTCAATCGGGGAGGGTAAGTCGAGAGATAGAGGGATCAGTATTAGCAAGAATGGAACTGTGCACAAGAGAACTCCCTATGATTTCCTTGTCGTATCCCTTAAAGGGATCTCACAAGTAATATTGATTGAGAATGCGATAGTTGGGTTGATTATCCTCGTGACCATAACAATAGCTAACTGTCCGTTGGGGATCCTAGCGTTAATCTCCTCGATCATTGGTACCTGGATTGGCGCAGCCGGCGGCAGCGATCAAACGATGGTGGATAAAGGGTTGTATGGCTACAACTCAGTGCTAACCGGCTTGGCGTTAGCGCTGTTCTTGGACGGCAGTCAAGAATGGGCGATTGCTTTGGCCGGAGCCGCCATTGCCGCACTGTCTACCGCGGCGGCCATCTATACCTTAAGGAGCTCCGGGCTTCCCATACTCACGTTACCGTATATCTTACTCACATGGTTCCTGCTGCTAGCTTCATTCCATCTGGGCGCGTTTCAATTGACTCCTGAGTTGGTTCCTCAGGACCTCGCTCACCTGAAACATCCTATTGGGGGCACAATCAATCTGGTCGAAGGGCTATTTGGTGGAATTGGACAGGTATATTTCCAGAATAGGGTCTGGGCAGGGCTTTTGATACTGATTGCGGTGGTTTACTACAACTGGAGGCTGGGGCTTCTTGCGATCATCGGGACAGTTGTCGCATGGCTGACAGCCTGTGGTTTAGGTGCTGAAGTTCCACTACTGAATCTGGGCCTCTATGGTTACAATGCTGTATTAACCATATTGGCGGTATCTGCTGATTTTCACAAAATCGATGGCAGGTTGTTGCTGAGGGGGATTATCGCTGGGTTGATAACGGTACCAATCACAGCCGGGATGAGCACTTGGCTTAACCCGTATGGACTACCAGTGCTAACGATGCCGTTCGTTTTGACCACCTGGATTTTCTTCGCTGCCAAGAAGGTACTGCCCAAACTTTAAGGAAAAACAAGATTGAGCATGCTGACGCCCGTTTTGATCACGGGGGTCAGCTTTTCATCTGTGCTCTTCCCGCCGCCATTGGCGTGAGCGCATCTGCCTCAGATCATGACGAATACGATTCCAACATATGGGGACAATCAGAAGAGAGAAATTGGATACGGAGCCAAGTCTAAAGGAGGAGCGGAATGAAGCTCTCACTGCGAGAACAGGAGAAGTTAATGATTGTTGTCGCTGCCGACCTAGCGAGGCGACGGAAGGAGAGAGGCCTGAAACTGAATTATCCTGAAGCGGTGGCGCTGATCACCTATGAGATCATGGAAGGCGCTCGTGATGGTAAATCAGTCGCTGATTTGGAGCGGGATGGCAGGAAGATTCTGTCCAGTGATGATGTCATGGAAGGAATCCCTAAGATGATTCATGACATTCAGGTAGAGGCTACTTTCCCTGATGGAACTAAACTGGTGACTGTTCACCATCCGGTCGGGTAATCTACTCATTCTTCTGGAAAGGAGAACCGCGATGTTACCTGGGGAGTATGTTTTGCGCAATGACGATATCGTTTGCAACGAGGGACGACCGACGAAGTCAGTTAAGGTGATCAATGCTGGGGATCGTCCCATACAGGTGGGGTCCCACTATCATTTCTATGAAGCTAACTCCGCACTTCAGTTCGCTAGGGAACAAGCTTTTGGTATGCATCTGAATATCCCTGCTGGTGCAGCTGTCCGCTTTGAACCTGGTGATGCCAAAGAGGTGGAGCTGGTCTCCTTTGCTGGTGAACGGCGTGTTTATGGGCTCAACAATAAAACAGATGGATCCCTAGATAAGGAGGGACCAAGATGAGCCTACGTTTGACAAGACAGCAATATGCGGATCTGTTCGGACCGACAACTGGCGACGCCATTCGTCTGGCGGATTCGGATTTGTTTATTGAGATTGAAAAGGACTACACTCGTTATGGTGATGAATGCAAATTTGGTGGCGGGAAGTCGATTCGTGATGGCATGGGCCAGCATCCTCTGGCCACACGTGCCGAAGGAGCAATGGATCTTGTCCTTACCAATGCCATTATCGTTGACCATACGGGTATCTACAAAGCGGATATTGGTATTCTTGATGGGAAAATCGCTGGTATCGGCAAGAGTGGCAATCCTCTGTTGATGGATGGGGTTGACCTGATTATTGGCGCTGGAACAGAGATCGTCTCAGCGGAAGGGTTAATTGTGACAGCGGGTGGCATAGATACCCACGTTCACTTTATCAATCCATTTCAGGTGGATGCAGCACTGTCAGCTGGCCTAACTACCATGATCGGCGGTGGAACAGGGCCGGCAGAAGGAAGCAAAGCAACGACCTGTACCCCGGGCATTTGGAACATACACCGGATGTTAGAAGCAGCCGAAGGGTTGCCCATCAATATCGGCTATCTTGGCAAAGGAAATGGATCAGCAGAAGAACCGCTAGCGGAGCAGATACGCGCCGGGGCCATTGGTCTAAAAATCCACGAGGACTGGGGAGCAACAGCCTCAGCTATCGACCATGCTTTACGTGTAGCCGACCAGTACGATGTGCAGGTGGCGATTCATGCCGACACCCTCAATGAGTTTGGCTTTGTGGAAGATACCATTGCTGCGATCAATGGCCGCGTCATTCACACCTTCCATACGGAAGGGGCCGGTGGCGGTCATGCTCCCGATATCATTAAAGTGGCAGGCTACCTCAATGTCCTGCCCGCTTCGACCAACCCCACCAAGCCGTACACGATCAATACCCTTGATGAGCATCTTGATATGTTGATGGTCTGTCATCATCTTAGTCCTCATGTTCCGGAGGATGTGGCCTTTGCTGATTCACGTATTCGCCGTGAGACCATCGCGGCTGAAGACGTTTTGCACGATCTAGGTGTTCTCAGCATCATGAGCTCAGACTCGCAAGCTATGGGGCGGATTGGGGAAGTGATTACCCGTACGTGGCAAACAGCCGACAAGATGAAGAAACAGCGAGGCAAGCTAGCCGGTGACGAAGGAGTCGGTGACAATAACCGGGTTAAGCGCTACATCGCCAAGTACACCATCAACCCGGCCATTGCCCACGGTATCTCCTCCTATGTTGGTTCCATCGAGGTAGGCAAGATAGCGGATCTTGTGACTTGGCACCCATCCTTCTTTGGTGTTAAGCCGGAGATGGTGATAAAAAGTGGGATGGTGGTACAGAGTGCCATGGGTGATGCCAACGCTGCTATCCCTACCCCCCAGCCTGTATTGATGCGCCCAATGTTTGCGGCCTACGGTAAGGCGTTGTTCAGCAGCAGCATCACCTTTGTTTCCCAGGCAGCCTATGACCTAGGTGTTCATCGAGAGTTGGGACTGCAAAAGCAGATCCTGCCGGTTCGAGGTATACGCAACCTAACCAAGAAGTCAATGAAGCACAACGGGGAGACCCCAGAGATCAACGTCGATCCTCAGACATTTGAAGTAAGAGTGAACGGCGAGCTAATCACTTGCGCGCCAGCTGATATCTTGCCCATGGCACAACGCTATTTCCTGTTTTGAGGTGATACAGTGATTGTTGAGCAGATTGTGACCCATCTGGAAGACCTAAGTCCGGAATGCAGAGGAGGTCGCCATCTAGAAAAGGTCTATCTAAGCAGTGATGATCTGGTCAAGCGAATACAGCGGGTCGTTACCGATCATGGTCGAGAGCTGGGCATATCGTTGCGTCAACCAGTTGATTTGAGAAACGGTGACGTTCTGTACATGGATGATCATCATCTTATTGTGGTCGAGGTTCAGCCCGAGGATCTCCTGGTCATTCGGCCGCGCAATATGCAGGAGATGGGCGACATTGCCCATAGATTGGGGAATCGTCACCTGCCAGCTCAGTTCGATAATGACCGAATGCTGGTTCAGTATGATTATTTGATCGAAGATCTATTGGAGGAGGGCGGCATCCCTTTCAGCCGTGAAACCGTAAAGGTGAAACAACCGTTTCGTCATAGCGGACACAGCCATGGAAGCTAATTTACTGCCACTCTTGCAGCTATGTGACTCCAATTTTCCTAATGGGGCATTTAGCCATTCTTTCGGTTTGGAAACCTATATTCAGAATGAACAAGTGGTTGATAAGCAAACCTTCGAAGCATGGCTAAAGGTCTATATTGGTGAACAGCTAGTCCATAATGATGGACTCGCTTTCCGGTTGGCTTATGAAGGGCTCACCAGTGGGCAATTGGAGACACTCTGGCGCTTGGATCGGATGCTGACGGTACAAAGTTTGGCTCGTGAGACTAGGGAAGGAAGCACCAATATGGGTAAGCGAATGATACAGCTCGGTCTTGAGCTGTATCATTCGCCAGTACTGACAGTATACCAAGACCGGGTGCAGACGAAGCTTTCCTTTGGGCACCCTTCCATTGCATTTGCTATCATTGCCCACCACCTCGGGATTTCCCAAACGGCTGCCACCTTGTCTTTCTTGTACTCTATAATGGCCAGCCTGATCCAGAATGGCGTACGGGGTATTCCGCTGGGGCAAACAGAGGGGCAACGCTTATGTCAAGGGATCCAATCGTATTTGCTGCAAGCAGTTCATAAGATCGGCCAGTTAAGCGACGAAGATTTCGGGATTGCTGCTCCCGGGATTGAGATGGCGCAGATGCAGCATGAGCAACTACATGTTCGCATTTTCATGTCCTAGCGTTCAGCAAAATCGTAAGGATGGGATACGATGCAACCAGTTCGTATTGGTGTCGGGGGGCCGGTGGGTTCCGGCAAGACACTGCTCATTGAGAAAATTACTCGACGCATGTTTCCTGATTACAACATGGCTGTGGTGACCAATGACATTTACACCAAAGAAGACGCCAATTTCTTGATCAAGAACGGAGTACTCCCCGCTGATCGCATTATCGGCGTTGAAACCGGTGGATGTCCACACACCGCTATTAGAGAAGATGCATCGATGAACTTTGCCGCCATCGAAGATCTGAGCAAAAGACACCCCGATCTTGAGATCATCTTTGTCGAAAGTGGTGGCGACAATCTAGCGGCTACCTTTAGTCCTGAACTGGTTGATTTCTCTATCTATATTATCGATGTAGCGCAGGGTGAAAAGATCCCGCGTAAAGGTGGTCAAGGGATGATCAAATCCGATTTGTTCATCATTAATAAGATCGACCTTGCCCCCTATGTCGGTGCCAGTCTTGAAGTGATGGAGTCTGACACCAAGACCTTTCGTGGTAACAAGCCCTTTGTCTTTACCAATCTCAAAACGGACGTTGGCCTGGATGAAGTCGTCAAATGGATTGAAGAACATGCGTTATTAAAGGGACTCAAGTAGTATGGAAAACTGGACGGGTTTTCTTCGTCTAGCAGTCGGACAGAGACAAGGGACAACAGTTCCTACCGAGGTTTACGCCAAGGGGGCTTACAAAGTCACTCCTCCTGTATACCTGGATGATTCTGGTGAACCATGTTTCTATCTGATCCATCTTGGCGGTGGTTATGTTGATGGAGATCGTTATAAAGCGGAGATTCATCTCGGCGAACAGGCTCAGATGCTACTGACTACCCAGTCATCAACTAAGATCTTTAAAACCTTACATCGTCCTGCCAGCCAAGAAACGGAGATTTTCCTGACACATGGCAGCCATCTGGAGTACATGCCAGATCCGATTATTGCCTATCGCGATGCAGACTATCAGCAAAAGACCATCGTGCGGATGGTACGAGGTTCCACCGTGGTTCTTGGTGATATCATCACCTCTGGCTGGTCACCCGATGGCGGCTTGTTTGGTTATAGCCGATTGCAGATGAAGACCATGATTTATCTCGATGATGAACTGGTAGTCTTTGATCATCTACAGTTTCGACCTAGAGAACAGCAGATGGATGGGCTAGGACTACTAGAGGGTCATTCACATTTTGGCTCCTTGTTTGTGATTGATGAACGGGTGAGCGCCGAATTTCTGGAGTATATGAGTCAAACTCTTGCCCCTAGTATGAACGGAACCCAGATTGGCCTGTCAAGACTGACGGTTCCTGGTTTTTCATTGCGAGTGATGGCATCCTCAACGCAGGCGATCGAAACTGTGCTTGCATCGTGTCAGCGGTTCATGCGTGAGCAGTGGCTGGGCAAGAGGGCCATCTCCTTGCGCAAGTACTAATGCTTCAGGTGCGCCAAAAGCCTTCCTTGGATAGAGACCGTGCTCTATGGTAGTATGAGAGCAGGGATGACATGAGGACTATTCCTGGCGTCCACAAGGAGGGGAAGATGACCACACCAAAGCACCAATCATCGCTGCCGTTTACGGCTCTACTGATCGTCACCGTGATCTGGGCCTCCACCTTTGCCTTGACGAAGATGGTCCTGGAGTATATGCCGCCGCTGCTGCTCCTAGCAGTGCGTTTTACCATGGCCTTTGCCGCTCTGTTCGTTCTATTTCCTCGGCGCTTCATCAGACATTGCCGCTCTTCTCTGCGAACGGGGACGCTGATCGGTATCCTCTTAGCGATCTCCTATATGACCCAAACCATTGGCATTCGTTATACGACAGCCAGCAAAGCTTCCTTTATCACTGGCCTATCGGTGATCCTGGTGCCGCTGCTGGGGGCGCTGCTGTATCGACGCCTTCCCAGTTTCCGTGTGATGCTGGGGACGCTCTCGGCGGTCATTGGCCTGGCGTTGGTCTCCGGTGTTCTCGATGACGGCCTTGCTTTCAACCAAGGGGATTGGTGGGTCTTGGCTTGCGCTGTCACCAGCGCCATGGTTATCATAGCGGTTGGCCATTGGGCCAAGCATAGCGAAGTGACTTCCTTTGCCATGGTACAGATGGCGGTGGTGGCCATCTCGTGTTGGGGGATGGGGTTGTCCCTAGAAGTGTGGCCAGCGCATATCCCTCTAGACCGCTGGCTGATGATTATCTTTTTGGCACTGATGGCTACGGGTGCAGCGCTGCTCCTGCAGAACTGGGCGCAGCAACATGTCAGTCCTAGCAGCGCCGCCATTGTTATGGCGCTGGAGCCGGTCTTTGCGGCAGCCATCGGCTTTGTGGTATTACGGGAGCGCTTGAGCATCGCTGGCTATGCGGGCTGTGCCTTTATCGTAGCGGGAATGGTGATTGCCGAACTCAAGCCCATGAGTTCACGCAAGGTTCAAACCCCAATGGCCAGCAGCCCAAGCTTAGGTGAGATGAATAACTAAGCCAGTAAATTCTTGCTCCCCATTGCCGAGTCTTTTCGGGCGGGCACAGGAAAACGCGGCCGACATCGTTGTGTCGGCCGCGTTGCGTTTCTTTTGCTTGTAAACTTGGCATGCAATACATACACGGTTGACGCAAGAACAAACGTTCGCTATAATGCCACTATGTGGTAGTGCATTTCTGATTGGAGGAGTGACGATGGCACAGGAACTTGTGGGAAAGTGCGGTCTCTACTGTGGGGCTTGTACGATCTATGTTGCTCAACATGATAGCGAGGAGTGGCGAGAAAAAATCGCCACAAAGAGCAACTGTTCTCCCGAGAAAGTACGATGCAATGGGTGTGGCGCTCTCACATCCGAATGCTGGGGTAATGGCTGCAAGATCGTGCTGTGCACACGAGCCAAGGGCGTTAACTACTGCTATGAGTGTTCCGACTTTGGCGAAGGCAAGTGTGATAGGTTTGGCAATCTAGCAAAGAGTTACCTCAATGCTGGCGTCGACCTTCGCAAGAACCTAAGCCGGATCCAGGCAGGAGAGACCGATGAGTGGCTGAGGGAGTCTGCTGAACGGTTCACGTGCAAGACATGCGGAAAGCCAGTGTCTGCCTGGTTTACCGAATGCCACAACTGTGGGACTGCGCTTAGGTAAACGGACCCATACCGGCGAAGTAACCCGTCAAGGTGAAACAGCAAGAACCCCATAGCCTGACCTGCGTCGCGCCATGGGGTTCTTCTTGATCACTGTTAATCAAGTGCAATCTCGGGGTTACTCCTGTTGAGGATCGTAACTTCTGTTCTTCCGCCCAAGTATGCTATCGTCCGAGCGGCTAGGGTGTCCAGTGCTGCCTTCAAGTCTTCGGATCGAGCCAGGTCAACGCTTTCAATCACTAGGATGGCATTCTTAGTGTTCTCAGTCAGAGCGGTACGCAGTCCGTCCCGCCAGTTCCAGCAACGGCAGACCGCCCCGGCATCATCCAGATAGCAGACTTCGCCGGGCAGCGTATTGTCAAACTCCTCTTCGCCAAGGGCAAGGAAAGGGTCATTACCTGTGGTCACGGTAAGACGGAGATTGCCCTGAAACTTGTCCAGGTCTTCACCACCACACGGCAGCCCATACTGGAGCGACACGGCATTATACAGATCCACCAGGGGGTTAATTCGGCCTACTTCGTTACCCTTCTCCACCCTCTTAAGCAGTGCTTCGATGGAGCAGCGAGCCCCTTTCTTTGTCTTGAACTGCCGATAGGCATCGCGCCAGACAGAGATGACCCTGTTCTCGCTGAACACCGCTTCGGTGAGAAACTTCTTGGCCTCGAGGTTGCTCTGGTTGAGTAGCTCCAGGATCTCAGCGCGGACTGCCTCGCGACCCGTCTCCGTATTGTCGATCCCCTTAGCCAATACGACCCCAATCTCGGCATCCGGGAAAAGGTCCCAGAACGACTTTTCAATGATAAACCTGTTCATGTTGCTCTTCCTTCTTTCTTGTTTAGGGTTGCGGAAGCAGGCTAGGGCGATGGCGCAGCCTATGATGCCTCAGTATACTGCCTGGCAGATCCTTTGTCCATGCGAGCTACGCTGATGGCTGTTGGTCTGCGATAGGGTCACCATGGAATAGAGAACACGGTCGGCACCATTGTGCCGACCGTGTTGTTGCTTGACTCTCTATTTGGTGGGGTCGCCGCCTTTGATAAAGGCATACATGTCATCGGTGACCTCTTGAATGTTGTCCTCGCCGAGGTAGGCCATATGACCTGCCTTGTATCCTTTGACAAAGACCCGATCCATGGGCAGGTCCGAATGATCCAGCGTGTAATACAGGATGCCGATCTGAGTGCAGATATCATACCAGCCATTGATGAAGAAGGTGCGCATGGTGGGGGTCCGGCGCATGGCGGCAGCGAGGCTCTGCGAGGTGTTGCGGCCCTTGATGTCGTTGTTCCAGCTGGACCACAGCGAGTGCGAGTTGACGAAGTTGCGGTTCCACTGGATCCCTAAGAGAGGGAAGAGCTCGCCACAGAGCACCGACTGGAAGAAGGCGTCGTACTTCCCCTGCGCCGCGTCATCGCGGATGCCCCATTGCTGCTCATCCAGCGGCGGCGTGTAGAGCGGACGGGTGATCCGTCCATCCAGGCGGGCTACCGCACGGCCCTTGTTGCGTGCGACCTGACTACGGTACTCCGCATCTTCGACAACCAAGGCCCGCTTCTCCAAGTAATCACGGGAGACACCGGTGTAGTAGATCACCCGTTCGACGATATGTTCCCGGGCTTCCCCTTGTAGGGTGTTGCCTTGATACAGAGCAAGCAGGTACTCGGTATCGGCAAAGCGTTTCGCTTCAGCCACGAATTCTTCCACGGTTTGATCAGAAGGATGATTGTGATACCAGTTGCACGCGGCCAAAGTCGGGAAAGCCAGGACCGCTGGGTAGACGGGGGCTTTGTCACCGAAAGATTTGCCCAAGGTGACGGTATTGCCGATCATGATTAGGCCATCAAAGGTGACGCTGTACGCACGGTCGGAACCCGAGATAGACCCCATTCCCGCTACCGTGCTGGCGCGGGTGCAGCCATAGCTTTCACCCATCAGGTATTTGGGGCTCTGCCAACGGTTGTAACGAGCCAACCAAGCCTGGATAAAGGTGAGGATCGCTTCAGCATCCGGTTCGATCCCGTAGAACATGTCTTTCTTGGACTCGTCCAGCAAGCGGCCGAAACCGGTGCCGACAGGATCGATCAGGACCAGATCGGCGATATCTAGTAGACACTGATCGTTATCGCAGGATTCATAGGGAGGGAGCGGCAGGCCATCGCCATCGATCTCACCGTATTTGACCCGCTTGGTGCCCAAGAAACCGACATGTACCATCATCGAAGAGGTGCCTGGACCCCCGTTAAAGCCAAATAAGACCGGACGGGACTTCACATCTTCCACATCAGAACGGAAATAAGAGTACGAGAAGATCGACGCGATCGGTTTCCCGTCATCATCGTAGAAGACGTTGTCCTCACTGACAGTATGATAGGGTACCTTCACACCGCGCAGCGTGATGCTGCCCTCGCCGGTAAAGCGAGAAGGAGTAAACACATCGGTTTTCAACATCAATGATTCCCTCCCCGATAAATAGCTGATGCCTCAGCCCCCTGCTATGGGCTATTAGCGGACATCGCTATCCACTCCTTCTCGGTAGACCTCGCAATATCCTTCCTAAGGCGAAAGGAATACGGGCGACGAGAATATGATCGGCGATAGGCTGAGGCGAAGGCGCGGGAGGGCAACTCCCTGCCATCAAGGGCAGTACCCAACTTACCAAAATCAGCTAACTGATCAGGTTGGCAGTTAATTGGCGCGATAGTCCGAAAATGGGGACGTGCATTTTTTCACAAAGTCCTTGATCGTATTAGTGAAATATGTTACTATCTAGTCAAAGGAGGTAGGTAGTATGCAGTCAGTAAAAGTTGATTACCATGTGGTCAGGAACATTGAGGATGCTACCCACTGGTTGGCCTGTGAAGACTGTAATGCAGAGCTCTCCTGTGTAACCCCAGATTGCCTCTATTCGGTCTGCTTCGATCAGCAGGAACAGCAATACTACGTTATCGACAACGATGGCTACCGCTCGTTTGTTGACCTCTGCCATAAGGGCGAATACGTCACGCTCGACACGCTTGCTCAATAGTCCGCTGTCGCGTAAGCCATACGATTGATAAATAAAGCACCAGCTATCGCTGGTGCCTTATTGTTTCTAGTGCCCAAATTCACTAAGTCTAAGCCGCCAACCCATATTCCCATGCCAATATCGCTTAGCACTCAGTATGACCTTCTAAGGATATTGAGGATGAGAATAGGAGCCAGAGGGTAACGCGACGAAACAGTGACCTAATGCTCTGTAAGATCACGGCTGAGAGGTGGACATGGCCATGGGCGATGTGACGTGTGAGGTCCTCGAAACCAGCAGCGCCCCTTTGATGGAGCAACTTGCTCAGTTGCTCTCAGCAGAGGACCCTGATAGATATGATGAGCTGCTCGGGTTCTGGCGCCAGTGGTTCAGCGATGATATCCCTGGACCAAAGGTTACGGTGGTGGCCCAAGTGGGTGAGGGGCGTCTGGTGGGGGTGGTCCGCTTCTGGTGCAGCCCGTTCTGCACCGACAGGTGGCTAGTCGAGGGGCTGGAAACGCGCCCTGAGT
>CAZINL010000098.1:0-1403 GCA_964540595.1 uncultured Clostridia bacterium
CAACCGTAACCTGCGAATGTGGAGCTGTCAACCGTGCGGGTGATCGCTTCTGCAATAACTGCGGCAAACGCCTGCAGGAATAGAGCGAGTGCATCAGAAGCGCAACGCCTGTGAGGCGTTGCGCTTTCTTCTAGCAACTTAGGCTCATCTGAGAGCAGACTAGATCTGCCAAGCTCATCTCGACACCGTGAGCAATGAGCAGATCATGGACATCCTTGCACGACGGGGCACAGAGAACGTGGCGTTCGGTGATGAGGTCAGTCTCATTATTCCATTGGATATTGACGCTCAGCTGGTTATCTGGGCGCTCGCAGACCGTGACATGACAAAGACCGCAGCACTCAGCAACATGATGAAGTGATAGGCATTCTTTCATCGCATCCGCCTCCCTTCGAATGGTCTAGGGCCATTTTGGTTCAGTTCCATTCTATCATCAAGACAAATTGTCAGTCAATTGTGAAGTTTGGAACTAACTGGCTCTTGTGCGTGCATTTGGGGCGGGGCTCGTTCATATGAGTAAGCAGATAGACATTACGGCAAGGAGGGAAACACGTCGCGCGCCGAAACCCTTCGGCAAAAGAAGCGATAAGGAGAGGAGACTATGTTGTCGATCGTCACCGATAGTTCCGCCGACCTGCCACGGGACCTGATTGAGCGCTATGGGATTACGGTCGTTCCGCTTACGGTGAACATAGGCGGTCAAGAATTCCGCGAGGGGGTTGACCTAACCGCGGCTGAGTTTGCTCAGAAGATGCTGGCCTCGAAGGAACTGCCCAAGACATCGCAGCCCGCACCCAGGTCCTTTGCCGAAGTTTTTACTCGGCTAGGCGAGCTGGGCCAGGTGCTGTGCCTGACCATCTCCTCTAAGCTCAGTGGGACCTACCAATCCGCTTGCCTGGCCAAGTCGCTGGTGACTGCGGATACGGAGGTCTTTGATACTCTGTCGGGTTCCTTGGGGCACGGCATCCAAGTGCTCAAGGCCGCTCAGATGGCCGAACAAGGTGCCGCAAGAGCCGAGATCATCGCCGAACTGGAGCGTCATCGCGATCAGCAGACTATTCTCGTCTTGCTTGACACCCTGGAGAATATCGTCAAAGGCGGACGGTTGAGTAGATTCCAGGGATCGCTGGCCAGTCTGCTCAATATCAAGGTCTTGTTGGCCAACCATGATGGGGCAGTGGAGATGAGGGAACGCATCATGGGTAAGAAACGTTTTCTACGCCGCGTGGTCGATCTGATCGCAGAAAAGGGCCTTGATCTATCGGATCGCGTCGTCGGCATCACGCATATCGACAACCTGTCTGATGCTGAAACGCTTAGCCGGGAGATTCAGCGCCTCTACCATCCACGAGACATGATCATCAATCACATGGGTTCGACCATGGGCACCTACGCTGGTCGAG
>CAZINL010000098.1:1413-7981 GCA_964540595.1 uncultured Clostridia bacterium
ATGATCGTCGCCCTCTAGGGTCAGACCTCGCCTTTGCCCAAAAGTTGCCAGGCTGTCGCTTGACTCTGCTGAACAAACTGGCTATCATAATCTAAAGACCATGATGGAGACGAGTAAGCTCTATCTCAGTCCTTCAGAGAGGGAAGCCTTGGCTGTGAGCTTCCTGGACCGTGGAGCCGAAAACCCCTCCGGAGTCGCATCGCGGAGCCGCGTAGCGGTATGTGATGACGGTGCACTGGCCGTATAAGCAGTAAACGGTCCTATTCGGGCCGTAAGCGGGCAGGCGGTGTGAGTCGTATCCTGCCAATCAGAGTGGAACCGCGGAAGCAGTCGCTTTCGTCTCTGAGTTTACTCAGGGACGATTGGACTGCTTTTTTGCATACGCCTAAGACAGACGGGTCGTCTGCAACAATGCTCGCGGCGCACAGTTCGCGCAAGCGCTCATTGAATTGGCGTTCAGCCGTCCCATGTTCGGTCTCACAACCACAACCAATCACCAAAGGAGATGAAGGACATGGCGGACAATCAAATCAAGATCACCTTACCGGACGGTTCCATCCGCGAGTATGAGGCTGGGATCTCGGGGGCCAAAGTGGCTGAGAGTATCAGCCGCAAGCTAGCCAAAGAGGCTGTAGCTGTCAAAGTGGACGGGGAACTGCATGACCTATCCTCGCCGATCCATCATGACGCCAAGCTCGAGGTCGTGACCATCGACAGCCCCGAAGGAATGCAGATCTTCTGGCACTCGTCATCACACGTCATGGCACAGGCGGTCAAAAGCCTCTTCCCCGAAGCCAAGGTGGCCATCGGACCAGCCGTCGCCAAGGGCTTCTACTACGATTTTGACAAAGAGGTCCCCTTCTCGCCCGAAGACTTTGCCCGTATCGAGGCCAAGTTTGCCGAGCTAGTCAAAGCCGATATCCCCTTTATCCGCAGTGAAAAGGAGCGCGATGAGGCGCTGGCCTATTTCCAGGCTCAGGGTGAGACTTACAAGGTGGAAGTGATCTCAGACCTGCCTGCTGATGCGACCATCAGCTTCTACCAGCAGGGTGACTTCATCGACCTCTGCCGCGGCCCACACCTACCGTCAACCGGTAGGATCAAGGCCTTCAAGGTGCTGAGCAACGCCGGCGCTTACTGGCGCGGCGATGAGAAGCGCCCGATGCTGCAGCGCCTCTATGCCATCTCCTACGCTAGCCAGAAGGAGCTCGACCAGTATCTCGAACTCCTGGAAGAAGCCAAACGCCGCGACCATCGCAAACTGGGCCGCGAACTGGATCTCTTCTCCTTCCATTCCGAGGCCCCCGGCATGGTCTTCTGGCACCATAAGGGCCTGCGTATCTTCAACGCCCTAGTTGACCTGTGGCGTGAAGAACATGACAAGCTCGGCTACACTGAGATCAAGACCCCGTCGATGCTCAATGTGGACCTCTGGAAACGCTCTGGTCACTGGGACCACTACAAGGAGAACATGTACCTGGTCAATGGCGGCGATACGCAGTATGCGCTCAAACCCATGGACTGCCCAGACTCGATCCTGGTCTACGCTACACAGAAGCGCAGCTATCGCGATCTGCCGATCAAGCTCAATGAGTTTGGCCACTTGCATCGCAATGAGATTACCGGTGCGCTGAACGGTCTGTTCCGTCTGCGTGAGTTCACCCAAGACGACTCACACAACTTCGTCCGCCCTGATCAGATTACCGCTGAGATCGGCGAGATCGCGGGCTTGGTTGACCGCTTCTACTCTCTGTTCGGGCTTAACTACAAGATCTTCCTCTCCACTCGCCCCGAGGACTATATGGGTGAGCTCGAGGATTGGAATGCCGCTGAGGATGCGCTCAAAGATGCGATCCGCGCCAATGGCAAGGACTTCATCATCAACGAGGGTGATGGTGCCTTCTATGGGCCGAAGCTCGACTTCATGGTCACCGACGCCCTGCAGAGCGAATGGCAGCTGGCCACCATCCAGCTGGACTTCCAGCTTCCGGAGCGCTTTGAGCTGGCTTACACCGATGCCGATGGGCAGGAGAAGCGCCCGGTGATGATCCACCGCGTGATCTTCGGTGCCCTAGAGCGCTTTATCGGTATCCTGATCGAGCACTTTGCCGGGAAATTCCCGCTCTGGATCGCCCCTGAGCAAGTTGTCGTCCTGCCCGTGGGCGAGAATTTCCTCGGCTATGCTCAAGAGGTGGCGGATAAGCTGCGTCAGAGCAAGGTGCGCGTGGTGCTCGATACCAGCAATGAGAAGATCGGCTATAAGATCCGCAAGGCGGAGACGCAGAAGATCCCGTATATCCTAGTGGTAGGGGAGAAGGAGCAGTCAAGCGGCTCCGTGGCGGTGCGCAAACAGGGCCGTCAGGACCTGGGCACCATGAGCCTGGAGCAGTTCCAGGCGATGATCCTGGAGAAGATCAATACCCGTGCGTTGGAGTCGTAAGCGCAAGCATCACAAAGGCCGCCTCGATCGAGGCGGCCTTTGGTTTAGGGGTCAGGTCTGACCCCTAAGATCCTACGGGGCTGATGATGGACGCTAGCGAGAGAAAAACCGACTTAGCGGTACAGCCAATAGAGCGGTGATCGCAGCGCTGACGATAGCCTCTGGAAGGCCCAGGGTGACTCCAGTGGACCACGCCACCGAGGGTGTCATGTAGCCGCAAAGTGTGGCTAGCGACAACGTCCCGATCGTGTTGCAGGCGGACCCAAGAAAGCCAGCTAGGGCACCACCGATCGCGGCGCGGCGCCGCGGACCCCAGCGCCGAAGGATGCTTTGGGTAGCGGCAAATGCGGCCCAGGCTACCACACCGATCAGCAGACGAGCAGGAATGACCACACGGAAATCGCCCATGAATCTGAGGGTAAACAGACCAAAGAGCAGGCCAACCGCTGAAGCGACCACCGGTCCAGCATAGATCCCCGACATGATGACAGGGATCTGCATGATTGTCACCGCCCCGACCAGCGGGATCGGGATGGGGAAGAACCCCCAGTTGGTCATTCCCAGGAACAAGGTAAGGGCACCAAACATGCCTGCCAGGGCGATCTGGCGTGTGGATAGCTTCATCTCTCCTTACCTCCCCATCAGTTGGTCGATCAGCCTGAGCCCCTCAAGCGTCAGGTCCGGAGAGAAGTGATCAACGAGGTCACTCAACTCATCCTGCAAGAAGCAGCCGATGCCCCCCGTCAGGACCACCTGCACGGGGCCTTGTTCATCCTTGATTGCTTTGATCATGCCTCGCACTAGGGCAGTGTAGCCGTGGTAGATGCCTGACTGCAGGCAGGCCACGGTATTGGTCTGAATGATGGGTTGCACCTTCTTCAGCTCGACCTCAGGGAGCAGAGCCGTCCCCGTGACCAGGGCGTTGAGGGCTACCTTCAGGCCAGGCACGATGCTGGTGCCAAGATAGACACCGTTCTTGATCACGCAGAAAGTCGACCCGGTACCCAGGTCTACATTGAGGATGTTTGGTCCGAAAAGGTGACGACTGGCTACGGCATTGACAAACAGGTCAGCCCCCAACTCGTGATAGGCAATCCCAGCAAAGGCGATGCCAAAGTCCTCCTGTGCCTTGACGAAATGGGGTTTCGGCCACCCTTTCTCAATGGTGGCGTGCAGCCAGGCCCGTGATGCGGCTGGAACCACCGAGGCAACGATCACCCTGTCTGGTTGGGGCCAGCTCGCCTGCAGATGTCGAACGTAATCAGATGCCACGCGCTTGGTCGGGATCACTTCCACTTGGTGCAAACGGTCACCGACGAACCAGCCAAGGTGGGTGTTGGTATTACCTATATCAACAGTCAGCAGCATCAGGACGCCTCCTAATTCTTACACCATAGGTTGTGAGTATACTCAACTATACTCACTCGGCTGCGTTTACAATACCATGCGCCTTATAGGCTGACAAGCACCACAACTTGAGAGATAAAGTAGGAAGGGAGCGTTCACCTCAGGAACTTGCAGGACTTCATCATTGTAAACTTCCGCAGTTCGCTGCCGCCTGATTCTACGTCATGCAAGTTCCGAAAGAACGAGTTATGCAAGACGCTAACCTATCAGAGGACGAGGTTCATCAAAGCTTCATTGAGGCTAAGCAGTATGTTAAGCCCGCGTTGTTATGATAAGGACGTAGCGATGATGAGAAGGAGAGATGTCAACATGGGAACAGCATTTCTGATCTCTGTTATGCTGGTAGTGGCTCTTGTGTGCCTGCGTGCGCCCTGCATGTACGCGTACCATTGTGAGAGCCTAGATCAACGCTCATTTGACGTTCTCTATGACCGCGCGCTGGCAGGCGAGGATCTGAGCTCTTTCCTGCTCTGATCTTTTCATCTGATAAGCCCCTCCTCATTTACCCTTTTGATGCTGGTTAGGCCAGCATCACCTTTTTGTGTTACACAAACTCGACAAGGCGTCCATTCCCGCGTTACGTGGGGTGGACGCCTTGTGCTTATCCAGCATCAATATGCCATCCTTAATCTATTTGTTCAGGTCTTCCCTTACTCCGGTCAGCATGTAGATGACCCACTCGCCGAGGTTCGTGCAGTGGTCACCGATCCGTTCGAGGTGGAGGGCGACGTGGAGTAGGTAGGTGGCTTGGGTGACGACGGAGGCATCTTCAGTCATCATCATCAGTAGTTCGTCGAAGATCGCTTTGTAGAGAGCGTCCATCTTGTCGTCCAGTTTGATCATGGTTAGGGCCGCTTCTTGATCGCGATGAACATAGGCATTGAGTGCACTGCGGGTCATGGTCTTGGCGATATTGGCCATGGCAGGAATATCGATCAAGGGCTTGATCAGAGGTTGGTCTCCTATCTTGAGCGTGACCTCGGCGATATCGACAGCGTGGTCAGCCATGCGCTCCAGATCGGTGACGATCTTGAGCGCGGTGCCAATGACCCGCAGGTCACTGGCCATAGGTTGCTGCAGTGCCAGTAAACGTAGGCAGGACTCCTCGATCTTGTGCTCCATGGCATCGATATGGTCGTCCCGATCGATCACCTGTTGGGCCATGGTGCTGTCTTGATCGGCTAGCGATTTGACCGCGTAGAAGATGGCCTCTTCCACGGCTACTCCCATCTCCATCAGTTGGTGCTGGAGCTCCTTGAGCTCAGTGTGAAACGATGCTCTGGACATGCTGCTCCCTCCGTTCATCATCCAAACCGTCCGGTAATGTAGTCCTCGGTACGCTTATCCCGTGGGGTGGTAAAGATCTTATCGGTAGGCCCACACTCGATCATCTCACCGGTAAGGAAGAACGCTGTCTGATCAGAGATACGCGCGGCTTGCTGCATATTGTGCGTGACGATTACCACCGTATATCTTTCCTTGAGTTCGACGATCAGATCCTCCAGCTTTGACGTGGAGATTGGGTCGAGAGCGGAGGCTGGTTCATCCATCAGCATGATCTCCGGCTCGACCGCCAGCAGGCGGGCGATGACTAAGCGCTGCTGCTGCCCGCCCGATAGAGCGAGAGCCGACTTGCCCTGCTGATCTTTGACCTCGTCCCAGAGCGCCGCCTGGCGCAGGCTCTTCTCGACGATCTCGCTCAATTGCTGCTTTCCCTTCACCCCATGGGTGCGAGGGCCATAGGCGACGTTGTCAAAGATGCTCATGGGAAAGGGGTTCGGGCGCTGAAAGACCATGCCGACACGTTTGCGCAGCGCCACCACATCGGTGTCAGCGGCGTAGATATTCTGACCATCAATGATGACCTCGCCGTTGATCCTGACGCCTTCGATCAGGTCGTTCATACGGTTGAGCGTGCGCAGGAAGGTGGACTTGCCACAGCCCGAGGGTCCGATTAGGGCAGTGACCTGCCGTTCCGGAATATCGAGATTAATCTTCTTTAGTGCCTGAAACTGACCATAGTAGAGATCAAGGTTTCTGGCCTCGATTTTGGTCGCAAAGCTCATCTGAACCCCTCCTATCTCTCTATCTCTCATTGTCGATTGCTTGCTGCTTCATCATCTAGCTGCTCCGACGCCCTTGGTGGCCCAGCGCTTGGCCATCTGACCGGCTAGAACATTGATCCCTAAGATGAGGAAGATCAGCACCGTCGCCGTCCCGTAGGAACGTTCCATCGATAGGTTCTCTGAGGCTAGGTAATAGAGGTGTACAGCCATGCTCCGTGCTGGGTCGCCTAGACTGCTCGGGGCAAAGACCGGGCTGCCAGCAGTCAGCAGCACGGCGGCGGTCTCGCCGACGGCGCGACCGATGGCGAGGATCACTCCGGTCATGATGCCCGGGACGGCACTGGGAAGGACCACGCGTCGTATGGTCTGCCACTGCGTCGCTCCCAGTGCTAGACTTCCCTCGCGGTAGGAGCGGGGCACGGCCTTGATCGCCTCTTCCGAGGTACGGATGATGAACGGCAGAACCATCAGCGCGAGGGTTGCACCACCGGACTTGACCGACCATCCCCACTGCAGTTTCTCAACGAACAAGCTGTAGCCGAATAGACCAAACACGATCGAGGGGATGCCGGCCAGCGCCTCGGTGCCAAAGCGGATCAGGCGCACGAAGCGGTTCTGCTTGACATATTCGGTGAGGTAGATGGCAGCCGCCACG
>CAZINL010000098.1:7991-8386 GCA_964540595.1 uncultured Clostridia bacterium
TAGCGATCACCAGCGCCATACCTGTGAGATAGGCGGTACCAATGATAGTACTGCGGATGCCTCCCAGCCTGCCGGCCTGGCGAGGATCCTGGGTGAGGAAGGCCCAATTGACCTGGCCCAGACCGCGCATAAGAACATGACCAATGATGAGGACCAAGAAGGCGAGGGTGATGGCGGCAGCTGCCCAAAGGAAGGCGAGGGCGATGTGCTGTTTGGTTGAACGACTCACGATCGAGCACCTTCCCTTCTCTTCGTCAAACCGACCACGCCGTTAATCAGCATAATGAAGAACAAGAGGATGATGGCGGTGGCGTAGAGCGCTTGACGGTGCATCCCGCTGGCATAGCTCATGTCAATGGCGATGGCGCTGGTCAAAGTGCGGGTCGTGTCAAAGA
>CAZINL010000098.1:8396-10173 GCA_964540595.1 uncultured Clostridia bacterium
AATTTCATTTCGATTTCCGATGACCATTGTGACGGCCATGGTTTCACCGATGGCCCTCCCCATGGCTAGGACCACGGCGGTCACGATCCCAGAACTGGCCGCCGGCAGGATCACACGGCTGACGGTGTGCCAGCGGGTGGCCCCTAAAGCCAGCGACCCTTCGCGATACTCTTTCGGGACCGCGTGTAGAGCATCCTCGCTGATACTGATGATCGTCGGGAGAATCATGACGGCGAGGATGATGGATGCGGTAGCTATGCCATAACCGGTGCCGCCGAATGTACCACGGACCCATGGAACCAAGACGACGATACCGAAGAAGCCGTAAACCACCGACGGGATCCCGGCCAATAGCTGCACGGCGGGACGAACCAGCCGAGCCACTCGCACCGGGGCGAACTCAGCCAAGAAGATGGCGGTTGCGAGACCGAGAGGAACACCGAGCATCAGCGAGCCAAGGGTGACAGCTACCGTACCAACAATGAAGGGGAAGACCTGGTAGACTTGGTCGCGCACATCCCACGTCGTGCCGGTGATAAAGCCTAGCAGACCGTCCCGGGAGAATGCAGGGAGACCTGTGACTACGATGAAGTAGGTGATTAGCCCCACCGCCAAGAGCGCGACGGCAGCGGAGCAGAGCAGCACAAACCGTACGATGGTTTCACTTCTACGCAAGGGCTCATCTCCTTTCCTGAACGGGATTAGGGTGGCTACCTAGGCAGCCACCCAATCCATTCTAGAGCTGGTCTATTTCACGGTGAGCAGATGGAGGCTTTCGGCCAGCTTCTGACCCTCAGCAGAGAGCGCGAAGTCGATGAAGGCCTTAACGGCTCCGGTGGGTTCACCCTTGGTGATGTAGATGAAGGGACGGTTGACCTTGTAGCTGCCATTCTTGACATTCTCAGCGGTTGGGGCAGCGCCCTCAACCTTGACGGCCTTGGTCTTGTCCGAGAGACCAGAGAAGGAGATATAGCCGATGGCGTTGGGGTTACCTTCCACGGCTGCGGCTACCGCGCCGCCCGAGGTCTGAACGACAGCTTCCTTGATGATCTTCTTGTCCTTGCCCATGATGATCTCTTCGAAGGCACCACGAGTACCGGAAGCCTCGTCGCGAGTGACTACCACAATGGCTGCGTCAGATCCGCCGACCTCTTTCCAGTTCTTGATATCGCCAGCGTAGATCCCACGGATCTGGGCGATGGTAAGGTTTTCGACCTTGCTTGCCTTGTTGACGATCATCGCGATACCATCGCGGGCGATGACCGTTTCCTCTAGACCGGACTTTTCCTCTGTCTTCAGATCACGGGACGAGGCACCGATCTGAGCGGTACCGTTTTGTGCAGCGGTAACGCCTTGGCTGGAGCCACCACCTTGAACAGTGATCTTAACTTCCTTGTTCTTGGCCATGAACTCTTCGGCTAGCAGCTCGGAGAGTGGTTGAACCGATGTCGAACCAGCAGTGGTGAAGGACCCAGTGAGTGCGGCGGATGGGTTAGGTTGGTTGGGGGTCGGCTGGGTCTGCTTGGGAGCGCAGCCAACTAGGGACAGGCTGACGAGAGCCAGAACCGCCAAGAACACAGTAATACGCTTTGTCATGACTTGTTACGCCTCCTCAAATTCCATCTTTGTTTGCTTACGAGTTCATTCTACAACGCTAGTTTTAACGCCCAAGCAAGGATTCATGAAGCTTGGCATAATCGATTGTTGAGAAATGATGAAGCAGGGTCCAGGCGAGTTCGCCTAGACCCTGCTGACACTAGTTGGTTCACGATTGGGT
>CAZINL010000098.1:10183-11353 GCA_964540595.1 uncultured Clostridia bacterium
TATGAGGTGCGCGGTGGTGCCCGCGCCTAGTTCGCTCTCCAGCCAGACACGCCCGTGATGCAACTCGACCAGATGCTTGACAATGGAGAGACCTAAGCCCGTTCCGCCTAGCTTACGACTGCGAGCCTTCTCAACGCGATAAAAGCGCTCGAAAACTCTCTGCAGATCCTCGGCGGGAATGCCGAGACCGCTATCTGCTATGGTGATCTCAGTCTTGTCGCCGAGATTGCGTCCAGCGATGGTAATCCGCCCGCCGGAGGGAGTGTATTTGATCGCGTTGTCCACTAGATTGGAGATGATCTGGATGATGCGCTCGCGGTCACCCCAAATGAAGAGCCCTGGTTCGCAGTGGTTGCTGATCGCCAACTCTTGATCGTGCGCCCTGCTCGCAAAGCGAGCCAGCGTGTCTTCCATGAGCCCACAGACCTCGATTGCCTCGGCATGCAGCTTAATCTCCTGCGCTTCGATGCGAGCTAGTTCGAGCAGGTCGCCGATCAGCAGACTCAGACGATTGGCCTCTTTGGCGATGATCTGCACAAACTCCTTCGCTGCCTGCGGGTCATCATCGACCTCTTCGAGCAACGTTTCGGCAAAGCCCTTGATGGCTGTGACTGGGGTTCGCAGCTCGTGCGAAACATTGGCGACCAGTTCAGCGCGGTAGCGCTCCTCCTGCTTGCGACGACTGATATCGTGCAGCACCATGACGATGGCCGCTGGACCACTGCGTGGCGTGTGCCGGATGGCACTGATATCAGCCTGCAGGATGCGCTCTTGAGGATAGATCACACGTATTTCCATACTGACCGTTGTACCGCTTTGGAGCACGCGTTGGCACGCGTCGGTCAGTTCACGGCTCTTGGTCACATCCAGCACGCTTAGGCCATTGATTTGTCCATCGAAGCCCAGCATTCTTCTGGCGGCGGGGTTGATGACGGTCACCTCGTCGTTGTTCTCTAATAGTAGCACGCCGCTGACCATCTGCCGCAGCACAACCTCAAGTTGCTCCTTGCCTTCACTGATCAGATCAATCTTCTCCTGGATACTAGTGGCCATGTGATTGATGGTGTCGCCTAGCTGGCCAATCTCGTCGCGACTGGAAATCTTCACTCTATGCCAGTAGCGTCCCTTGGATACCTCATAGGCGGCTTGTGAGAGCTGCTCGATCGGCTC
>CAZINL010000099.1:0-3777 GCA_964540595.1 uncultured Clostridia bacterium
GCCCGATGATCCCACCAAAGGTGCCGGTGATCACTACACTGACTACGGTCAGAGGCGAGAGACCGCCTAAGCTCTCGGTGATGCCCACCGCGATCGGTGTCGTGGTCGAGCGAGAGATCATGGAGCGCAGGACCTGGTCGCTGCCGCCTAGCCACTGGACCAGAACGATCGAGCTGATGATGCCCATGGCCGACCCGACGGTGACCCCCACTAGGATCGGCAGCCACATGCGGCGAATCACAGGGAGTTGGCGGTACAATGGGACCGCCAACGCCACCGTAGCGGGGCCCAGAAAGAACGAGACCACACTCGCACCCTGATTATACTGCTCGTAGGGGATACCTAAGAGCACCAGGGTTCCGATTATCAGCGCCGGGGCTAGCAGGAGCGGGTTGAACAGCGGATTAGGCATCCGCCGGTGAACAGCTTTGGCCAAGATGAAGGCCCACAGAGTTAAGGTTACCCCAAATAGAACATTAGTGCTGCTCATGCCGATCCCCCTTTGCTACCAGCTTGACGGTCCAGCCTGTGAAGGCCATGACAATCAATGTTCCGACAACGATTGTGCCGACGATCGGCAACCATTGGGCGCGGAGCAGCCCGCCCAGTAGCATCACTCCAACGGCGGCCGGCACGAACGGGACCGATAGGTTGTCAAGCAACAGCCGCGAGGCGGGCTCTACCTCATCCACGGGAATGATCTTGGTCACCAGAGCGGCAAGTAGAAGTAGAAGCCCGTAGAGCGTGCCGGGCAAGATCCCCACCGTGTCGGCTAGGAGGTTGCCTAAGTACTGCAGCCCGACTAAGATGGCGATGCCCCTTAAGATGCGATAGTTTTGTTCCATAGATGACCTCCGTAAGGAATGAGTCCGGAAGAAGAACTAGTCCGCGAGTTCACAAGAACACGTGTCCACACGTAGAGCGCTGGTTACGCGGGGAATACTGTTGGCATCGACCTCATACAGTTCGTCAGGAGGTGGTGCTGGTGCTGTGGTGGTCATGGCTGAAAGTGGTGTTGGCAGCCCTGTTCCTGGTCTATGTCTTGGCTAGGCATCGCGTGGTGGTGCGGCGACGCGCCTTGCTCCGCCCGCATGCGCATGGTCGGCGTCACCGGATGCGCGGCTAACCGCTTGGCTGACTGCGCTTACTAAGGAACTTGCATGACTTCAACCATGGTATACTTACGCAACCCTCATTGCATGACTCGACGTCATGCAGGTCGCGGAAGAATGGGCTATGCAATTCGACACACTATATATTGTAGCATGGAAACACCCGTAGCCCGCGGTAGCTATCCATCGAAAACGGGTGTTTTGGGTTTCCCCATCATCTCACGTGGACAAGCCGTGCTCCACCCGTAGGTCAGCGGCGCCCAACACTGCGGACTGTGGGCTACGGGCCGCGAGCAACAAGGAGCTGATCCCATGCAGGGTACCCACGATCTCCTAGCGGAGAAACTCAGCGTTCTCTTCATCGGCTACAATCCCAGCCTGCGTTCGGCGGAGATCAATCGCCATTATGCTGGCAACGCTAATCGTTTTTGGCAGATGCTCTACGAAGCGGGCTTCACCGACCGCAGACTGCGCCCGGAAGAGGATGAAGAGCTGCTGGGCTTAGGACTGGGGTTGACCAATATCGTGGCACGACCAACGCGGGCCGCAGCTGAGATCACCAAGGCCGAGTACGATGCGGGACGCCAGGTGCTCCGTAGCAAGCTTGAGCGCTATCGTCCCCGTTACGCCGCTTATGTGGGCATCGGTGTCTACAGGATCTTCGCACAGAACCCGCGTGCATCCCTTGGCCTACAACCAACCTCTGTCGTAGAGGGCGTGCAGGACTTCGTATTACCCTCCACCAGTGGACTAAACCGCATGCTGAGCGCCGAGATGCAGGGCTGGTTTATGGTGCTCCAGGGCTTGGTGGCGCGACAATGACGGGTTTATGTATGAGTACAATCACCAAAGTGTAGTAGGAATATGTCTAATCCGCGATATAGAAGGCCTGCTTCAGGTCCTCAGGCAGGAAACCGCCCTGTAGACGGCAAAATACATGTCGACATGCTGTACTAGGCGATGGATATGACCGCATAGACGGTCATGAGAAGGAGGAAGAGATATGGCAACAGTGATAGACGGCAAGAAGATGGCCAACGAGATGCGTGCCGCCATCAAAGAAGAGGTACAAGCTCTAATCGCTCAGGGGCATCAGCCCAAGATGGCGGTGGTTCTGGTAGGGAGTGACCCTGCTTCGGTCTACTATGCCAAGGCCAAGAAGACGGCTTGTGAGAAAGCAGGGATTGTCTATGACCTGCATCAGCTCCCGGAGGACAGTACCCTCGAACAAGTGCAGGGACTGGTGCATCAACTCAACGCCGATGCATCCGTCCATGGCATCATGATCGAGCTGCCGCTTCCTAAAGCTTTGGACAAAGAAGCGGTGCTCTCGCTGGTCGATCCCAATAAGGACGTAGACGGCGTGACGCCAGTGAACAAGGGACGCCTGATGGCAGGACAAGATGGGCTATTCCCCGCCACCCCCCAGAGCTGCATCGAGATCATCCTGCGCTCCGGTATCAAGCTCGAGGGGGCGGAGACCGTATTGGTCGGTCACGGCGAGACTGTCGGAAAACCGCTCACCTCGCTCCTGATGCGACATCTGCCCACCCTGACCATCTGCCACCACATGACTCGTGACCTAGCCGCCCATACTCGTCAGGCCGATCTCCTAATCGTGGCGGTTGGCAAGGCAGGCTTGATCAAAGGGGACATGATCAAACCTGGTGCCACAGTGATTGATGTCGGGATCAATGAGGTCGATGGGAAGATCGTCGGCGATGTCAGCTACGACGAAGCCGCACAAGTCGCCGGCATGATCACGCCTGTGCCCGGCGGTGTTGGTTCCCTGACCACAGCGATCATCATGCAGAACCTGCTCAAGGCGATGAAGATGCAGACGAAGTAGAGGGTAGACACCAGAGGGCAGAGAACAGGCACCAAACGGTCGAGATTAGAAAACACGAGGACCAGGGTGATGCGCACCCTGGTCCTTCTATGTACTGGTATGAAGGTGCTTGATATCGACACAATCCCACGAAAAATGCCTAGGTGCAGGGTGGGGTGTTATGGTACAATGTCCTCGATACTTTGTATTCATAGACCCTAGCATCCCATTTGCCGTCAACTCTCTACTCTCTGGTGTCTGGCATTTGGTGTCTAATACTAGCTCCAATCAACCGCTCATCCTCCGTTACAACTGTCTCTCGTGCCCGCTACGGGGCACTGCCGACACCGCACCTGATATTAGCCGATTGACCGCCCCATTCTCCGCTCTAACTGTCTTTCGCAGCCTGTCAGCTGCTGCCGACACCGCGCCTACCCGGCGCTAGTTGTCGCACGAAGGGGCGTGGACGCGTTACTGCGTAGCCGCGTCCGAACTGGTGCTAGTTGTGACTACGGTGAGCGTGGGCATGTTGCTTCGCAGCCACGCCCGGTATGGTGTCAGAAAAAGGAGGGGTTGTTTCGAAATGGATTTTGCTACGTTACAGCTAGATCCACATTCTGGTCAGCCCCTGTATATGCAGTTGGCTAGTCAGATACGCCAGGCCATCACCCGGCAGACGCTATCGCCTGGTGAGAAGCTGCCGCCGATCCGCGGCTTGGCAAAGACGCTTAGCGTCAGCAACGCTACGGTGGTTAGCGCCTATCGCCTGCTAGAACAGGACGGCCACGTTTTCTCCCAGGTCGGCAGCGGTACCTTCGTGGCTTCACCCCAGCAGCA
>CAZINL010000099.1:3787-4075 GCA_964540595.1 uncultured Clostridia bacterium
GTGACAGGCAAGCCATGGATGACCGAGTTTGACCTGCCCGCTGATGCCGGCGGTGGTCAGATCCTCCTTCCCGATAACGCCATCAACTTTGCCACCGCTAGTCCTTCCCCTGAGCTCTTTCCTCTCAATGAGTATCGGGAGCTGGTCAATGAGATCCTGGATCGGGATGGTGGCTATGCCTTCACCTATCAGGAAGGACAAGGTTATCTCCCCCTGCGACAAGCGGTGGCGGCGTATTTCGCCATCCAGGGGATTCAGACTGCCCCTGAGAACATGCAGGTGATCTCG
>CAZINL010000099.1:4085-11291 GCA_964540595.1 uncultured Clostridia bacterium
TGGCGTTTGGAGATGCGGTAGCCGTAGAGAACCCAACCTATCCCGGGGCTGTGGCCGCCTTTCGTTCGCGCAACGCCAAGATCATCCCCATACCGATGCAAGCGGACGGGCTCAATCTTCATGCGCTGGAGAACCAGCTTAAGCAACACTCGATCCGGCTGGTCTATACGACCCCGAATTTCCAGAACCCCAGTGGTGTCACGTATTCGGCAGAGAAGAGGGATAAACTACTAGAGCTAGCTAGGCGTTATCAGTTCTGGATTGTTGAGGACGATTATGCCTCGGAGCTGCGCTATGTGGGAACGCCCGTTCCACCACTCAAAAGTTTGGACCGGCATCAACAGGTGATCTATATCAAGGGGTTCTCCAAGATCATGATGCCAGGCCTTCGTATTGCGTTTATGGTGCTGCCGCCCAAGTTAGTGACCGCGGTGGCCTCGGCGAAACACACGTCGGATATCTCGTCAGGCGGACTCCATCAACGGCTCCTACAGTTGTATCTGGAACGTGGACTGTGGGCCAACCACCTGACACGGCTAGTCAGCACCTATCGTCAACGGTATGCCTTTGTCTTGGGTGAGCTTAGGGATCGTCTCGGCACGCTGGTCAAGGTGCAGGAGCCCCAAGGGGGTCTCAGTCTCTGGGTGCAGAACCGCGACTGCTCGATCTCGGGTGACCGGGTGTATGAGGCCGCTCTGGCTAGGGGGGTGGCCGTGGTCCCGGGTTCGATGTTCTACGCTGATCGTGAGCCGGTGCCTTATTTCCGCCTCTGCTTTGCCGCCTGCCAGTCTAGCGAGATCTCAGCCGGGCTGCATCTCCTCGCCATGGTCTTGCAGGAAAGGAAAACGCCGGCGCATCTGTCGCCGTTGGTATGACTCTTGACGCCACCTGTAGATGGGAGTTGATAGTGTGAGACATCGCACCTTGGTTGCGGTTGTGACCGCCATCATCATGCTGAGCTTCGTAACCGGCTGTAGCCGAGGAGGACAGGCCCAAGGGACAGGCCCGACCATTACCCTCGCTGGCTCGACATCGGTGCAGCCTTTCGCTGAAAGCCTCGCTGAGGAATACATGCACCAGCATCTCGAAAGCTCCATCAACGTTCAGGGAGGCGGTTCCAGCGCTGGCGTTCGCTCGGCCCAATCCGGTGCCGCGGAGATTGGTATGCTTTCCCGTGAGCTGAAGGGTGACGAGAAGTCACTCAAAGAGGTCGTGATCGCCTACGATGCCATCGCCGTGGTCGTGCATCCCAACAATTCAGTGCACGGACTTTCCAAGGCGCAGATCCAGAAGGTGTTCACGGGTGAGATCAAGAACTGGGCCGAGCTGGGCGGGGCCAATCACCCGATCCATGTGGTCACACGCGAGGAGGGGTCCGGCACGCGGGGCGCCTTCGATGAGCTGACTATGGGGAAAAGTGAAGTCACGCCATGGGCCTTGGTCCAGGACTCCAATGGCTCTGTGAGAGAGACTGTGGCCGGCGATCGTTACGCCATCGGCTATGTCTCGCTGGGGCTAGTGGACCAGAACGTCAAGGCGGTCAAAGTCGATGGAGTCGTGCCGAGTATCGAGGCCGTGACCGAGAAGAAATACGCCATCGTTCGCCCTTTTCTCTTCGTGACTGTTGCTGAGCCGATCGGCTTGGCAAAGCAGTATATCGACTTTGTACTCGGCCCGATTGGGCAAGGGATGCTGCAGCGCGAGGGACTGGTGCCGGCGAAGTAGACACTAGACCCAAGATACGAGACACTAGATGAGTTCCGGACTCCAGATCCCACACCAGACGAGGGGCGGGGGACGAGGGACTCTCTTGGGAGGGATGCATGTGCGCAAGGGTGAACGTGTGGTCGAAACCGTGCTGCTATTGGTGGCGCTGACGGCGGTAGCGGTATTGGGCCTAATCATTGCCTTCATCTTTATGGAAGGGTCACCAGCCATTGCTAAGGTTGGGCTGTGGAGCTTTATTTCCGGAGGTCGGTGGTCACCAGGCAAGGGCGTCTTCGGTATCTGGCCGATGATCGTCGGTTCTTTCTGGGTGACTGTGGGTGCCATGATCATCGCAGTCCCCTTGGGGCTAGCTTGTTCTATCTTTCTCGCCGAGATCGCTCCGGAGCGCGTCAGTATGGTCCTAAAGCCGATCTTGGAGCTCCTGGCGGGCATCCCCTCCGTGGTGTATGGCTTCATGGGGCTGGTGCTGATCGTTCCTCTGATCCGTGACACGTTAGGTGGCACTGGCTTCTCCGTTTTGGCTGCCTCCCTAGTTCTGTCGATCATGGTCTTGCCGACCATGGTCAGTGTCAGCTATGATGCGCTCAAGGCAGTCCCAGCGGCGTATCGGGATGGTATGTTCGCTCTCGGCGCGACGCCCTGGCAAGTGATCTCCATGGTCATCCTGCCGGCGGCCCGCTCTGGGATCGTAGCGGGATCGATCCTCGCCATGGGACGAGCCATTGGCGAGACCATGGCCGTGATCATGGTGGCGGGCAATGCAACGGTGGTGCCAACTTCGCCATTGCATCCAGTTCGTACCCTGACCAGCAACATTGCTCTGGAGATGGGCTATGCCGCGGAAACGCATCGTCAGGCGCTATTTGCCACCGGGGTGGTTCTTTTCGTCATCATTGCCATCCTCAACGTAGTAGCCCGCCGGGTGGTCTTAGGGAGGGAGAGAAGCTGATGAACGCCGATCGGCAGAACCGTATCATGGTCGGCCTGCTTTGGGCGGCCACTCTTTTCACGGTGGCAATCCTCGCCTTCATAATTATTTACATTCTATCCCGAGGCCTGCCAGTGATCAGTTGGACCTTCCTGACTCGCATTCCCGAGCAGATGGGGCGCGCGGGCGGCATTTTCCCCAGCATCGTCGGTACGCTGGTCCTCACCAGCCTCGCGGTACTGATCGCGGCTCCGGTGGGTGTCGGAACAGCGATTTACCTGACAGAGTATACCCGCGACGGCTGGCTCCCGCGGCTTGTGCGCTTTGGGACCGAGAGTCTGGCTGGTATCCCGTCCATCATCTTTGGCTTGTTCGGTTTCCTGTTCTTTGTCATCTATCTGGATATGGGCTGGTCGATCCTAGCCGGTAGTTTGACCTTGGCTGCCATGATCTTACCGACCATCGTGCGAACATCGGAAGAGGCGATCAAGGCGGTGCCCGTCCCCTACCGAGAAGTCAGTTTCAGCCTAGGCGCCAGCCGCTGGCAGACGGTCACTAGTGCGGTACTTCCCACCGCTCTACCAGGTATCATGACGGGTATCGTCCTGGCCATTGGACGCAGTGTCGGGGAGACCGCGGCAGTGATCTTCACCGCAGGAAGCTCACTGCGACTGCCTCACTCCATCTTCGATCCTGTGCGTACCCTACCAGTGCACTTTTATACCCTGGCCCGCGAAGGGATATCCATGAGCAATGCCTACGGTACCGCCGCTGTGTTGATCATCACAGTCTTGGCGATCAACGCCACCGCCTACTGGCTGATGATTAGATTCGTGGCCAAAAGGACGTAGCGCTGGAGGTGAACCATGTCTCAAATCGATGGCACGAAGATTAGCGCTCAAGAGTTTAGCTTCTCCTATGGAAGCAATCAAGCCCTAAAGCGCGTGACACTCGCCGTACCCGAGCACCAGTTGCTGACCCTGATGGGGCCCAATGGTGGTGGCAAGACCACCCTCATGCGGGCACTCAATCGCCTCAATGACCTGGTCAGTGGGACCAGGCGCGAGGGGCAGCTGCTCCTGGACGGGATTGACGTCTATGGGAGTAGGACCGACCTTTCCGATCTCCGCCGCCGGGTGGGGATGGTCTTTGCCTTGCCGTATCCGCTGCCCATGTCGATCTACGATAATGTAGCCTATGGCCCGCGCAAGAAGGGCACTACTCATCGCAAGCAGCTGGATGAACTAGTGGAACGGTCGCTGCGTGATGCCATTTTGTGGGATGAGGTCAAAGACCGCCTGCGCGATTCGGCCATGAGGCTGTCGGGTGGTCAGCAGCAACGTTTGGCGATCGCCCGCGTAATCGCGGTCGCGCCTGAGGTGATCCTGCTCGATGAGCCGACCTCAGGGCTCGATCCCATCTCGACGCTGCGCATCGAAGAGCTAATGAACCGCCTTACGGAGCGCTATACCGTGGTCTTGGCGACTCCCAACCCACAGCAGGCCGCTCGCGTGGGGGGAGAGGTTGCCCTTTTGCTCGAGGGTGAGCTGATCGAAAAGGGGCCGGCCCAAACGATCTTTACCAGCCCCCGTGACAAGCGAACTGAGGATTACATCACCGGTAAGTTCGGATGATGGTTAGCCGCGGGCCTAGCCCGCTGCTCGCCCATGCAACCGGGCTGGTCGCGGGCATAGCCCGCTGCTCGCCTATGCAACCGGGCTGGTCGCGGGCATAGCCCGCTGCTCGCCTATGCAACCGAGGAGGTGCGCACCATGGCAGAACCACACATTATCGAAGTCAACGATCTGAAGCTGTACTATGGGACGCATTTGGCCCTGAAGGGAATCTCCACTTTCTTTCGCGCCAAGAGTATCACCGCGCTGATCGGCCCATCAGGCTGCGGGAAGTCCACCTTCCTCCGCACGATCAACCGCATGAACGATCGTATCCCAGGAGTGCGTGTCGAGGGTGAGATCCTCTTTGGGGGCGAAAACGTCTACGCTCCAGATGTTGACCTACGTACGGTTCGCAAACGGATCGGCATGGTCTTCCAGCGCCCGACTGCGTTTCCGATCTCGGTCTATGACAATGTCGCTGCGGCCGCAAGGGTGCACGGCATCACCGACAGGCGGCGCCTGGATGAGATCGTGCAAACCGCTCTGCAGAACGTCGGCCTGTGGGATCAGGTCAAGGACCGCCTGAGGGCCTCGGGGGTCTCGCTCTCATTAGGCGAGCAGCAGCAGCTCTCCTTAGCACGGGTTTTGGCCACTGAGCCAGAGGTGATCCTGCTCGATGAGCCGGCTTCGGCCTTGGATCCGAAGTCCACCGCCACACTTGAGGAACTGATGGACCAGCTAGCGCAGCGCTACACCATCATCATAGTTACCCATAACATGCAACAGGCTGCGCGCGCATCTCATCACACCATGTTCATGCTGAGTGGTGAACTGGTGGAGTACAGCGAGACGAGTAAGTTGTTTACGACGCCGAGCGATCCACGAACCGACGCCTATGTTAGTGGACGTTTGGGTGGCTAGTCAGAACAAGCAGGAGTGGGAACCCTAGGTGGGGTTCCTTTTCTTATGTGGGTTGATGATGCGATCAGGCGTCTGTCGAATCTTTTGTTGAGATTGCATTAAGATAGTGCTAAAATAGGGCTAACATACGACTAATGGCACTATTCCAATACGCAAGGGGGACACAGTACGATGGGTATGCGCAAAGCCTTTGAGGGACAATTAAGGGAGCTCGATGCCATTCTCTTGGAGATGGGCAAGAAGGCCGAGGAGATGCTCGCCAAGTCAGTGGATGCGCTAGCCAGCGGCGATGTCGCCATGGCGGACGAGGTCATCGCCCTCGACGATGTGGTCGATAGCTACAACCACCAGGTCGAGACCACCTGTCTGCAGTTGATCGCCACCCAGCAGCCCGCTGCGCGCGATCTACGCGTGATCTTTGCCGCCATCCAGATCGCCGGTGAGGTGGAGCGTGTAGGTGACTACGCTACCGATATTGCCGAGGTCGTGCAGACGCTGGCCGGACAGAAGATCTTCAAGCCCTTGATCGATATCCCCAAGATGTCGGACCTAGTCCGGGCGATGCTCCGGGATAGTCTTGAGGCCTTCGTCACTCGGGACCTTGACCTGATCAAGTCGATGATTGATGAGGACGAAAAGGTGGATGCCCTCTACCGATACCTCTTTGATGAGCTGGCGGACTTCATGAAGAAAGACAGTGGCTTAGTCGACCAATGCGTGTTGCTTCTGACAGTGACTCGTTACCTCGAGCGCATCGCAGACCATATCACCAATATTGGCGAACGAGTCTACTATGTGGAGACCGGCGAGCTCAAAGAACTGCATCAGTAACAAACGTTAAAACCGCCTGCCGTAAGGCAGGCGGTTCTGAGTCTCGGTCTCTGGTCAACGTATCCTAGATCGCATGCTAGACTTCCTGGGTAATGAGCTCGATGGTTTCCTTGATCAGCTGGCCCAGGGGTTTGCTCTCCATTCCCACCAGCTCCACATGATGCTGGTTGACCGGCAGCAGCAGTTTGCGCGCTGGGCTGACGGAGATATGATAGGCCGTCTCCTTGGTTACCTCACCCATCAGGGCATCGGCGATGATGATCCCCAAGGGTCCGACGATCACCTCGGCCCGCTCCACATTGACGCGGATGGCGTTCTCGCCGGTCGCTCCGCGCGTAGCTCCCGCTTTGACCATATTGGCAGTGGCGACCGCGTTGGTCCCCAGTGCGATGATCACCAAGTCGTGGTGTTGTTGCCGTAGCTGCGCGATCAGCTGAGCCCCCAGCCCGCCGCCCAAACCATCAATAACCGTAACGATCACAGCAACCTCCCACACTGTCTGCCCCTTCGTGGGGCAGATTAATACCTGCTAGTATACCACGTAGCGCGGAGATTATCCTGCTGGTGCGGGCAGATGGGGATGAAGTATAATGAACAAAAGCCTGCAGCCCACAGGGCATATGGGGTGGAACTTCCAGCGGAGCAGACAACTCGGTCGACTCTCCTGATGCCTGATGGCTATGGGCTGCTAAACCGAAAGAACGGTGGACCGATGGTTGACAACCCCTGTCCCCAATTTGCCTACAATGAGAGTGTATGACTGTCCGAAAAGGAGCTGTTCGCGCCATGGCTCGCGCTGTCACTGTGTCCGTCATCATCGTACTCGCGGTGGTCTGCCTTACTGCCTGTGTGGGCGGACGGTCAGGTCCTCAAAAAGCGGCAACACAAGGAGTGGAGAAGATGAGCTATCGTGAGATCCTGCCCGAAGAGCTAAAGCAACGGCTGCAGTCAGCCAACCCGCCAGTCGTTGTCGATGTCCGCGAACCCCATGAGACCGCTCAGGGCCATATCAAAGGGGCGAAGTTGATCCCCCTTGGCCAGCTGGCGGATCACCTGCGTGAGCTCGATCCACAGGCTGAGCTGGTCATGGTCTGCCGCAGCGGCAACCGTAGTTCGCAGGCCGCACGGGCGCTGGTGGCCAATGGCTACCCCAGGGTACACAACCTAATTGGTGGCATGATG
>CAZINL010000100.1:0-234 GCA_964540595.1 uncultured Clostridia bacterium
AAAGGCAATATGTGTGAAGCAGCTGAGATCTTCGTCTGTTCGGATCAGCTAGCCGCTGCGCAGCCCGATAGCTTCGACGCTCCCATGGCGGGAACAGCTAACCCGACGCCAGTCAATCAATGTATGGAGACTGCCTGCAAGACCTTTGTCCCCAAAGGAAGCAGCAAGAAACAAGTAGACAACGTCTTCCGCAATCCGTATTAAGACTTTTTTCAAGCAAAAGGGCGCCGCTCT
>CAZINL010000100.1:269-10982 GCA_964540595.1 uncultured Clostridia bacterium
GATTCTATGAGTTTCTCAGGGTACAGGAACTGAGTGAGTGCAGGTCCCACCCACTCGGTACCAGAGTGTAGCTAAATCACTCTACTATCATTCATTAAATAGAAGGGATAATGTCCGACTTGATAGAATAGTGTGAACCAAGATTGGAGGTGAACATCGTTGAGCTCAGTAGAGCCATAGCACAGCTCACATGGTTATCGGCCCGAACCATACTATTGGAGGTGGAACGATGCTAATTGCAGGTCGTGTCGCCGTTCTTGTGTCCCTGCTCGTCTACGTGGCGGTGTTCTTTTTCCGCATCCATCTCTCACGTCAAGGGCATGTTCCCCAAATTCGTCGTCTCGCAGGGATTGATGCCATTGAAGAGGCTGTTGGACGAGCTACGGAGACTGGTCGCCCAGTGCACCACACCGTGGGCCCCGCATCTGTCATGAGCAACCAAGCGCCGATCACTCTGGCAGGTCTGGCATCCATGCGATTTGTGGCCGGACTAACAGCCAAGTATAATACCAAGCTGATTACTACCGTCTGCAAGCCTGAAACGTACCCCATTGTTATCGACATGGTCAGGCAGAGCTATGTTACTGCCGGACGGCCTGATGCATTTGATCAGGACGCCATGGTTCGCTTTCTATCTCCTGACCAGTTTGCGTTTACTTCCATGGCTGTTGGTATCATGCATCGGGAACAGGTCGCAGCAAATGTCATGATTGGCTATTTTATGGCGGAGTCCCTGATCTTAGCTGAAACCGGTCATGCGGTTGGTGCCATCCAGATCGCGGGTACAAACGTGCAACCTCAGATCCCCTTCTTCGTGGTGGCCTGCGACTACAGCATGATCGGTGAGGAGGTTTACACCATACCCGCCTATCTCGACCGTGACCCCGTTGCCCTAGGCAGTATCGCCGGTCAGGACATGGTGAAGCTAGTGATTGTCATGCTAATGTTCGTAGGGTCATTGGCAGCTACCATGGGGAGCAAGTTCCTCGTCCAGATCCTGAACAAGTAGGGAAGGAGGTTGCCGCATGCGTCGAACCGTCCCGTTCGTTATCACACTGGTGGCAGGCCTATGGATGGTTGTGGACTTCCTATTTAAGGCACCCCTCGTCCAAAAGGGCGCCACGGTGGTCACCAACTGGAGCGTTGTGATCGCCGCTTTCGCTATGGGTTTGGGTGCCGTAGGCCTCGCTAACCTCCATATACGACATATTCAGCGCCGGAGCAAGAACTGGTACAACAGCGTCATCCTGCTCGTTTCGATGTTTGGTGTCGCTCTAATCGGTATTACCCGTGGACCTAAGGACCCCCTTTATGACTGGATATTCACCAATGTCCTCACTCCTCTTAGCTCCACTGTCTACGCGTCTATTGCCTTCTACATCACCTCTGCTGCGTACCGGGCGTTCCGGGCACGGAGCTTGGAGGCTGCCGTATTGTTGGCTGCCGGTTTCATCGTCCTGATTGGCGTAGCCCCTATCGGTGGCTCAATCAGTTCCTTTTTTCCTAAGGCCAGCGCCTGGATTATCAATGTGGCCAACGTCGCAGGCATGCGTGGCATCATCATCTGTTCAGCGATAGGTGCGGTCGCTTCTGCACTACGAGTTCTCACTGGTATTGAGCGGGGCCACCTCGGCTCCGGTTCATAGAAGGGGGGATGATGGTGTGAATTTGGTCAGAACGCTCTCCAACATAGACCGCAAATGGATTTACCTACTGATGATTGTGGCCGTCGTCATTCCCTTGATGAAACCCATTGGACTGCCGTTTGCTATCACAGAACAAACTCAGAAGACCTATAATGTGATTGAATCTCTCAAGCCTGGAGCCATGGTAGTGGTGGGTTTTGACTACAGTCCAGGATCTGCTTCGGAATTGGACCCCCAGGCGATTGCGATGGTTGATCACCTGTTCCAGAAGGGCGCCAAGGTTGTTGCGATCTCATTGACAGACAGTGGTCCGTTAATTGCTGAGAAGGTCTTTGCGACCTACTCCGGAACAAAGAAGGCTGGTGTAGACTACGTCAATCTCGGCTTTTTTGCCGGCGATGCCTCGACGGTCCTAACGTCATTTGCCAAGGATGCGCACAAGATCGCCAAGGTGGACTTTAGAGGGGTTACGGTTGATCAGTTGGAGATCATGAAGAAGCTAACCAAGGCCGAGGACGTCGACCTCTATGTCAACTTCAGCAGCAGTAGTATCCTGCCTTTTATTGAGAATTTCGTTGGCCCTTACAAGAAGCCGCTGGTGGGTGGCGCCATCGGATCGCAGATCTCCCGTTATCAGTCCTATGCTAACTCTGGTCAGATCAAGGGATTCCTTGGCAGCCTGCGCGGTGCAGCGGAATACGAGATGCTTCTGAAGAAACCGGCAAAAGCAACCGCTGCTATGGATGCTCAATCGGCCGCGCATCTACTGATCGCTATCTTGATGATTATCGGCAATGTAATGACCTATATCACCCGGCGTCAAGCCGCTCGGAGAGGGGGAGCAGCATGAGCCTCGGAGTCTGGATTGCGGCCTTCCTAACTTTGGCGACCTTCAGCATTGTGTTTGACGAAAACCCATTCTACCGCATCGCTGAGCACTTGTATGTCGGTGTGAGCGCTGGGCATGCCATTACCATGGGATGGCAGAATATCCGTGATCTCTCATGGAACCCTATGGTAAACAAGGGGGACATGGTTGCTTTTGTTCCATTCCTGCTGGGACTGCTCCTCTACACACGCTTCCTTCGCGGTGATATGCGCTGGTTGAATCGCATCCCCGCCTCACTGTTGGTGGGTGTTGGCACGGGTTTAGCGATCGGACGCACCATTCAGACTGACCTGCTAGGGCAGATCAGCGCCACGATGATCCCGTTGAACAATCTGGACAACATCGTTATCCTCTTTGGTACCATCGGAGCGATCTGTTACTTCTTCTTCAGTTTCAAGCAAGGCGGGCCCATCAAGCTTGGCGCACAAGTGGGGCGTTGGGTCATGATGGTTGCCTTCGGCTCCGCATTTAGCAATACCGTCATGGGCCGCCTCTCGCTATTCATTGGTCGGGTGCAGTTCCTGTTGGGGGACTGGCTGGGGGTACTCCGCTAGTCCCATCCTTGGCCTAAACGAAGAGACCAAGAAGCATGACGCTTCTTGGTCTCTCTTGGCGTAGGGGCGCACTGGACTCGGATCACTCATCAGCAATCTCCTCGCTAGCTTTCTGAACCGTACTTGACCCCGTCTCCGCCACCAGGGTTCCAGCTACAATGGCTGAACAGCCTAGATACCCCGTCCAGGTTAGGTGTTCCGCCAACATGACAAAGCCGAAGAAGGCGGCAAAGACTGGTTCGAGAGTCAGGATGATGGCGGCTCGGCCGGCCGACAGGTGCCGTTGGGCCCAGGTCTGCAAGCCAAAGGCACCAGCTGTGCCAAACAGAGCTAGGAAGCCGATGATCATCCAGATATCCGCTGGGGGAGATCCTGGCCATCTCTCGAGACCGAGACCGGCTGCCCAGCAGGACAGGGCGGTCACAGCGAATTGGATGGTAGTCAGGGTAGGGATGTTGACCTGAGCGGCATAATGTCCTGTGGCCAGGATGTGGATGGCAAAGGCCACAGCGCATGCGGTCACCCAGATGTCACCGACGCTCAGGCTTAACCCTTCGCCAAGGATCCCGGACAGGAGTGTCAGCCCCGATGCGGCCAGAGCCGCCCCCATTAGCACTGCACGTGGTGGCAAGCGACGGGAATGAAAGGCGTGAAAGATCGGCACTAGGATGACCGACAGACCAGTGATGAACGCTGCTTTGCTGGCGCTGGTGGTCTGCATTCCGACCGTCTGGGTGATATAGGCGACCGCTAGGGCCAGTCCTACCCCTAGCCCTGGTACTATGGTCTGACGCCAGTTGCGGCGCAAATGGGGGAAAAAGAAAACGGACATAATAAGAGCGGCTAATGAAAAACGGACTGCCAAGAATAGCAGCGGTGGGAGATGGTCAAGCGCCATTTTGGTCAACGCGAAGGTGGAGCCCCAGATCAACGTCGTAAGGACCAGAGCCGCTTCGCCCCAGTATGAGTGTGTATCTGTGGACATGATAACCCCCTAGTCTGATTTCATGGATTTCATTATACCATCTTGAGGCGCAACGGGGGTCTGCTTTGGCGAACAGTCAGTGTTTCCGTATTTCTATGATGCTGGAAGGTCCATAACCGGAAAAAGGAGCGAAAGTCATGCCAAAGAAAGACGGCAAAATCGAACCCAATGGCGCCCCGCCGTACGAACACAGCTTCTTCAAGTGGGGAAGCACCAATCCAGAGATGGTGGAAGAGGCCAGTCGTCTGATGGAACATCGGGAACAAGAGCAGCTGGAGCAGATCAGACAGGCTGGGAAGAGGCAACCACGATGCCCCAAGTCATAAGGTGATACGGGACCGTCTGTACATGACGGTCCCTTGTCATGAGCACCCCCCAGAGCGCGTATTTCGTCAGTGTGCATTTTTGTGCTCCTTGGCAGGAAAATCCATGGATGGCGACGAAGTAGTGTTAGATACCGGGGGTGGGGAGCTCATGATATTTCTTGCGTGGTTGCTTGGTTGTCTACGCCTGCTCTTGGTGATCTTGTTGCTGCTGATAGTGGCTATGGGCCTGGTGCTGGCGTTCCCCTTCCATTATCGCTTGGTAGCCGGGGTAGGGAAGGATGGATGGCATTTACGCAGCGCAATCCGTTGGGCGTGGGGGGCCGCTGTAGTCGATTCAGAGATCATTAATGGACGCTCAAGTTTTCAGGTGAGAGTATTCGGGCGCCTGCTCAAGGGTGCTAAGGCTAGGATAAAGACCGCTAAATCCGCAGGTCGAGCGCCATCCGCTGCCCCAACACCGGCGCGAGAGACGAAAACTGGTGCAACACCGAACCCCAGCGGGAAAGACGGCGATACCCGCCAAGTCAGAACTGGATCACGCCGCGTGGCCCAGGAACTACGTCGCTATCTTCATCGACCAATGCTTACAGCAGCGGTTCGTTTATTTCGGCGCCTTTATGTAGCTCTTCATTTGGATGCAGTGATCGTTCGTGGGGTCTATGGGTTTAGTGATCCGTGCGTGACCGGTCAGATTGCAGCATGGGGCCATGGCTTAGGTGGAGCGTTACCCTTTTTTCGTTGGCGCATGGTTCCAGTCTTCGATGATCCGACTTTGGAGCTTGAGCTGGAGTTGCGTGGTTGGCTTTCCCCGTTCGCCCTTATCTGGTGGGTCGCCGAGTTTGGGTTCTGTAACGCGGTAAGACCATTGTGGTTTGGTCAGCTGTTCAGTCGTTTTGGGCGCAAACAAAAGAAAGGAAGTGGCGTAGATGGTACTGAGAGAGTATCTCGAAACGTTGATGAAGGATCTCAGCAAGATGTTGTCGTCCGAAAGCGTAGTCGGGGAACCGATTACAGTGGGACAAGTGACCATCGTTCCCGTCGTGTCGGTCTCTTTTGGGTTCGGGACAGGCGGCGGCGAGGGGAAGGATGAGAAACAACAAGGTGGGACCGGAGCTGGCGGTGGTGCCGGTGGCCGGATCACCCCGACCGCTTTTCTAGTCATCAACGGCGATCAAGTCACCTTGTTGCCGGTGGAGAAGAAGGGCAATACCGTCGATCGCCTGATCGATACCATCCCCGGTCTGATGGACAAGATCAACCTGAAGTTTGGCAAAGGCAAGAAGGACACGCCAGCCGAAGTCGAGACGGTCGACGACGCTGTCTGCGAGGAAGTGGTGGTTCCGGCCGAAACCACCGACAGCCCGGAATAGAGATCAGAGTATGTGAGAAACTGCGAACACCAGGGCACTACCCTGGTGTTCGACGTGTTAATGGAGGCGGCCATGTCTATCCTCATCGGAACCTGCAGTTGGACCGACAAGACACTGTTGTCTTGTGGCCGATTTTATCCTAGCCCCAAGCTCTCAGCCGAAGAGCGGTTGCGCTATTATGCGTCCTGTTTCCCCACCGTGGAAGTGGATAGCTCCTTTTACGGCCTGCCGTCAGAACGAAACTCCCATCTGTGGTTAGCTCGTACTCCGGCAAACTTCCTGTTCAACATCAAGGCCTACAAGACACTGACACTTCACGATCGCAGCCGTGGGGCCACTGACCAGGAGTGGACGATGTTTCGCCAGGCCCTGCAGCCGCTGGTATCGGCTCGACGGCTGGGGTATGTGCTCTTTCAGTTTCCCCCGTGGTTTCGTCCCGATCGCGATAATCTCGCTTACCTGTCCCATTGTCAAGAACGCTTACCAGAGATGAAGCTGGCGGTTCAGTTTCGCCATGCGAGCTGGGTCACAGGTCCGCAAGGAGATAAGACCTTTGCTACCTTGGAGCAGCAGGGTTTGGCCTACGTCTCAGTGGATGAACCGCAGATTGGTAGCGCTCAAACCATGCCACCATTGGCAGAAGCTACTGGCTCCATGGCGGTGGTTCGGTTTAACGGCAGGAACGTCAAGAACTGGTACGCCAAAGATATCCCGGTAGTGGAACGTTTCCGTTATCGCTACCGAGACGATGAGCTGACCCCCTGGGTGGAGAAGATTCGGGCCCTAGAACAGAGAACCGGTCAGGTCTTCGTCATGTTCAACAATTGTTTTGAAGATGATGCCATCGTCAACGCCATTGATATCGCCCGTTTGCTGGAGATTGGGCTGGGAACGGGCGTCGTAGAAACTCCTCAGCAGCAAACGCTTTTTGAACCATGATGGAGAGCCCATTCACGCCCGTCTTGCGTAGACGACCTTCCATCACTAGAGCGGTGGACCTCATAATCACAGCAGCGTATTGCTGCTGTATGCGTGGAAAGACCGATAGATCAATCAGCCCATCCTCATCGTCAAGGGTAACGAAGATGATCCGCTGTTTGCTCCGGGTAGGGGGAGTCTGACGGATCACCACGAGGCCTGCCACCCGTATCAAGGAGCCATCTGGTAGTCCGACAAGTTCAGAGCTAAGTATCACACCGCGCTGCCTAAGGGTAGGGCGGTAAAAAGAGAGTGGGTGTGCGGTAACCGCCAGACCCAATAGGCGCAGTTCCCGTTCTACTTGAGACCGTGCATCAGAAACCTGTGGCGAGGCGCGTGGGGCAGGCTCCCAAGTGGTTTCCCTCACGACTGCCGTATCCGCCAGCCCCAGTTGCGCCGGTTGCTGGTAGTCCCCCGCAAGATGACTGTTTGGGCCATAGAGCATGGCTTGGCGGAGTAGGGTATTCCGATCGCCAAGACTATCTAAAGCCCCTAGCTCGATAAGGTGAAGCAATATTGGCTGCGAAAGCTGAACTCGCTGACTGAGGTCATATAGGGAGCGATATGGGCCATGGCGCTCTCGTTCCGCCAGCAAGTCTTGAAGCCCACCAGCCGTCATCTGGGCAACAAAGCGTAGGCCGATCCGGATCTGACCCGAGACCACGGTACAGTCGGCCTCACTTTGGTTGATATCGGGAAGCAAAGGCGGTATACCCAAACGCCGTGCTTCATCGAGGATGACCCTGGCAGGGTAAAAACCCATGGGCTGATGGTTGAGCATGGCACAAAGAAACTCGGCAGGGTGGTGAGCGCGGAGATAGGCGGTCTGATAAGAGATCCAGCCGAACGATGCCGCATGAGCCTTGTTGAAACCATAGGCAGCGAAGCCTGCCAACTGCCCGAATATCGTTTCTGCCACCTGGCGATCAACCCCCCGCTGATCAGTGCCCATAAGAAACTGTTGGCGGATGGCGTCCATCTCCTCACGGGATCGGTCATGGGTCATGGCCCGACGAAACATATCGGCTTGACCAAGGGTAAAGCCCGCTAAGGTGCTGGCGATCTGCAGCACCTGCTCTTGATAAATGATCACCCCATGAGTCTCAGCTAGGATCGGTTCCAAGTCGGGATGCAGGTAAGCAACCGGCTCACCGTGGCGGCGATTGATATAAGGGGCGATCATATCTCCCTGCATCGGCCCCGGCCGAAACAGCGCCACTGTCGCCACCAAATGGCTAAACTCATCTGGCTGGAGACGCCCTAATAACTCCCGCATCCCGGGACTCTCCACCTGAAAGACACCTATGGTCTTGGTAGAACGCAGTAGAGCATAGGTCTTCTCATCATCCAAGGACAATCTGTCTACGTCGAGAGGGATCCCCTTGGCGCGTACATGGCTCTGGGTCTCCTCGATGGCGGAAAGGATACGGAGGCCTAAGAGATCCATTTTGACGAGCCCTAGGGCCTCGATATCATCCTTGTCATACTGAGTGATGATCACCCCTTTGGTGCTCCACTGTAGGGGTACCAGATCGGTTAGCGGTTCGCGTCCGATCACCATCCCACCTAGGTGGACACTCAGATGGCGCGGGTAGTCATCCAAAGCGCTGGCTGTGGCAAATAGGCGGGCCAGCGGCTCTCGTGAGGTCTTTGGGAAGGCCTGGCGCAGTTCAGGAAGCTGATCTAGCGCCAGGCCGATCTTATCTGCAGCCAGATGGGGAAAACGACTGGCAACGCGATCAATCTCCGTTTCCGCAAACCCCATCGCTTTGGCCACCTCGCGTAAGGCGCTACGGGCAGAAAAGGTGTTCACCGTACCGATCATGGCCACATGATCTTCACCATAACGTTCATATACATAAGCAAGGATCTCATCACGGCGAACCGAGTCAAAGTCGATATCAATATCCGGCATCCCTTTCCGCTCGGGGTTGAGGAAACGCTCAAATAGCAGACAATGGGTGATGGGGTCGACAGTCGTGATCCCGAGTAGGTATGAGACCAACGAATCACCTGCAGAGCCGCGTCCTGAGCAACGGATCCCTTTTTCCCGTGCATAGCGCACCAGGTCCCAGACTACCAAGAAATACTCGGCAAATCCCATCTGAATGATGGTTGCCAGCTCGTGCTGCAAGCGCTTTTTGGCATCCACCAAACTGGCTGTTCCATAGTATCGTGGCAACGCTTCTTCGCAGAGCTCGGTTAATCTGGCTTGCGCTGTAACGCCAACAGGCAACGGGTAATGGGGGAAATGATATTGACCAAGTGGCAGCGTCAGTTGGCAACGCTCGGCGATGGCTACCGAGTTGCTCACGGCATGCGGGTATTTGGCAAAGATCGCCGCCATCACGGCTGCTGGCTTGAAATAATATTGATGATTGGGCTGCCGTTGTGTCTGAGGTTGCTGGAGTACGCAGTTCTCCCTTAGGCAAACCAAAAGATCACGCAACTGTGCGTCTTCTGGGCGAAGATAGTGTACATTGTTCGTTGCGACGATCGGGAGCCCAACATCCTGAGCCACTGCCACCAGTTGATCCACTACCCAACGGCTCTGAGCCAGAAGATGATCCTGAAGCTCGACAAACAGGTGATCGTTACCGAATAGCTGTTTGAGTCGTATTAACCAGCTGCGGGCATCGTCCGCTCGGCGGTCATGTATAGCCCGAACCAGGGCAGATCGGCTGCAGCCACTCAAGGCAATCAAGTGGTCTGAGTAGCGTTCGAGATCGGACCAAGTGCAGATTGGTTCACGATGGCGATTTTGCAAATGCATGGCTGTAACTAAACGGCAGAGGTTGCTATAACCTTGGAAGTTCTCAGCGAGCAGTACCAGATGCCCATAATTCTCAAGATCGATCTCTACACCGATAATAGCTCTAATACCCGCTTTGCGGGCTGCCTGATAGAATCGTATCGCCCCCGCCAGCGTATTGTGATCGGTGAGCGCTAACGCTTCCATGCCCATCTGCTTTGCCATGTCCACCAAGCTGTCGATAGGCACCGCTGCATCCTTGAAGCTAAAATTCGAGTGAACGTGCAGATGCACGAAGCCCTGCTCGTGTTTCGGCCCCTGTGTATCTTGAGACTTGTGACTTGCGACTTGGGACTCTTCTAGGGTCTGGTGTCGAGTGTCTAGTGTTTTTTCCATCAGTCTTGAACCCTCGTCAAGGTCCATGTTTCCTGCTGCCGATCAAAACACAGCTCGTAGATCCCGATCTGTTTACCCGGACAGGACCGTGCTAACACCGCTGCGTACTGACGATCTACTGCTTTTTCGCCCTTCCACCAGCTGCTGTTTTTCGTCCATCGGTTGATGATCTCGAGAATATCATATCGGCGACCACGCCAAAAGAAATAAGCTGGACGATTATTGGCTGCTTTGAAAACGCTAATCGACTGCTGATAACGTTTAGCCATATGTCACCTCGCACAAACAAGTGTTCGGTATTAGTTTACCATGTACCCGTTGAGTTATGCAATGCGGTCTAGCAAGACCGACAGGAGGAAACAAGTGGCTAGGGAAGGGGAGCGTTAATAACGAGAATACTAAAGACGGTGACCGCCAGAATGCAATCACCACCGGCTCTCTAGCGAAAGGAGTCTGTTACTTATGGGTTCGAGGATCAAAGTAGCTGTCGTAGGTTACGGCAATGTGGGCAAAGCTGCTGTGGAAGCGGTGCTCGTCGCACCGGATATGGAGCTGACTGGCGTTGTGCGTCCAACGGCAGAGGAGCTGCCCGTAGAACAAAACAACTACCGCATTGTTCGCCATCTTCGCGAGTTGACTGATGTGCAAGTAGCTGTGCTCTGTACCCCTACCCGACTCATCCCTACAGTAGCCCAAGAAGTGCTATCTATGGGCATCAACACTGTCGACAGCTATGATATCCATGGTAGCTCCCTCCTTAATCTGCGCAAGACGCTGGCTGAGGTGGCAAAGAAACATCAAGCTGTCTCAATCATCT
>CAZINL010000101.1:0-2248 GCA_964540595.1 uncultured Clostridia bacterium
GTTCTTGGATACTTTCCAGGCGGCTTACCGCGGCTTCTTCCAGGGACTGCAGAACATGCGCCCCAACGCCATCTCCCAAGTGGTGGAACAGTTGGCACGCGTGGTTGTCATGCTTCTGGCCGCCTACCTGCTGCTCCCGTGGGGACTAGACTGGGCCGCCGCGGGTGCGACGCTCGGCTCTTCAGCCGGGGCGCTGGCCAGCTTCCTCTTTCTGCTGGCAGTCTATCGTCGGGCTCTTAGAGTGGCTCACCTGGAGAAAGCCAAGCCCACCCATCCGGTTCGTCCAGCCAAGCGCCTGATCAAGGATATCTTCCGCTATGCCCTGCCCATCTCCTTCGCCGGCATCGGCTTTCCCATCTTCCTACTGGCGGACTCGCTCTTGGTCTCGCAACGGCTGCAAGCGGCCGGAGCGGCGCAAGGCGCTGCCACCGCCGCCTACGGGATGCTATCCAACAATGCCATGTCGCTGATCAACATCCCCACCATCCTGACCAGCGCGTTGTTTGTCACCCTGGTTCCCGCCATCACCGAGTCGCTAGTCCTCGGCGAACGGCAGCAGGCACTGGACCGCGCCCGCACGGCGCTACGTGTGACCCTGGTCTTCTCGCTGCCTGCGGCAGTGGGGATGGGACTCCTGGCACCCGGGATCGCCGGTCTGCTGCACATGGCCCCCACCACTGGTCCGGCTGTGCAAGTCCTCAGCTTAGGCTTGACCTTTCTCACCTTGCAGCAGGTGACCTCGGGGATCCTGCAGGGAACGGGGCATAGCATCGCCCCAGTCTTCAATATGTTCCTGGGTGCGGCGATCAAGGCTGTGCTGACCTACTTCTGGGTCTTCCAGTATGGGGTCTTGGGCGCCGCCTGGGCCACGAACGTCGGCTTTGTCGTCGCCACTACGCTCAACCTGATCTATCTGATCCGGGTGCTGGGACCGATCTTCGAGATCGGCAGCATGCTGGTCCGCACTGGAATCGCGGCCGCCCTAATGGGCGTGGTGGTGGTCTTCACCAATCGCTTCGCCACCACCTTGCTAGGTTCTAAGATCGCTGTCATCGTGGCGGTGGCCGTCGGTGGCTTGGCCTACGCGGTGGCTGCGATCTTGGTCGGTGCTGTCAGAGCGTCTGATCTGGCCATGATCCCTGGCGTGGGGAAAAAACTGAGTAGGATACTGGATAGGCGGAAGTGACATAGCAGTCCCTAGTCGCTAGTCCCTAGTCCGTAGTCTCAGTGGGTCACACAGCAAAATGTGCCAAAAACGCCGGGATGCAGATGCATCTCGGCGTTTCTTTGTGTTTGTCGACACTGCATTGTTATCTGCGTGGGCGGGGCGGCGCCATATGGATAGCTTCGTTATCTAGTCCGGCCACGGCTTCATCAAAAGCCTCGGATAGGGTCGGGTGAGCATGGATGGCGCTGCTGATATCCTTGGCCTTCATCCCATGGTTGAGGGCCAGCGTTCCTTCATGGATCAGATCTGAGGCGTGGGGTCCCATGATATGCACGCCGAGCAACATGCTATCCTCGGCGTTGGCGATGACCTTAACCAGGCCTTCGGCCTCTCCGAGAGAGAGCGCCTTGCCATTGGCGCCAAACATGAATTTGCTGACCTTGTAGGCGATCCCTTGCTCCTTGGCTTCATCCTCGGTCAGTCCGACCGCGGCGATTTCGGGGGAGACAAAGATGCAGGCGGGAACGACCTCGTGCTTGCCGGTGGCGGACTGTCCCATGATCGTCTCAGCCACCGCCTTGCCCTGATGAGAGGCCACGTGAGCCAGCATCGCCCCACCGATCACATCGCCGATGGCGTAGATACCAGGGACATTGGTCATATAGCGATCGTCGACCTTGATCCCTTTACGATCGTAGGTCACGCCGACCGTGTCAAGGTTCAAACCCTGTACCCGGGGCGAGCGACCGACCGAGATCAGCACAGTATCCACCTCAAACGAGACGGCGCCTTTCTTGCCTTCGGCTTCGACCACCAGCCCTGACTCGGCTTGGGTGATGGCGGTGACCTTGGTGCTGGTGTGGATCTGCAGACCTCGCTTTTTCATGGTGGCGGTCAGGCGCTTGGTCAGATCACTATCCACCCGCGCCAAAATGCTGGGTAGAAACTCGACCACGGTGACCTCCGAACCCAGAGCGCTGAAAATGCCGGCAAACTCCATCCCGATCACTCCGCCACCAATAATGGCCAGCCGTCTGGGGATGGATCTGAAGCTGAGCATCTCATCACTGGTCACAACCC
>CAZINL010000101.1:2258-9483 GCA_964540595.1 uncultured Clostridia bacterium
CGCCAGGGATCGGCGGGATAAAGGCATCGGACCCTGTGGCGATCACGATGCTACGGGCACTGATCTCCTGCTGTGTCCCATCCGCGGCTGTCACTACGACAGTCTGCGGATCTTTGATCGCGCCCTGTCCCTGCAGCAGCTCAATGCCATTCGCTTTCAGCAACTGCGCAATGCCTCCCACCAAGGAGTCGACCACTTGCTGTTTACGGGCCTGGATCTGTTCAATGTCCAGCTCATAGCTGCCCAGCTTGACACCAAACTCGTGAGCGCGCTGGATGGTGTTGATCACTTCGGCATTGCGGTACAGCGCTTTGGTGGGAATGCAACCGCGGTTAAGACAGGTGCCTCCTAAGTCTCGCGCCTCAATAACCGTGACTTTGGCCCCCAGTTGTGCAGCCCGGATAGCGGCTACGTAACCTCCGGGACCGCCGCCGATTACAACCATATCTCTTTCCATGCGGTATCCCTCCGATAGAACCTCATTAGACAAGTATAGGGCGGGATAATCCCGCCCTACAGTTGTTATCTCTCTACGCTTCCCATTTCAGGACTGGTGAGCGGGCTGCTTTGACTTCGTCGAGGCGGCGAACTTGGGTGTCATGGGGTGCGGATTTGAGCAGCTCAGGATTGGTCTTGGCTTCCTCAGCGATCTTAATCAACGCATCCACAAAGGCATCCAGGGTCTCCACGCTCTCGGTCTCAGTCGGCTCGATCATCATCGCTTCCTTGATGATCAAGGGGAAGTAGATTGTTGGTGGATGATACTCGTAGTCCAGCATGCGTTTGGCGATATCCAGGGTGGAGACTTCAGCATCCTTGCCCAGGCCGCTGAGCACGAACTCATGCATGCAGATCCGATCGATCGGCAGATAGTAGTGGTCCTTAAGCTTCTCTTTGAGATAGTTGGCATTGAGCACTGCCATCTCGCTAGCGGCCTTCAGACCTGCGCCGCCCATGGCCAGGACGTAAGCATAGGCGCGGACGGCGACACCGAAGTTGCCGTAGAAGCCCTTGACCTTACCGATGGAGAGCGGACGATCATAGTCCAGGGCGTAGCGATCGCCCTGCTTGACGACCACCGGAACCGGCAGGAAGTCGACGAGGTCCTTGCGCACCCCGACAGGGCCGCTGCCCGGACCGCCACCGCCATGCGGAGTAGAGAAGGTCTTGTGCAGGTTGAGGTGGACGACGTCAAAGCCCATGTCGCCCGGGCGGGTGATGCCCATGATAGCATTCATGTTGGCCCCATCGTAATACAGGAGACCACCAGCTTCATGGACGAGGTCAGCGATCACCTTGATATTGGTCTCAAACAAGCCTAGTGTGCTGGGATTGGTCAGCATCAGACCGGCCACTTCGTCATTGAGGGCAGCCTTAAGGCTGTCGATATCCACACTGCCATCGGCGTGCGACTTAATCTCGACCACATCAAACCCTGCCTGAGCGGCGCTGGCGGGGTTGGTGCCATGAGCGGAGTCAGGAACGATGATCTTGGTCCGCTTATGGTCACCACGATGTTCGTGGTAGGCCCTGATGATCATCAGACCCGTATATTCGCCGTGGGCACCAGCGGCGGGCTGCAGGCTGACCTGCTCCATGCCGGTGATCTCAGCCAACGCGGTGGACAGATCCGCCATCAGTTCGAGGGCCCCTTGAGCGGTCTCCTCGGGCTGATAGGGATGGATCTGAGTGAAGCCAGGCAGACGGGCCACATCCTCATTGATCTTGGGGTTATACTTCATGGTGCAGGAACCGAGCGGGTAGAAGCCGGTGTCCACACCATAGTTCTTCTGCGATAGCCGGGTGAAGTGGCGGACGACATCGACCTCACTGACCTCGGGCAGGTTGAGTTCACGGCTGGTCAGGTGCTCACCAGGGATCAGAGTCTCCAGCGGTTGGGTGGGAACGTCGCAGGCGGGCAACGCATGGGCGGTCCTGCCGGGCTTGGAAAGTTCGATGATGAGCTTATCGTAGTTTCTCATTAGCGGACACCCCCCAATACGCGCACCAGCTGATCGATCTCATCCTTGGAGCGCTTCTCGGTCACGGCGAAGGTCATTCCATTCTGATACTGAGGATATTCTTGCGCCAGAGCGTAGCCGCCGCTGAAGCCGTTCTTTTGCATCTCCTGGTTTGCGACCGCAGGAGCAACGGGGCTCTGCACGGCAAACTCCTTGAAGAACGGGCGGCTAAAGAGCGGCTTGTAGCCGGCGGCCACCAGCTGATCGTAAGCGTAGTGAGCCTTCTGAGCGCTGAGCGTGGCAACTTCCTTGAGCCCCTGCTTGCCCATGGTGCTCATATAGATACAAGCGGTCAACGCGTTCAGTGCCTGGTTGGAGCAGATATTGGACGTAGCCTTCTCGCGGCGGATATGCTGTTCGCGGGCTTGCAGGGTGAGCACGAAGGCGCGCTTGCCATCGATATCCTCAGTCTGACCCACGATACGGCCAGGCAGGCGGCGCATCAGCTTCTTGGTGGTAGCCATGAAGCCGAGGTAGGGACCACCAAAGCTCAGGCTGTTGCCCAAGGATTGGCCTTCGCCAACGACGATATCGGCACCCAGTTCGCCGGGAGACTTCAGGATGGCGAGTGAGATCGGATCGACGCTCATGATCAAGAGAGCCTTGTTGGCATGAGTCAGCTTCTCGATCTCAGCAACCTCTTCGAGCGCGCCGAAGAAGTTCGGATTCTGGATCAGGACTGCGGCTGTGGTGTTGCTGACGGCGGCTTGGAGTTTTTCCAGGCTGGTGGCGCCGTCGGCATCGTCGATCTCGACGATCTTGATGCCTTTGTATTTCAGATAAGTGGCTAGGACCTTTCTCGCCTCAGGATGAACCGTCTTGGAAACGATGATTTCGTTGCGGCGAGTTTGGTCGGCAGCGATCAGAGCGGCTTCGGCCAGGGCGCTGGCGCCATCGTACATCGAGGCATTGGCGACATCCATGCCGGTCAGCTCGCAGATCAGACTCTGGTATTCAAAGATCGCCTGCAGAGTGCCCTGGCTGATCTCCGGTTGGTACGGGGTGTAAGCGGTGAAGAACTCAGAGCGAAGGATAAGGTGGTCGATCACCGAGGGGATATAGTGGTCGTAAGCACCAGCCCCCAGGAAGCAGACCAGTTCTTGGTTCTTCGTGCTCAGGTCACGCAGGCGATTGGCAACCTGCATCTCCGCCATGGGCGGTTGCAGCTTCAGCTCGCCTTGCAGGCGCACTTCGGCGGGAATATCCGCGAAGAGCTGTTCGATCGAGTCCAGCCCGATCGAAGCCAGCATCTTCTGCTGGTCGTCAGCTTTGTTGGGAATGTAGGGCAGCATTGATTACGCCTCCTGCTCGCAGTGCTTTTGATAAGCTTCGGCGTTAAGCAGCTCATCGAGCTGAGCCTTATCGGTCAGGGTGATCTTGATCATCCAGTTCTCGAAAGCATCCTGGTTCAGCAACTCAGGGTTATCGGAGAGGGCTTCGTTGACTTCCACGACAGTCCCAGCCACAGGGATGTAAAGGTCGGAAGCAGCCTTGACTGACTCAACTACGCCGAAGCTGTCGTTGGCGCTGAGCTCGGTGTCAACCTCAGGCAGCTCTACATAAACGATATTGCCGAGTTGGTGTTGGGCAAAGTCAGAGATACCGACGTAGGCATAATCGCCTTCAACCTTCACCCATTCGTGATCCTTGGAGTAATACAGTCCTTCTACAACCTTCATTGTCATTGCCTCCCATCAAAATTGTTTCATTCCGAGGTTAGTTTGCCACCGGGGTTGCCTATTTCTTGTACTGTTTCTTGAGGAACTTCTTGCCGATGACGACAGCCTTGCTCGGTTTGTTGCGGATAAGGATGTCGAGCTCGGTACCTAGCTTAGTGTACTGGATATCCACCAGTGCCAAGCCAATGGTCTTCTTCAAGGTCGGGGACAGATAACCGGTGGTCACAAAACCGATCACCTGGCCATCCTTGGCCACTTCGTAGCCATGACGAGCAATACCCCTGCCGACCATCTCGAAGCCGACGAGCTTACGCGTGAGACCCTCGGTCTTCTGCTTCAGCAGTGCGTCGCGGCCAATGAAATCGCCTTTGTCAAGTTTGACGAAGAAATCGAAACCAGCTTCCAAAGGTGTGATATCTTGGGTGATCTCATTGCCATAGAGGGGCAGGCTGGCCTCAAAGCGTAGGGTATCACGGCATCCTAAGCCAGTCGGCTTCAGACCCTCTTCCTTGCCTGCTTCCAGGACCTTATCCCAGAGCATTTCGGCGTGTTCAGGAGCCATGTAGATCTCGAAGCCGTCTTCACCGGTATAGCCGGTGCGGGAGACAATACACTTCACTCCAGCCACTTCCACTTCTGGGTCGAACCAGAAGAACTTGATCTCGTTGAGATCGGTCGGGGTCAGTTTCTGCAAGATCTGTTGCGCCTTGGGGCCTTGCAGGGCCAGTTCTGCGTAGCTGTCGGAGAGATTGGTGATCTCGCAATCAAAGTTGCCCTTGTTGTCCAGCATCCACTGCACGTCTTTGGCAGTGTTGCCAGCGTTGATGACCAAGAAGAAGTGGTTGTCGTCGTACTTGTAGATCAGTAGATCATCGACGATCCCACCATTGGGATAGCACATCATGCTGTAGAGCACCTGATGATGGGCCAGCACGGTGATGTCATTGGTCACCAGATTTTGAACGTAGGCAGCGGCCTCTTTGCCGCGCACCTCGACCTCGCCCATATGTGAGACATCGAAGACACCGGCCGCGTTGCGTACTGCTTCGTGCTCCTCGACCAATGTGGTGTACTCTACCGGCAATGCCCAGCCAGCATAGTCCACAACTTTGCCGCCGTAACGAAGATGGGCGTCATACAGAGGGGTGCGTTTGGGTTCACTCATGCGTATTTCCTCCCTTTGCCAATATATTCTGGATACTACTGTTGTGGAAAAGGGAGAGCATATGTTTTGCTCTCCCTTTTTTGAGTACAAAAAAGAGGATATGGAAACATAAGCATGTTCACATATCCTCTGTCTATTGACCTGAGAGTTTTCGACGCCACATTCCGGCGCCCTGCTCCATCGGTGCCCTGACCTAGCTGCAGCTGGTCAGCGCTTTCCAGAGGTCCATCCGATAACGATACTTTTGCCTGAAAGATTCTGACCGGGCTCGGCCGGCATTGCTTCTTCGGCTCCCCTGCGCGGGCATGTTCAGTAACCGCCAGAGGTCTCTCTCGTTATCATCAACTGGCTGTATTTACTTGTCGAGTTCATTCTAACCTGCCCCATAACGAAAAGCAATATAGTGATTAATGAATATTTCCTTCACAAAGTCTGATTTCCATTGACGGAATTCCGGCGCTTGGATTACAATCTGTGCCAAACCATTCTAAATCTTGTTGGGAGGGCGACTATGCTTTATGTGCTAAACGAATCAACCTACCCCTATTTTAACCTCGCCTTGGAGGAATATCTCTTGAAGAATTTCACAGAGGACTGTTTCCTACTCTGGCGCAATGCTCCAGCGATCATTGTAGGCAAAAATCAGAACACATTGGCTGAAATCAACGTCGACTATGTCAAGGAACACCAGATTCCGGTAGTCCGGCGCCTCTCTGGCGGTGGTGCGGTTTTTCACGATCTAGGCAATCTCAACTACACCTTCATCATGCAGGACCAGGATCGGATCGAGGACAACTTCCGCAAATACACCCAGCCGATCATCGACGCCCTGGCGACGGTAGGGGTCACAGCCGAGTTCTCTGGGCGCAATGACATCACCATTGATGGTAAGAAGTTCTCCGGCAATGCGCAATGCTATCACCAGGGTAGAGTCCTACACCACGGCACGCTGCTCTTTACTTCCAATGTCGCCGACCTCTCGGCCGCGCTCAAAGTCTCCGCAGCCAAGCTCGCCAGCAAAGGGGTCAAGTCCGTGGTCAGCCGCGTGACCAATATTAGCGAGCATCTCAGCGCCCCCTTGACCATCACGGAGTTTAAGGAGCTGATCGCTCGGCAGGTGCTCCAGCAATACGGTGCCGATGTCTTCTATGAGCTGACCGAAGAGGACCTCGCCAGGGTCAACCAGCTGGTGCAAGAGAAGTACTCCACGTGGGACTGGAATTTTGGCCACTCGCCTCGCTACAGCTTCGGCAACGGCAAGCGTCTAGCGGGAGGGACGGTAGAGTTCCATCTCGATGTGAGCAAAGGGGTTATCGAGCACGCCAAGATCTTCGGTGACTTCTTTGGCAAAAGGGATGTCAAGGAGATCGAGCAAGCCCTAGTCGGGGTCAAGCACCAGGAAGATGAGGTTCGCAAGGCGCTGGCACCGTTTGAGATCGCTAGTTACTTCGCCAATATCACCCTAGATGATCTGGTGGGGGTGCTGTTCTAGCGTGGCGAAAGGCTGTGCCTTGGTTGGTGTCTACGCCGCCAGCAGGATTACCTCCGCCTGCTGCCGAAACCTCTGCCATACCTAGAGATCATCTAGAGGAGGGTATAAATCATGACGGAACGCCGTTTGATCCAGGCTGAGGATCTGCTGGCCTTCAAGCTGGTTGGCGATCCCCAGTTGAGCCCGGCGGGCGACCGCATCGCCTACGCCGTCTCTTGGACCAACAAAGAGAAAAACCAGTATGACTCCACCCTGTATATGGTCGAACCCGGCCAGGAGCCGATCCGTTTCACTGGCAGCGATGCCGACTCCAAGCCCCAGTTCAGTCCCGACGGTCAGACGCTGGCCTTTATCTCCAAGCGCAGCGGGCAACCACAGATCTGGCTGATGGCGGTTGGTGGCGGCGAAGCCAAACAACTGACCAAGATCCAGGGCGGGGTGAGCCAGTTCGCTTGGCTGCCCGATGGCAAGTCCGTGGTCGTCACGGCCAATCTGGATGCCGAAGGCGTCAAGCCCGAGGTCAAAGAGCAAGAGGAAAAGGACCTCTACAAGAGATACACGAAGGATGTTAAGGTCATTACCGAGCTCTTCCATAAGCTCGATGGCGTCGGTTTCTTTGGCGAACGCCGTCCGCAGCTGTGTGTGGTCTCAATTGATCAGGACCAGACGCCCAAGCAGCTCACCTTTGGCCCCTATATGGTGGGCAGCATTGCCGATATTAGTCCTGACGGACAACAGATCCTCTTCACCTCCATGCGCGGCGAGGGCTATGACCGTGAGGCTTGGCAGCAGCACCTCTGGCGCATCCCGGTCACCGGTGGCGAACCTGAGCTAGTGGTGGGCGGTGCTATGGGCATTCAGGCTGCAC
>CAZINL010000101.1:9493-10967 GCA_964540595.1 uncultured Clostridia bacterium
ACGCTTTAGCCCTAGCGGTGAGCAGATCGCCTTCCTAGCATCCTATCCCGAACAGATGGGTTACGACAATGTCAAGCTCTACGTGATCTCTGCCCAGGGTGGTGAGCCAGTCGATATGGCGCCTGGCTTTGACCGTACCTTTGGTGCCATCGGACTCAGCGATATGCCCGCCTCTGGCTCAATGCCCATGGTCTGGGCCAAAGATGAGCAATCGATCTATCTGCCTGCGTCTATCGACGGGACGGTCCACTTGGTGCAGGTCGACCTCGATAAGAAGACCGTTAAGCAGATCACCCAAGGCGACCGTGTGCTCTATTCGTACAGCTTCAACAAGGAGCAGACCAAGGTGGTCTTGGCCGTCTCCACCCACCTCTGCCCCTCTGACCTCTATCTCTTGGATCTAGCTACTGGCAAAGAGCAGCGTCTGACGGAAGTCAATGACGAACTGCTCGCACAGTTGATCCTCTCCGAACCGCAGCGCTACAGCTTCCGTGCCGAAGGTGGCCCCGAGGCCGACGGCTGGGTGATGAAGCCTGCCAACTACGAAGAAGGTAAGCTCTATCCGGCAGTGCTCGAGGTCCATGGCGGGCCGATGATGATGTACTCCTGTTCCTTCTTCTTCGAGTTCCAGCTGACCGCCGCCAAGGGCTATGCTGTCATCTTCACCAACCCTCGTGGCTCCCAAGGCTACGGTGAAGAGTTCTGCAAAGCCATTCAGTACGAGTGGGGCAACAAAGACTGGGCTGATGTCCTGGCTGGTCTCGATGCGGCTCTAGCCCAGAACCCCTGGATCGATGGCGACCGCGTCGCCATCGCTGGTGGTTCCTATGGTGGCTACATGAGCGCGTGGGCCGTAGGCCATACCGACCGTTTCAAAGCGGCCGTGGCGGGACGGCCGGTCGTTTACTGGACCGCCGAGGTCGGGACCACCGACGGTGGCTGGCGCTGGATGCGTCGGGCCAAGAATGTCAAACCGTGGCTCGATGACAGCTGGTATAAACAGCAGTCACCCTGGACCTATGTCGAGAATATCAAAACCCCGCTGCTGATCGAGGTCCAAGAAGGCGACCTGCGCTGCCCGATCGAGCAAGGGCAGATGCTCTACACCGCCGTCAAGTTCCTGGAGCAGGCGCCGGTGAAGTTCGTCCGCTACCCCAATGAGTTCCACGGCATGAGTCGCAACGGCAAGCCCTGGCACCGTATCCACCGCCTCAACATGATGATGGATTGGTATAACGAATACCTTAAGTAAGCCACCAAGGCACCGTGCCCCCAAGCCATCAGTAGAACAGAAACAACTGAACAGTTGGGGTCTGACCCCATCTGTTCAGTTGTTTGCTGATCGGGAGATACTAGACTGTAGCACGGCACGGCAGGAGATCGGCTGTCCGAAGCCGAATTGCCGTATCATCTCATCATCATGTGGAGTGATTGCGATGCTGCGCTTTATTTTCAACACCTTGGCCAAGCTCCC
>CAZINL010000102.1:0-1265 GCA_964540595.1 uncultured Clostridia bacterium
ATCTGGCCAGCATCGTCGGCGCCGAGCTCATCGACGAACAGACCACGAAGCTGATGTAACAAGAAGCTCCCGTTCCGCTGTCCGGGTGGAACGGGAGCTTCATGCTTTGGGCGTAGAGATCATATACAACACAATAAGGAATCAGCAGTGGCGATCCTGCTGGTTCCTTTTCTGTGTGATTGACGTAGATCTACGGTGTATGTTCCCTCCCTAATTCTTAATGCGCAGCCTCATTATATGCATCGATGTGAACCTTCTTGGCTGACGCAAACTCTGCTGCTCCTGCGACGGGCTCGTCAATCACAACACCATCCAGCACTCGTACTGAAAGGAATGCTATGTCAAAAGCTCCGGTCTTTCCGTTATAGCGGCGCAAGGTCTGGATAAACTCCGCAGCATAGTTGTAGGCATCCGGGATACCATTGATGAAATTGCAGTCTATAGCGACCTTATACTGGTCGCCGTCCTCCACGACCTTCATCATGTGATAGCCGCACAGGTGCAGCATCGTGATGCCCGTTAGGTCATGCTTTAGGAGACGTTTATGCAGCTTCGGATGGATCTTTGAGATAGGAACGATCAGCCTTTCGTTTTGCTCAACGTAGTTCGCTACATCCCTGACTGCGTGTACAAAAGTTCTGAAATGTCGACGAATCAAGGGGAACGCGTCGATTTTGTCGCTGTTGAACTGCATCCCCTTGAGACTATGGTGCGTGCCGTCCCACACAATTTCCTTTTTCTTTGGTTCAAAGAACACAACGTCTTCAAAGAACAGTCGGGACACGGTGACGGCGTTTATCTTTCCGTCCTCATCGGCGAACTGACCTAACTCAGCCCTGAAAGTGTTGCGAATATAGTCTGCGTGATTATGGGCTAGTTCCAGGGTGGACAGCCACGTTCTCACCTCTGCAAGTAATTGCGCATCTGTACCTTGACAGTTGAAAGTAACATGGCCTAACAGCATATAAGGCTTGACGTATATGGCTAACATAAACATATGCCATTCTTTGTCTGGTCTAATTAGGCTTTTGAATGGAGCGTATGCGATATATATATCTCGTTTTGTTAAGTCATACCTAAGGGAGGACGCATGGATTCCATTATCACTGGCCAGTTGTGCCATAACGTTGTCCAAGATACTTCTTGTCTCTGAACACGTATAATCGGTGTTGTTCACTGGAAAGTTAGTCAGTTGGCCCTTCTGTACATTCATCGAGACGATCGCAGCTCGATAATTGGTGAAACTCCTCTCATCGTTTCCCGAG
>CAZINL010000102.1:1275-10931 GCA_964540595.1 uncultured Clostridia bacterium
CCAGTGCTGGGAAGAGGCTGGCATCAACGTCTACTGAGCTCTGCATGCCGTCCGGCAGCGCGATGCTTAACATGGCAAACTCCGTGCGTTTGCCCTCTGTGTAGGATAAGGGTTTGAGCGCGGGTATCCCTTTATTGACTACCTGCTTCGGATCACAGGGTCTTATCGTGGAAAGCCAGCTCTCAATAAGCTCGACTACTTGCTGCCCCTCTACATCATTGATGAAGCTCTTTCCGGTATACATACTCACTTTAGTGACTATTTGAAACTCATATACGTCGTCACACGCAAAGTAGCTGATCATGATTTCGTCATCATCGCGAAGATACACCGGATTTCCTGTGGCTCCGAGACTCTTCATGAGGTTCTTCACGAGCTTTCTCATCAGCTGCTTGATCTGCGGATCGGACAAATCTAGGTCCGCGGCGATTTTTAACGGTTCGCGGATAGTCAGGCATTGCGCAGCATCGAACGCATCTGAGAGGTTGAGCAGGGGACTAGGAGTTCCGTCACTACCATTGTGCATACCCTTAATAAAGACCAAGAGATTGCTGTCTTCAATGATGCTCTTGTCAGTAGAGTACTGCATGTCGCTCGGAACTGTGAGAATAAAATCATTGTTGATGACGACTTCTGTCCCATTGTTGGATTTCTGACAAGCCATGATAGCTCCTCCAATGCATAATACTGTATGTACACGATGTGTCTGTCTCAGATGCGACGCGAACTCAATAAGCAGTGAACAGTTGACATTACTTCGCTAAGCAGTTAGGAGTGCGATTTGGCCTCACGACCGTTCGACGTGGAAACTCGTTCGAGTGTTAATAAAGTGTACCTGCTAGGGAACTGCTGCTGCCAACAATTTATCATTTATCAGAAGTTTGGTAAAGCTAAATTTCACGCGACACGCTACCGAGCCGAAGGAGCGTGGCAAGACAGCATCGGCGGTCACCACCGTTGATCGGCCGATGGGCGACTGAACCGGTGTCCCCGGGACCCTAGTGGCCATCAACAAACCCCGCTTCACAGTAGCTTGGGGTGGACGCAGCCGCAAGACCTACCAGATGGGTCTGGCTATGATGCAGAGCCAGGCCCAATAGCGCTCACCAGCAAGAAGGAACCAGCGGCGTGCGATGCCGCTGGTTCCTTTTCTGCTATTCGGGCTCGGTCTTTCATAGGCTTACTGCCGACCGGTGCGTAGCACGGCCTCCAGTAGCCGCATCAGCTCGTAGCGCTGCTGATCCAGCTCAGTCTCGGACTGTCGGCGGTCGGCCTCGGCCGCCGTCGCTACCACCCGGCCTTTGGCGAGGCGGTTCTGCACATGCTTGAGCGTGGCGGATGTGGTCAACTCCAGCTGCCCCAGCTGGATGACGGTGCGTGCATCGTCGTCAGCAGACTTGCGAGTGACGCTCTCGACGCCAGTAACGCTATCTAGATCGACAAAGCCGTAGGCAGCATCGTCTTTGATCAGGGCGGTCCGCATCTTGATCGGCACCAGAACATGCCCTGGTTCCAGAGGGAGCGGGACCGCGAGCGTGGCCCCGCAGAGCGGGCCATAGGCGCGGCGCAGGGCGATGATGTCGAGGCACCAAGGACGGATATACGCCCGTAGGACGCTCTTGATGCCGTGCGGATCGAGCATCATCTCGCCGCTCTTCGTATAGATCTCGGTCGCCTCGCCGATCCCCTTGGCGTTGACCGGCTTCAGGGCGACGATCTGGCGCCGCAGATGGGTCAGTTTGATCATGGTCATTGTCTTCATCTCCTTTGGGCGGATGGTGTGTTTGCGTCGCGGATCAAGTCACCTAACCCGGGCTCTGGGCAGTCGACCGCGGCTTGACCGGTTTGCGCCCTCATTATACCAAACGCATGTTCGTATTGGTAGCGTCTTCACCGACTTTGGTGAAGACGAAGTCGTCGATTTTTCCATCCGTAAATACGAAAGGGTTTGCCTCAGGAACGAAAGTCTCGGCATTCACTCCCGCTAGAGGCCTCTTACCCCGCCTGAAAACACGGCGCCAGGTCCACTGTCGAAGTGGGACGGGGGCGACAATTCAGAGAGCCTCTTTGCCGCGGCACCATGAGTTGACGTTTCATGGATGTCACAAGAGAGAAGGACTAGTGGTGCGCAAATTGCCGTTAGTTCCTTCTTATTATCTATATGTCCTCGGCCCCCGGTACACTGATTGAAAGCTACCTAACGCTCTCGGAAAGTTGGGTTCATCAACCCGGCTATATAAGCAGTGCAAATGCACCTTGGTGGCTCCTGTCTGGCACTAGAGCCGTGAAATGGTCCGGTGATGTTTTGGTTATCGTCCTCTGCCCGAAGTGAGGTACTTGCGTTAGATTTACCACAATAATACCGAGAGACCAGAATACGGGGTTAGGATGAATAAATAGATTATTTATCTTTACTGCGTAGCAACGAGCATAATATCTCTTTTACTTAGCATAAGGTTAGGTGTGAGACCATTAAATCTAAGGCGAAAGGGTGAACGAAATGGTAAGTTCGGTTTGCCGGCAGGTAAAGACGAGCCTGTCAGCCATAGTTGATCTGATGAAGCACGGAGAGGAGATCGGTTTGAGTATTAAGAAGGACGACTTAGACGGTGTTCTGAGTCGCGCATTAGCTCTTGATAATGTGATAATAAGCCTGTCCGAATGGGACGAGTGGATTGTCAGCATTGATCTCGTTGAGAAGAGCACTGAAGCGTGGTGCGTTTACACCTCACCGGGCTTGTCGGTGGAGTGGGGGACCGGGGAGGTTAGATGGGCTCAACGCTCAACTAAGCCATTGGAGGTCGAGTGGACCGAAGTAGGCCCATGGTGTAAAGTCATAGCCGGTGAGATCGATCAGTTGAAGGGCAGGCTAGACGAAAAGCGTCGGAAGGATGCAGAAGCAGAGGAGGCTGCTAGGCAAGCCGAGGAGCAGAAACAGGGCAGGCTAAGGGAGTTCTATGGAAGGCTCTTCGAGAACAAACATGATCCCAAACAAGGCGAGTAACGATAGCCGCTCGATTCATCGAGCGGCTTATTTCATACGCGTCAGCTAGCGTGTCTCAGACAGCATAACTTAGTCGAAGTATTCATAGCATGTACACAGCACAACGAAAGCTGGTGATGGCTATGAGCATAAGAATCACTGATATGAAAAAGGGTGGGAACTATCAAGACGTTACTGTAATGCTTAACCGGGTTCAGAAACACCCTTTCCGAAGCAAAGCTGGTGAGTATCTCAGCCTGGACTTCCAAGATCGCTCGGGCGTTATTAGTGGCAGGATGTGGGATATACCGCACGATCTAGATGACTTAGGAGAGCGCTGTACTGCTAATTCTGGTCTGTACGTTAACCTCACATGCCAGGCTGAAGAGTATCAGGGGAAGCTGCAGCTCATCGTAAAGCACATGGCCGTGGTCCCAGATGAAAGTGTTGACATACGAGACTTTCTTCCCACGACTATCCACGATGTAGACGACCTGTCGAAAGAGCTAAACCAGTTCATAGAGGAGGTTCGTGATACCGAGTACAAGACCCTACTCACTGCTGTTTTCTCTGAGTATGCATCCGAGTTCGCGAACGGTATTGGCGGCATTAAGATGCACCACAGTTACGTAGGAGGGCTACTAGAACATACCCTTCAGGTGACCATTCTGGCTGTTCATGCTTGCGATCATCCTATTTTGTTTCCAGAACTTAACAGAGATCTAGTGATTACCGGTAGTCTGCTTCACGATATCGGCAAGGTGGATGAATATCTCTACCGGAGGGCCTTTGCCATGGACCCCACGGGAGTGGAGCACCGATATGGTGGAATCGCTCTGCTGGAGAGAGTTGTTGTCAGTCACGGGCTCTCTATAGAGTCTAAGAAGCTACGAGACCTAAAACACATTATCATGACTCACCATGGACCATATGGCGATGAGACATTACGAATGGATATTCCCGAGGCCGTGGTAGTACACAACTCGGACGCCCTGTCTGGTAAGGTGAATGGAATGCTACAGGATAAGGGGCGGTTAGGGAAGGCAGGTAAGGGCACTGCAGGTACTACCGATCAATGAGTAAGGCTAAGCGGCCCTGCCTAGCTGTGGGGCCCTCTCTACATCATTGGAGAGCATACTACATAACGTTGGACAAACTGTCATACAAAATGAGGATAGACAATAGTATGTTACCAGAACTCAAGGGGGAGGAAACTGGAGGGAAAGAAAATGGAGAGGATCATATCTAATGGGTCCTTAGCGTGGTACGTAACGAACTATGGAGTTATCGGAAAGGCAGCTGATCAAGATGCATTCTTTGACCGCTTTAGTAATAGGAAGGCGATGATCATACCTTCGTATCAGCGAGGGATTAGCTGGGAGATCGATGATATTAAGAAGCTCGTTGCTTCCAGTTCTCCATTTTTGGGGTCAGTCATCATTGCAAGAGTACCGCCAAGTGAGGACAATCCGCCACAAGGTAAACAATCTCAAGAAGAGGAACTACTCATTGATGGACTTCAAAGGTTTGCCGTCGGAACTGCACTACTCAGGGTTCTCAGTGATAACCAACAACCAATCTTTGGTGATTTGGACCTGACTGATAAGGCTAGAAAGATGGCTAAGTGGAATGATGAGGCTCTTTCAGAACATCCTCGAACTGCCATCAAGAAGCAGTACATTGCACTACGAAGGGCGCTAGAGAAGGAACTGCGAAGAGAGAATACGTCGTTGTCCTATGACGGTATCATTTCGACGTTCTTGAAACCATTATCTGTTGATACATACACTGGCTTTAGTGATCGGATTGATGCTATGAATGCATTTCTTGGTATAAACACGGTGCGAGTTGAGCTCGGAACAATGGACATCGTTAGAGGGTTAATCGTGGAAAAGGCAACTGCGTCACGATGGTCAACAGATGAAATCGATAGCTTGGAAAACGACTTTTCCGAAGCATTCCTTGACGATGATAAGGGAAAACCTTTGGCGATGTTTGAGCCCTTTGTCTTAGCGTTAAAGAAGGCATTAGAGAGGAGTGATCAGGCTCCCACCATCTTCCCCTCTTGGTCTCGTAAGTTAGATAAGTGTGAGGTCGATACACTTCTCAAGCTAGCACAGGCTTTCAAAGACTGGCCTGATGAAGATGGCATTTATAAAGAGATCACTCTGTGTGGGAATAACCCCGTATCCATCCTCTTGGCTCACTACTATCGCAGGGTCCTACACGACAAAGCCAAGTATCCTTTCTTCATCACGGGAGAAAACCCTAATAGCGCTGACGCACACAAAAGCGAGCAGAAGGAACTGCATCTCTATTTGGTTGCATGCTACAGGGCACTCCTACAGGGTAGAATTGGGGACACAGGAGCGCTAATACAGTTCCAGAAGCCGACGACCATCACTCAACTCGCTGAGACTATCTCGAGCAAATACTCGGGTACGGATATCCATATGTTAGTGCCTAGTGACTGGCTTACAGCATCACTGGAGCAGATCACCAAGGTTTCGGTGGCTTCGCGGGTGTTCAACGCCATGTTACTGCCCGTTCGACATGATCAGAACGAAAAACCGGTTGACCTAGACACCATAGATTACAGACCGCTTCGTTTTGGGAAAAAGCGGGAGGATTTTACCATTGACCACCTTATCGCACGAGACCCCAAAATTAATATTCTCACCAACTTCACACCGGTTCCTGGGAGCGCAAACAATGGTGCGAAAACGAGTGCATGTGCCGTTAAGCTGGGCAAGGATGGTGCTTTTGACCTGCATGTTCACAGCATGAACTCCACTGTTCACCCATATACTCGGTGGCTAGTAGAGGTCCACTACTCAAAGATCGCCAATAAGTCTGATCTTGATATGCCTGAGTTGCTTGCATCCCGTGATAGCGGTAGCGTTGGGAGTGAAAGGGTGAAGAAGATAAGAGAAGAACTCCTAAAAAGAATCTAAATCTAGCCACTAAGGCAACAAATCCCCTGCGTCCGCAGGGGATTTGTTGCCTTAGTGTAGAAACACTCTTCTAACAGATCCAGTGAAGTCCCCCTGTCTCCTAAGGAGGCATTCAAATGCTCTGGAAAAAGGCATGCATGTTCGCAGGCCGGTCGACACTGCCTCTCCAACGTATCAGTGGCGTGGAGTGGTGTCCATATCCACATGGGGTGAGAGCAGTGTGAACTGATCAGGACTGTAAAATCAAGTAAGGGTCTACATTACTGGAGGAAAACAGGTAATCCACGATGAACAACTACTAGGGTACCTTCAAGCCAACGTACATTGAGACTTCATTTAGTGTATGCCTTACCAGCTTCAATAAGGCAGTGGACTAGACATCATAGAGCGGATTACGGAGGTTACCAAGTGGCACGTCTAATGGACACCATTGAGTCAAACTCTGGTGAAGCGAGGTTTGTGGACGCGGTAGCAGAGTTTTTGGATGACCGATATATCGTCTATCGCAATCGTGTGACCTACGGTAGGGAGTTGGATGTGTGTATCCTAATTCCCGAGGTAGGTGTCTTGGTTGTCGAGGTAAAAGGCTGGAAAGAGAGCAGCGTCAGCGCAGTGCTCGATGGTCACCGGGTGCTTATCAACACAGCCAATGGCACAGTGGAGCAGACGCCCAAAAGGCAGGCGAAGGGGTATCGTAACGCTCTCGAGACACGCTTTCGCAACCGGCTGGGCAAATACCCGCTCGTGTTTGATATGGTGTGTTATCCCTATCTGAGTAGGGAGTTCTTCCTGACTAGTGGGCTCGATCGGGTCTCTGAGGAAGCGTTCACCTTTGTTGAGGAAGACCTAGAGTCAGAGACCGCATTCAGGTCTAAGTTGGAGAGAGCGATCGCACTGACGCAGGTCTGGTCGCGTGACGCATTTACCGACCGGTTGGCCCTACAGGTGCGCTGCTTGTTCGAGCCTGGTCTTGAGATTAGTGACGGTGAGACTGATCCGTCGGTTGACCCGATTGACGGGCGTGGGGCAGCAACCAATCCTCACTGGCTCGTTCCCCTTTATTCGCGGTTCTGTTACATACCGGTCTCTGATGATCAGGCGATTGAGACCATCGACACTCTTGTTGCTCTGTACTCCAAGGGGACCAAGGTGTACCTGGTCACTCCTTGTAGGGAACTGCTCACATATGCGGTGGATCAGTTGAACCAGCTCTTAGATAGTAGGGGCTTATTCTGGGACAAGCATCATCTAGTACTTAGCCTAGCCCGGGATGCAGTTGGCCGACCAAAAGTCGAACTAGGACTGACTGGGTTTCAGCTGTTCAATTTCCAGGCTTGCCTTCTGCCTGAAGGTGACGCTCCGGCCGGTGGGTCTTTCACTATTGATGATGGTGACAACCATACTGGGCACCGTGTCGTCTTGGAGCTAATCCATCGCGTATCCACCTTCAATTACGAGCAGTACCGGGTCGAGCACTCCAGTGCCACAGAAGACACATTGGTTCGGGCTGGTGCGGGTACTGGAAAGACACACGTGATGATATCGCGGTGCATCTTCCTGTGCTATGTCACTGGTATCGTAGCTGCGACCCTCAAGAAGCGGATTCACATGATTACGTTTACGAACGAGGCTGCAGACAATATGAAGCAGCGTCTCAAGGGTTGCCTGCAGGACTATTACCTGCTGTCGGAGGCTCCTGAGTTCTTGGAGATGGTTAGCCAAGTCGACTCCATGCAGATCAGCACCATTCATTCCTATGCATATACCATCATCGAACAGGCAGGGGTCACCATGGGGTTCGGGCGGGAGATGGCCATCACCTCCGCAGAGCTACTGAGGCGTGAGGTAATGGAAGATGTTCTTGAGGAGTTTCTCACACAGAGGCTCAGCGAGGATCGTGACTATCTTCGTCGGCTAAGCATCCCCATCTATGAATTAAGGAGCGAGATCACCGGCTTCATGGCCCAGCTGAACAACAAGAGCGTCGATATTTCGTTGCTGGATACCGAACAGTTTGGCCAGCCAGGGCAAGGGGAGGCCAATGGATTCTTCCATGAGCTCATCGTGCACTGTCTGCCGAGGATCGAGACCGAGTTTCGCTCTCGTCTCCTGGCCCAGAATCGGTTGTATCTAGGCACCATGATGTCAACACTCGCCGAAGCCGTGGAAAAAGGGGCCGAGCGGCTAGTGGAGCTGAAGGACAGTGCTCAGCAGTATCTTTTTATAGATGAATTCCAGGATACCGATGATGTCCAGATTGATGTTCTTCTCCGTATCGGTGCGGTCATGAATTACCGCTTGTTTGTGGTCGGAGACATCAAGCAGTGTATCTATCGCTTTCGCGGCGCAGAGGAACAGGCCTTCGAGCGTCTTAGATCGGGTCGCCCGTCAACTTGGAATGATTATACTCTGACTAGAAACTATCGAACCGACCAACGGCTCTTGCATGCCTATGAGAACAGATTCCGAGGGTGGGGGATGGGGGGGCTGCTAGCCTATGATCCAGCCCTCGATGCCCTAGCGAGCAGTATCGCGCTGAATCCGGCTAGCCCCGTGGAAGACTTCTATCGCCAGATCGCAGTGGCTTCGAGAGATGATGTGATGCCCGCGCTGTTCGCGGAAGTTGAGCGCTGCCGTAAGCAGCTGACTGAGCAAATGGATGCCGGGGTCAGATTGAGCGCCAGGGAGCGGACCATTGCCGTCCTGGTCCGTGAAAACTGGCAAGCCGAGGCGGTCAGAGAGGCTGGATCCGACTATGGCTACCCGAACATCAAGGTGCATACAGGCGGCGACCTGTATCAGTCCGCCCCTGCCCTCGATTTGCTTGTCCTGATCTCCGCTTTGCTTAACAACAAACGGGTTGACTGCCTATATAAGCTCACAACTTCTAATTTCTTTGGAGTGACAGTTGATCGAAGTGCCTTATATGATCTGCGACACCAGGGGAAGCAGAGCCCCACGGAGGCGGCAGAGAGACAGCGCAGCTATCTGACCGGCGCGATCAACGGTGCACTAAAGAGCATGGGGTCAGAATGGACATGGGAGCAACTCTTAGTACGGGTAAGGAAGGACCCTATTTTGCAGGTGCTAAGGCAGTTCTACTCCCTAACCCGTCCTTGGATAAGGTACTCCTGCGATGCCTGGTCACAGCTGTTCTATCATCTCAATGTTGATCTGCTGTTCGAGAAGACCATCGATAGTCTGCACGTCGACAGTCTGTCACTCAACACCTTGCAGGGCTTTCTCGAGATGGCCGTCGTCACCCGCAAAGCCGAGGACTGCAGATGGCCAGGGATTGAGAATGAGGACATACAGATTGAGGCCATCACGGTTCACAAGTCGAAGGGCCTGGAGTATGGATATGTCATTCTTCCGTTCGCCAGCTTTGTAATGGATCGGCCCAAGGCAAACAAGATGAGCGTAACGTCTCAAAACGGCAGGATTGGCTATTCTGTGGGGCTATCGGACGGGGACAGGGTCCTGACGAATTCACACTATGATAAGCGGGAAGAGGCTCAGGATCGACTTCGTGAGGAGACGCGGGTCCTTTACGTGGCCATGACCCGTGCCATTCGTTCGTTTGCGTGGATCAAGGTTCTTGAGTGCACGCAAGCAAAGACATGGCAGGCACTGTTGGAGGGGGCGGAAGAAAATGCCGTTTAAGATATATACCTACAGGGACCCCTACCGCATCGATGCGTGCCATTTCTGGGAAGAGA
>CAZINL010000103.1:0-10830 GCA_964540595.1 uncultured Clostridia bacterium
CCGATGCTGCGGACGGTGGTCCGCAACTTGGTGACCGGCCCGGCCACCCGTCTCACCCCGCGTGACCCCGTCCCCGCTGGGCGTGGTCAGATTGATGTGGAGATCAAGCAATGCATCTTCTGTGGTCTCTGTCAGCGAAAATGCCCAGCCGACGCACTGCTGGTCAATCGCAGTGAGCGAAGCTGGACGCTCGACCCTTACCGCTGCATCATCTGCGGCCTCTGTGCCGAGGCCTGCCCCAAGAAGTGCATCCATGTCGACAATCACTCGCGTCTCAGCCAGGCTGGCAAGGAACACTTGACGCGGGTCTCTCCCCCTCCCGCGGCGATCCCTGCAGATCAGGCTCCAGCCAGAGAAGGGGTGCGGATCCCGGCAGATGATGCCGATGACTAACTAGCCACGCCTCAGCTCATGAACGCCGCTGGTTGCGGCATTCTGTGAGCGAGCGTTATCTGACATGAACGCCGCTGGTTGCGGCATACTATAAGCGAGCGTTGTCTCATTCGAGGAGAACGACCATGCATGAGTTTGGCGTGACCCAGCAGTTGCTGAAGTTGGTCCTGTCCGAGGCAGAGCAAGCCCAGGCGCAGCGGATCGTCAGGATTAACCTAGTAGTCGGCGAACTGACCGCCATCATCGATGAATCGGTTCAGTTCTACTTTGACATGCTGAGCGAGGGGACGGCTGCCGAGGGCGCCGTCCTTTCTTTTGAGCATGTGGCAGCGGAGTTTCGCTGTCGTGGCTGCGGTTACGAGTTTACCCGGCAGCCGGGCGTCTATCACTTTCGCTGCCCTCAGTGTGGTGAACAAGGTGTGAGTACCGGCAGAGGGAAGGAGTTCTATGTCACTAGCATGGAGGTGGAGTAAATGACACGCGAAGTAAAAGTGATCGCCAATATCATGAAGGTTAACGATAGTCTAGCCGATGAGAACCGGCAACAGCTGCGCTCGCAGGGGATCTTCGGAGTCAATATCATGGCGTCTCCGGGTGCCGGCAAGACCAGCGTCATCTTGCAGGCGATTGCAGGGCTAAAGGATATCGCCCCCGTCATGGTCATCGAGGGCGATGTGGCCTCATCCATCGACGCCGACAAGATCGCGGCCACAGGGACGACCGTTATTCAGATCAACACCGGGGGTGGCTGCCACCTTGACGCCAACATGGTGCGTCAAGCGTTGGACTCCATGGAGCTGCACGAGGGCGGCGTGCTGTTCATCGAGAACGTAGGGAATCTGATCTGCCCAGCGAACTGGGATCTTGGCGAAGAACTGCGTATGGTGATCGCCAGCGTGACCGAGGGACATGACAAACCGTTCAAATACCCTGGCATCTTTGCCCATGCGGATCTGGTAGTACTGAACAAGATGGATCTCGCGCCCTACTTCGAGTTTGACCTCGATCAGTTTACCGACGGTGTTCGGGCGGTCAACCCGAACGTTCCCATTTTCCCACTCTCATGCCGTGGCGGCGAAGGAGTCCCAGCATGGTTGACCTGGCTCAAGGACAAGGCTGCCGCGATCAGAGGCAGCGACGCGTAATCACCATCCGCGGCGCAGTGCAGGGGGTCGGTTTTCGCCCCTTCGTCTATCAATGGGCCCGTCAGATCGGGATCACTGGCTGGATCGCCAACACATCCTTTGGCGTCATCATTGAGGCGGAAGGACCGGAGATTCAGCTGCGTGAGTTTGTTCAGGGGATCGCCCTCCATGCACCACCACTTGCCCGGATTGAGTCCCTGACTGAGGAGCGCGTTAAGGCAGTCGGCTATCAGGGTTTTGTCATTCGCGAGAGCCAGGCGCAAGCGGGAGAGTCGGTCTCCATTGTCCCTGATCTCTCCATCTGTGCGGATTGTACCCGTGAACTCTTAGAGCCGTCCGACCGACGCTTTCGCTACCCGTTCATCAACTGCACTAATTGTGGTCCCCGCTTCACCATCATTCGCGATATCCCCTATGATCGCCCGTTGACGACCATGGATGCCTTTCCCATGTGTCCTGACTGCGACCACGAGTATCACGATCCCATGGATCGCCGCTTCCACGCGCAGCCGGATGCATGCGCTCAATGTGGGCCTGAGCTGAGCTGGCTGGAGAGTGATCATCAGAGCACAGGGAATGAAAGCAGCTTGGAGCAGGCGGCGCAGGCGTTGCTTACTGGCAAGATCGTCGCCATCAAGGGTCTAGGGGGCTTCCATCTGGCCTGCTTAGCCGACGACGATCAGGCTGTGCTGGAGCTGCGCCAGCGTAAACATCGCTGGGGCAAGCCCCTGGCCGTGATGATGAGCGACGTGGAGATGGTTCGACAGTACTGCCAGCTATCCCAGGTGGAAGAGGAACTACTCTGCAGCCAGCGGCGGCCGATCGTACTCTTAGCCAAGTCTGGTCAGGCACTGGCCCCATCGGTGTCCCCGGGCGTCAGCGAGCTGGGAGTGATGCTCCCATACACTCCTCTGCACCTACTGCTGACGCAGGCCGTGCAGAGGCCGCTGGTGATGACCAGCGGCAATCTCTCCGAGGAACCGCTCTGCAAGGATAATGATGAAGCACAGCAGCGCCTGGCCGCAATTGCGGACGCCTTCCTGATGCACAACCGTGGGATCGAGTCTCGCTGCGACGATAGCCTGATGCGCGTTTTCGATGAGGCGCCCCTCATGCTGCGCAGAGCCCGAGGTTACGCGCCTGAGCCTTTTTTCCTCGATCAAGATGGTCCAGATCTGCTGGCGGCGGGTCCTGAGCAGAAGAACACGTTCTGCCTCGTCAAGGGACGCAAGGCGATCCTCAGCCCCCACTTGGGTGACTTGGACAATACGGCGACCATGGATCATTACATCGAGATGCTGGGGAAGCTCTCTCGGCTCTTTCGGGTCTCACCCCAAGTCGTTGCTTGCGACCTGCATCCGGGCTACGGCGCAACCCAGTACGCCAAGACCATGGTGGGGGTCGAGCTAGTTGAGGTCCAGCACCATCATGCCCACATCGCCGCCTGCATGGCGGAGCATCACCTGCAAGGGCCCGTCATCGGCGTAGCCTATGACGGCACCGGTCTCGGCAGCGACGGTACGATCTGGGGTGGCGAACTGCTCATCGCCAATCTGACAGGCTTCACGCGGGCCGCCTCTCTGGCCCCTACCCCCCTTCCGGGAGGCGATCAGGCCATACGCCACCCAGCGCGCATGGCTGCGGCTTACCTGACCGATCATCTTGGCTTGATGGAAGCTGAGTGGCCGGAACCACTTCGGCGGGCCATCGGTTCGAACGCTGCTCTGCTTGAACACCAGATCAAGACGGGCTTGAACAGCCCGCTGAGCTCCAGTATGGGTAGGCTCTTTGACGGTGTAGGTGCACTGCTCGGCAACTGCACCAGAGCGAGTTACGAGGGGCAGGCAGCAGTCGAGCTTGAAACCTTAGCGGCGCGGGGTGACCATCCACCCTACCCCTTTCAGTTGGACGAGGCTGGTGACCGAACCGTAGTCTCTGTGACCCCGATCATGGCCGCGATTCTGGATGACCTGAACCGCGGCATCGACCGATCGGTGATCGCGGCGCGCTTCCATGCGACCGTGGCAGCCTTTACCCTTGACCTGTGCCTAAAGATCAGTCAAGATACTGGCATTCGCATCGTCTGCTTAGGCGGTGGCGTCTGGCAAAACAGGCGCCTACTCTCGGCAACGGTGGTAGGTTTGCGCCAGCTGGGGTTAACTCCCTATTGGGCGCAGATGGTTCCGATCAATGACGGCGGTATCGCCTTCGGCCAAGCCGCTGTGGCAAGAGCGAGGAGGGGACCACTATCTGTTTAGGAATACCCGGACGCATTGAGAGCAGGGACGGCGAGACAGCCGTCATCGATTCCCAAGGAGTTAAGTGCACCATCTCCCTGGCGTTGGTTCCAGACGCCAAGATTGGCGACTGGGTCTTGGTCCACGCCGGCTTTGCCATCAGCATCATCGATGAGCAGCAGGCGCTGGAGACCCTGAGTCTCTTCGAAGAGCTAAAGCGTTACGCCGGTCACAGCAAGACTAGTTAACAGGGAGGGCAGCCCCCCTGTTAACTATTTCAATCAGTAGGCTACAAGGAGGTGAGGCAGTGACTCACACCAACGAGATATGGCGCTTGCCCAAGGGGGTAGCCGAAATGACCGAGGCCTTGCACCGCAAGGTCAATAGACCACTGCGCATCATGGAGGTCTGCGGGACCCATACCATGTCCATCGCTCGATCAGGGCTGCGCCAACTGCTGCCATCAGAGCTAGAGCTGATCTCGGGTCCTGGTTGCCCGGTCTGTGTCACCGATCAGGGCGATCTCGACCGGGCACTGGCTGCAGCTGAACTGCCTCAGGTCACCATCGCCAGTTTTGGCGATCTGCTGCGTGTGCCAGGCCACCACGGCAGTCTCGCCCAGCGCCGTGCCCAAGGTTCCGATGTACGCGTTGTCTACTCAATCATGGACGCTCTGGCGCTGGCCGAGCGTCTCCCCAATCGTGAGGTCGTTTTCGTCGCCATCGGCTTTGAGACCACGGCACCTGGGATAGCCGCCGGGGTCATCGAAGCCCGCCGGCGCCAGCTGAAGAATTTCTCGATTATCCCTCTGATGAAGACGATGCCTGGAGCGCTTGAGCTTCTCCTTGGTGAAGACACAGGGATCGATGCTTTTTTGCTGCCTGGGCATGTCTGTGCCATTACCGGCCTTGAGCCCTACCACTTCATCGCCGAACGCTACCAGCGAAGTGCAGTCATCACCGGTTTTGAGCCGGTCGAGATACTGGGATCCATTCTGCAGCTCACTGAGTACACCGAGCCCACCGTCGCCAATCTCTACCCGCGTGTGGTCAGAGATCGAGGGAATCCTACCGCACAACAGCTGATTCACCGAGTCTTGGGTCCTGTTGACGCGCGGTGGCGAGGCTTAGGGGTTCTGCCGGGCTCGGGCTTAGGTCTGAGGGATGACTGGCGGGAGTTTGACGCGGGTCTCCGTTTCGATTTGGCCAGCCCGGCACCGCAGCCAGCCAACAGCTGCCGCTGCGGCGACGTGTTGCGTGGGCGACTGCGCCCTGCCGACTGCCCCCTATTCGGTGCCGCCTGCCGCCCTGAAGAGCCGGTTGGTCCGTGCATGGTCTCCAGCGAGGGGCCATGTGCTGCAATGTATCGTTATGGCGCAGTGTGATGTGAGAAGTGGGAAGCTGGAGGTGAGATGGAGATGAACGGAGAACTGCTGAAGGAGAAGCACATCTTGCTCGCCCATGGAGGTGGGGGGCTGGAGAGCCGCCAACTGATCGAAGAGGTAATGCTTAAAGCGTTCGGCAACTCGTATCTCAATCCGCTCGGAGACTCAGCCCTGCTCCCCATCACGGGTGAGCGCCTGGCCATGAGTACCGACGGCTATGTGGTACGTCCTCGCTTCTTCCCGGGCGGCGATATTGGCAAGTTAGCCGTCTGCGGGACGGTCAACGACCTTGCCGTGGCTGGCGCCAACCCCCTCTACCTGACTGTGGGCATGATCATCGAGGAAGGCCTGCCCCTAGATGAGTTGGCCACTATCGCGCAGTCCATGGCCAATGCCGCCCGGGAGGCGGGCATCGCAATTGTGACCGGCGATACCAAGGTGGTCCCGCGCGGACAAGCTGACGGCCTGTACATCACGACCGCCGGTGTGGGTACCGTCCCTGATGGGCGAGACCTCTCCCCTATGCAAATCACCCCCGGCGACCGGATTCTCATCTCAGGGACTATCGGCGACCACGGACTAGCTATCTTGGCCGCGCGCGAGGGACTGGAGAGCTTTGCGCATCACTTAGTCAGCGACTGCGCCCCGCTAAGCGGTCTGGTCGCTGCTATCTTGGACGCGGCACCACAAGCGCGCTGTCTACGCGATCCCACCCGCGGCGGCGTAGCCGCCGTGGTCAACGAATGGGCCCAAGTGAGTGGATGCACCCTGCGGTTATGGGCAGACCAGCTGCCCGTTCAGGAGGAAGCCTACGTACTCTGCGACGCTCTCGGTTTTGACCCTCTTCAGCTAGCCAATGAAGGCAAGCTGGTGGCCGTTGTTCCGCCCGAGCAAGCTGAGGCCGCGCTTCAGGCGGCACGCCAGCACCCTCTCGGTCAGCAGGCGGCGATTATCGGCGAGGTGCTCCGGCCCACCACCATCCCCCGCGCCACCATTCGCACCCCGTATGGGACCGAACGAATACTCGACTGGCCGAGCGGCGAACTGCTGCCGAGGATCTGCTAATGCCAGGATCTGCCGAAGGCAGATCGTGAGTCCACAAGTCCACAAGTCACCAAGTCACCAAGTAGGAACGAAGGGATTGAGGGACGAACGTCATAACCTGATAGTTGTGGTGTGGCACTGTTGCCTCACTACCCACACCTAGGTCCCCGGGGCCACCTGTGGACTTGTGGACTCTAACGAGATGGGAGGCACTCGATGACCTATCGCTTCGCCACCGAGCGCGCCAACTACGAGGACTTTGCCAGTGGGCGGGTTCTCTACAACCACCCCGGTATGACCGCGTTTCCAGTGCGGCTAGCAGCGGAGCTGTATGAGCGCGCCAGAGCTACATTAATATCCATGGGTATTAACCCCCCATTCTCTCTCTATGACCCATGCTGTGGCGGGGGGTATCTACTGACGACCTTGGGGTTCCTCTACCATAGCGACATAGCGAGTATCAGCGCATCAGATATTGATGGCGAGGCCGTGCAGTTAGCGAAGAAGAACCTCTCGCTGCTAACTCAGGAAGGTCTAAACCAGCGGATGGGTGAACTTCAGCGACTTGTATTTGAGTATGGCAAGCCATCCCATGCCGAAGCACTAGATAGCACCTATAGGCTCATGGCGATGGTCACTGATCGGGGACGCTCCATCGAGATTGACTGTTTTCAGGCCGACGCACTGAACCCCGGTGATGCAAGACCCAAGGTGCAGCCCAACATGGTCATCACCGATCTTCCCTATGGCGATCTCGTCCACTGGTCGGCAGATAGCCCCAATGCTGCAAAAGCACTTCTCGACGGACTCCTGCCACTTCTCGATCCACCATCAGTGATGTTGGTCGTGGCTAATAAGAGTCAGGTCGTTAAACATCCGTCCTATATCCGGTTGGAGCAATTCCAAGTGGGCAAGCGACGCATCACGTTGTTAAGGCGGTCTCTCTGGAGTGGAGAATAGGTGGCAAATTGTCTCCATGATATTCACCTTGCGTCACAGATACTCATAGACTGAACTATGCAAGGTGAAAGGAGATGACAGAGATCATGGTACTCAACTATGCCTCCCCCATGATGATGTGCTACCCCATGCCACAGCACGGGACCATGGGAAACTGCCCAGGGACCGGAATGGGATGCTCAGTTCCTCCAGCGTCCCTCCCTTCAGGTTTTCTTGACATGCTGAGACAATCGATCACTGGTGAGGATACAGCTGCGGTCTACTATCGAATGCTGGCCAGCATGGTCAATGATCCTGAAGCGAGGGGCAAGATCCTTGGCTTCGCTGACGATGAGCTGACCCATGCCCAGATGTTCCGTAACCTCTACTATCAAATTACTGGGCAGATGATCCCTCCAGCGGGACCAATCAACGTCGAAGTCCCATCAAATCTCGAAGATGCCTTTATTGAGGCTCTCAATGATGAGCTTTCGGACTACCGTAAGTATCGCGACATGTACCTGATGACCAACAATCCCTGTATCCGCGACACGATGTTTAAGCCTATGACTGATGAGCTCTACCACGCCCAGAATTTCCAGCTGTTCTTGGAAACAGACGTGAGTTAAACCAAAGGCAATGGAAGAGTATATGCCGATTCTCTTCATTGCAGGTACAGCCAGATACCCAAACCATGAAAGTGCCTGTCTCCACATCAAAGCGGAGCAGGCACTTGTTGTTTGTGATGAAGTTTGTCAGTCGAGTGGCGGCGAAGGCATCTGTTTTGCCTCTGCATAACCCCACACAGTGAATAATTCTTGAACAATCTGCTTATTGTTGCAGAACACTCATGATACTCCACTCAACAGCTGCCATGATGCTCTCCAGCTTCCTTTCTACCTCTATGCTTAGCCCCAACCCCAGCCCTATATCGACCACCTCAATGCCGATCAAATCAACCTCACGTGCTTCAACCAACCTTATCCACTCAACAAGGCTGAAGCCATGCTGCGACAACCCTAACGACCTCTGTCCGCACCATTCGCCCTTAGGCACTCTCCATACGGTCCCCACTTCACGCCCAGAGAGCGCAGCATCGAGGAGAATGGCCCTATTCGCAATCTCATGGATGGCGCAACTAAGATCCGTCTCAGCAATCACTACCTTCAAACCCGCTTCGCCCAACCTTGACTCAAGTCTCTCCGCCACATGCAGGGCGACTGCATCATCGGTCATCAGCCGATTCCCCAAGGCAATCAGCGTAGCTGTCGCGGTCATAAGATCTCGATGACAATGGGATTAGCGCCATCTCTGTAGACATGGGTCGCACAGGAGACGCACGGGTCGAAGGAGCGGATGATACGCCCGATCTCCACGGGATACTCCAGGTCGTTAATCACTGTTCCGATTAAGGCTTGTTCGGCGACACCATGTACCCCACTAGCATCCTTAGGGGATAGGTTCCAACCGCTGGGAGTAATAATGGTGTAGTGATCGATGATCTGATCACGAATGGCAACCCAATGCCCTAAGGCGCCGCGCGTGGTATCGATCAGTCCGCTTCCTTGGGCTAAAGCGGGAATTTCTATCTGACGCCGCTGAGCAGGTTGAGGTTCTACCACTTGCAGTAGCTGGTCGAGGTGATGGGCGATAAGGCTAGTCTCTAAAACTCGGGCTATCGTGCGATCCATGGTCGAAAGACCGTTGTGGTAACGCCCACTGAGCCACATGCGCGCCAGAGGCCCAACCTCCATGGGCGCGCTTTGGTAACGGGGGGCCTTGACCCATGTATAGGCATCTTCCTTGCCATAGGTCGGCACGGCTTCCTCATCTCCCGTTGGCGACAGACTCTCCTGATCCGAGCGATACCAAGCGTACTGCACGTTCTCAGTGATCAGGGCTGGTTCGAAGGCCAGCCTTCGTCCGTTTAACAGAACCTGTGAGCTGACATAGGTGGGAAGGCCAGCAACACCGCTGGCATAGAGGCCATAAGTCATCAGATTGCCATAGCTTGCCCCCATCTGATAATACTCAGGGTAATAGCGGGCCACAGTCAGCACATCATCGAGCATGACCCCGTCAACAAAGCCCATGATTTCGCGGATAATGGAATGCACTTTAGTCAGCTTGCTGATATCGAGGTTAACCGTCACCCCGCCAACGAAGTTGCCATGGTTGTGCGGCGCCTTGCCCCCCAAGACCGCTAGAGCCTCATGGGCTAATCGGCTGTAGCGCACAGAAGCTAGGTAGTGGTCCACCAGCCGCCGGTTGTCGTCTTCTGGCAGGCGGCAATCCTGATGACCAGACGGAACAAGCGGGGCGATCTCTGGTCCGCTTATATAGTCAGGAAGTGTGTATTGGTAGAAATGACGTAAATGGTTCTGTAGAAACTCACACCCATGGATGATCTCGCGCAGCATCTGATCGCGGGCATTAGGGCGGATATCCAAGGCGGTCTCCAGTGCCATGGTGGATGCGACTGAGTGTGCCGTTGAACATATCCCACAGATCCGTTCGGTGAAATAGGTGGCATCAAGCGGTGGTCTCCCCACCAGCATCTGCTCGAAACCACGAAAGAGCCAGCCGCTGCTCTGCGCATCGACCACCCTATGGTTCTCTACCTGAACCTTGATCTCCAGGAAGCCACTAATCCTGGTTAAAGGGTTGATGGTAATCGTCTTACTCATGCGCATCGTGCTCCTATCGAAATGGAATACCCACGGGCTGTGGAGATCTTAATAACGTACAAACGGTTCCATGGCATCCGGGAAACCATTGCGTGCGCAGCCGATACAAGGTGTGTTATCACCGATGGGCCAGTTAACATAGCCATTCCACTGGCGAGTAGGACAATCAGTTCTGGTCACCGGCCCACGACAGCCTAGCTTGAACATGCAGGTCGGTTCGCCTAAGCTCTGGGCAAAGATCCCCTGATCAAAGAATGAGCGGCGTGGGCAGCGATCGTGGATGGTGACACCATAGAAGATCAACGGCCGATTTAGCGTGTCTAGCTCCGGTACACCGAGGGCGACGAGATGGGCAATGGTGCCGATGGCCCAGTCAGGGTGACTGGGGCAGCCGGGTACATTAATGACAGGGCGGTTAAGCACTTCGCCAACACTGCCGCACTGAGCCGGGTTGGGTCTAGCGGCAGATATCCCGCCGTGGGATGCGCAGGTCCCTACAGCTACGACATGTTTCGCCTTCATTCCGGCCATGTGTACCGCTTCCAGTGCAGTAATCAGGCGATCGTTGTGACGAGCCAAGACATTGTAATAGCCCTGATCCCGCTGCGCCACAGCCCCTTCAACCACGAGAATAAAGTCTGTCTCTAGGGTCGCTAGAAACTGATCAAAGGCGCTCTCCCCTTCGGTTGCCATGAGGCTGTTGTTATAACGAAGGGTAACGATCTCACTAAGAAACTGGATAACACTCGGCCCCTCTGCATTAAGTAGTGAGATGATGTTCCCAGAACATCCCGTGGCCTCCAACCAGATTAGATTCGGGCGCGTGTTCTGCCGTACTACTGCCTTCGCCAACTGGACAAGTTCCAGTGCTGTAGCCTGTTTGGCAGGAATCAGAGGGCATGTGCTCATGGTGTCTGCCCCCCTCCCCCAGACGCAAGAGTTCCGACGACTGGGAGACGACTGTGGATGGCTGATTGACCATGGCTGCCAGCGAACTGGTC
>CAZINL010000104.1:0-10517 GCA_964540595.1 uncultured Clostridia bacterium
TGATATCTCCTAGACACCGAACGCCCCATCAGTACAAAAAAAGGCTGGCGGAGTGATCCGCCAGCAATGGGAGAGGAGAAACCGGAGGAAGAGCTTATGGGGAAAACCGATTACATCACTATTATGGACCTGGTTTTCCTTGGCTATACATATGAGTTAGTTTGTTTCTCACTTACGCCCTTCGTTGTTGCTAGGCCTTGCTTCGCCAACTAGCCTATGACGGCAGGACTCGACATCCATTATCCCGTTTTATGCGTTTGGGTCACTTCGGTAACACTGGTCGGAGTCTGTGGCTGGCCGTCGGACAGACTAACGACTCTGACGGTTCACTCTCCAGGAACTCGCATGACTTCACTATGGTACACACTCACCCGCAGCCCTGATTCTAGATGACACGATGTTAATCGTGTCAATTCATTGTCATGCAAGCTCCGAGAGAATGAGCTGCAAGCTACCAACTCTCTATAGAAGGGTGGTATGCACCCGTGCGTGTCATTGCAGGCAGCGCCAAAGGGCGTACGCTTAAGTCGCCCTCTGGCCTCGACACACGTCCGACCTCCGACAAGGTCAAAGGGGCTCTGTTTAACATACTGGCGCCTCGTCTGGCAGGCAGCTATATCCTGGATCTCTACGCTGGAACGGGCGCCCTGAGCATCGAGGCTCTGAGCCGTGGGGCGGCTGGCGTCATATTGGTTGAGAGTTCGCGCAGTGCGCAGAAGGTGATTGGCGCGAATCTGGAGCTGTGCAGGTTTACTGCTAGCGCTCAGTTGGTGATCGGCGAGGTGGAGAAGGTCGTACCTCGACTGCGGCCATCACATCCAATTGATCTAGTGATCATGGACCCACCGTACCATCGAGGCCTGGTCGATCAGACGCTAGCCATCCTCGCAACGACCCCATATCTGGCATCTCAGGTCATGGTCGTCGCAGAGCATGACCGGTACGAACCAATCCCTGAGAGGGTCGGGATCTTTGTGCGTACCCGTGTGGTGACGCACGGAGACACCTCATTGAGCTTTTTTGTAAGGGAGGAGATCGAGTGACGATCGCCATTTATCCGGGAAGCTTCGATCCTGTGACCAATGGACACCTGGATATCATTGAACGGGCGGCGCAGAACTTTGAGGTCTTGGTCGTGGCGGTACTGCGCAATCCCAATAAGCAGCATTTCTTTAGTCTCAACGAGCGCGAGCGGTTGCTGCGCAAGGTGACTGGTCATCTTGACAATGTCGTGGTGGACTCTTTCGACGGGTTGCTGATCGATTTCGCGCGTAGCCGGGGGGCTAGTGTGATCGTCAAAGGTCTACGTGCGGTCTCTGACTTCGAATACGAGCTGCAGATGGCTCACATGAACCACGCCCTCAACCCATCCATCGAAACCATGTTTATGATGACATCGGTTCAATACTCTTTCCTTTCCAGCAGTCTGGTCAAGGAAGTGGCTCGGCTGGGTGGCTCCATTACCGGACTGGTCCCACCGCTGATCGAAGCGCAGCTGAAAAGTCGGCTGCTCTCGCAGGAACTTGCCTGACTTCGTCATGATGAGCCTACTTAAACCCCCCGAACGCTCTGATCCCACGGTAGGCGAGTTCCGCAAGAATGAGTCATGCAGGGGTAATACTCACCCTTAGCCAAGGTCTACAACGCGTGGCCTGGTGATACGTTTTAGGGAGAGAAGATGGGAGGGATGGATTTGACCGTGAGAAGCAATCGTCGCGGCCAGTGGGTAGCCGGGCTCTTGGCGTTGGTGTTGTTGGTTGGAGCGCTATGGTGGCCGATCGACTACATCGCTGTCAAACCCGGCTTGGTGAAGGACCTCAAAGAAGTCATCACGGTCGAGGGAGGCGAAAAGGCCGATCCCGGCCGCTTCTACCTCACTGCCGTGCTCACCCAACCAGCGAATGTCTCGCTCTACCTACGCAGTCTGGTGGATCATACTATCCGACTGACACCCAAACAAGAGATGATTCCGCAAGGCTGGGACCAGAAACGGTACAATGAGGCGATGCTGCGGTTAATGGAAGAGAGTAAGGTGGTCGCCGAAGTCGTGGCTCTGCGACGTCTGGGCTATGAGATCGAGATCCAGGGTGGCGGAGCGCAGGTTGTACATGTGCTTCCCTACAGCCCGGTCAAAGATATCGTTCTGCCAGACGACGTGATCGTCGCCCTGGATCAGCAGCCGATCCGTTTGGCTGAGGATCTGACCGCCGCTGTCAAAAAGCTCAAGCCCGGAACTACGGTGAAGCTCCAGATCAAACGTGGTTCTGAGACCAAAGAGATCGGTGCCAAGCTCACCGAAAACCCCGATGACAAGGGCAGAGCGATGCTGGGTGTTCAGATCACCACCCACAATTGGCAACCGAAGCTGCCGATCAAGATTAATGCCAATACGGCTGATATTGGGGGCTCCTCAGCGGGGACCATGATGGTGCTCGAAATCATGAATCAAGTGGAGAAACGAGACCTGGCCAAGGGGCATCGCATCGCTGGCACCGGTACGATCTCTCTCAGCGGTACTGTGGGTAAGATAGGTGGAGTCCAGCAGAAGGTCATCACAGCCGAACGTCAGGGGATGGAGTACTTCATCGTTCCCGAAGAGGACTATCCTGACGCCGCCCAAGTGGCGAAGAAGATCCAGCTGGTCAAGGTACGCTCGCTAGACGATGTGTTGGCCTTTTTGGATGGGCTGAAATAGATAGAAGTCAGAGACCAGACCGGGCGTGGCTGCGAAGCAACATGCCCACGCCCACCGTAGTTGCATCTAGCGCCGGGTAGGCGCGGTGTCGGTAGCGGCTTGGGTAAGCCGCGAGAGACAGACGCAACGGAGGATGGGCGGTTGAGTGCAGCTAGCTCATTCTGGTGTCTGGTCTCTGACCTCTCAAAACAGGCGCAGCGGTTCGTGGGTAAGGTCCTGCGCCCCGCGGCGCTCTTCTTGATTGGGTAACCCCAAGCTCCATAGATCGGTGGCCAGCTTGTCGATCTCCAGCAGGCGCTCGCCCCAGGTGGTCAACCGGTGTCGGGCGCTTTTTGGTTTTTGGATGATGGGGATCTGACTGATCTCGCGACATCGGCTGAGCAGGGATCGGCCAGTGGCATTCATGGCCAGAACACGTGCGTAGGGGGTGGGTTGCGAGATCTGCTCCAGATCCGACTTAGTGATCCCCAGCAGCAGATGGGCAAGGCTACGCGTCAGTCGTGAGCGAGTGTAGCGTTTGGTCTTGACTGAGCTCAGCCAATGGTCGATACTTGGAGCATCCGCCATCTCCCACAGGCGGTTCTCTAGACCTTCACTGACCTCAGGCAGGTCGGCTAGCTGTGCGCGAGACGAACGCCGCAGGAGCGCCAGTGCAGATATCTCCAGAGAGCTCCAGCAGACCGGGCCACGCCCCTGCGCTATCTGGCGCAGCATCTGCCCATGGCCAGCCTCGGGGAGGCTCTCTGCGATCGCCTGACTTGGTGCCCCCTCTAGGACCGCCTGACGGATCGCCGTCGCGCTGGCCAAAGGGCCAAGCTCTAGGTCGTGATAACCCGCGCCCTGCCGTTTGACGGTCCAAGGGACGATCTGGCTGTCCAATCGTATCAAGGTACGCAGATATTCGAGCGCTAAAATGTTGTTAGCCGTGGTGAGGAGATTAAGGGAGTCATCCACCGTCCCCAACTGGCTCAGGGCTTCTGCCTGCGCACGGGGATGGGGTAACCCCAGTTTCGTCAGCTTCTGGGCGCGTATCTGCAGCTCGGGAGGGTCCTGCTCTAGAACTTGGGCCGCTTGAGCGAGGGCAGTGAGATCACCGGCTTCGCTACCGAAACTGAGGTGTGTGACCAGGCCCAACTGGTCAAGCAGGCTGACGGCTCCATGGGCAAACCAGGCTGCTCGTGAGCAGGCATAGACTGTGGGCAACTCAAACACGAGATCTGCACCACACTCAATGGCCACGGCGGCTCGCGTCCACTTGTCGATGATGGTGGGTTCCCCGCGTTGGGTAAAGTGTCCACTCATCACGACGATGACGGCCTCGGCAGCCAAGGCTTGACGGGTGGTTGCCAGGTGCCAGGCATGCCCGTTGTGTAGCGGGTTATATTCGGCGATGACGCCGGCGACGGTCATCGGAAGACCTCCTTAGGCTCAAGTCCCGGGTCTACGGGGGAACGGCTGATTGTAGATGAGATAATACTAACATATAAATCCCAAACCTCGCCGTCAAAAGTGAATCCGACCAAGGCGGCCACTGAGACTTGGGGCTTGGGACTCCTAAGCGGCTCGCATTGGCGGAGCGTAGTGCAGAGTGGAGTGATTTTGGTGGAGTGTTTTGCATTGGTTGGGGCCAGTGGAACCGGCAAGAGTCATCGTGCTCAGACTGTGGCTTACGAATACGGGATTGAGGCGATCATCGATGACGGCCTTCTCATCCACGAGCACCGTATTGTTGCGGGTCGTTCTGCCAAAGCTGAAAGCAACAAGATGGCTGCGGTTCGTAGGGCGGTCTTCATGGATTCCGACCACGCCCAGGAAGTGCGTGATGCCCTGTTCCGCCTTCGACCAGCGCGTATTCTGATACTGGGAACTTCAGATCATATGGTCGAGAGGATCAGGCGCGTCCTTGACCTGCCCAAGTTTGAGCAGGTCGTTAGGATCGAGGAGATCGCCTCGCCAGAGGAGATCGAAGAAGCTCTTATTCAGCGCAATGTTCAGGGGAAACATATCATCCCCGTACCAACCCTTGAGGTCAAGAACCGCGTCCCCGTCTACTATGTTGGCCCTCTCGATGTCCTGTTTCGTCGTCGTGCCCAGGCAGGGGAGCAGAAGATCGGCGAAAAGTCAGTTGTTCGACCGTCTTTTACCCCCCATGGACGGATCTCCATCGAACCGCGTGCCATCGCGCAGATCGCTCAGATCACTGCACAGTCCCACACCGAAGTGGCCCGGGTCAACCGCGTGGAGGCCGTGATGGAAAATGGAGTGCGCGTCAACCTGGACCTGACGATGCGCTATGGTGTCGCACTGCTGCCACTGCTAACGAAACTGCAGCAGGAGATCAAAGACGGTATGGAAGAGCAGACCCGACTGACCGTCTGGGCTGTGAATCTGCGTGTCAGTGCGGTGACGTTGCGATAGTCTGATCTCTGCCCTGTGTCAAGGATAGCGGATTGACAAGTCCTGTAGCCAACGATATAATGTATTTTGTGTCAATCGAGGTGATCAAAGTGAAGTTCTCCATCGTGGAGATCAAGCGCAGAATCGGCGAGAAGATGTCCCTTGTTTGGGAAGAGCCGATTGACAGCTTTGGCGATCTCACTGCTTGGGGGCTCAGACTGCAACAACCCGTGGCGGTTAGCCTGGTGGTTACGAATCTGGGCAACCGCATCGCGGTGGGAGGTCATGCTCACTGTGAGTTTGAAGCCGAATGCAGCCGTTGTCTCGAACGATTTCCCACCAGTTTGGAGGTCGAGATCAGCGAGCAGTTCCTTCTGGCCGGTCGACCCACTTCCGACGAAGCGGATAGCGACGGCGAGGAGGAAGAGGACCTACCGGTCCTAGATGGCGATGGCATCGACGGGACTGAGCTTGTCACAGCCGCCGTCATCTCGCAGTTGCCCATGCAACCGCTTTGTAGCCCCGGCTGTAAAGGCTTATGCCCTGATTGTGGCGAAAACCTCAACATTGCACCCTGTCGTTGCACGGGGAACAAGGTTGATCCGCGATTAGCCGCGCTTGAAGAATGGTTTAAGAAGAACCCAGATCGCGATTCAGGTGATTTGAACTCAGGCGATCTGAACTCAGGCGATCAGGATCATAATCCAAACAACAGGAAAAAACCATAGAGTTTTCTCCTCCGAGCAGGTTAGAAAAGGGGGTGTCAGACCATGGCTGTACCAAAAAGAAAGACTTCCAAGGCTCGCCGTGACAGGAGAAGAGCGCAAAGCTTCAAGCTGTCCGTACCTGGCATCGTTGAATGCCCGCAGTGCCACAAGCCGAAGCTTTCCCATCGCGCTTGCCCTGAATGCGGTTTCTATAAGAACCGCGAGGTTGTCGCCGTCGAATAGTTTGATCCATAGTTTGCGCCTGACATAGATGATATTTGACAGGTCCACGCTGAGTAGATGACGATACAAGAGGCGCCACACGAAGAGCCGTATGACGGCTCTTTTTTTTCTAGATTTCCCCTAGAAGATTGCCCCACCTGAGGGATTAATTCGGGATAGATGTCCCCGTGCTGGTCTGATCTGTTTGCATCAGATGCACTGGAGCGTTAAGAAGCGTTTGGCTCGATGTTCACGCGCTGCAAATACATACTTGCGTTATCACTAGGTGCTAATATATACTGATGTTAGTAGCTGGTGATAAGGCTACGGAGGTGCTTGTGTCCTTGTCCGAGATCAAGTTGCCCTTGAGCAAACCCAGACGTCAGGAAATACTTGCCGAAATGCTGTCGGAACGCCCTTTCCTCACCGATGAGGAGCTAGCTAAGCAGCTGGGAGTCAGTATCCAGACCATTCGTTTGGATCGAGTAAGTCTTGGGATACCAGAGGTGCGCGAGAGGATCAAGAACGTCGCCGAGCAGAAGCAAGAGCACGTCAAGTCGCTCGCTCAGGCAGACATCGTCGGTGAGCTCATCGACTTGGAGCTAAACACCCGAGCTCTCTCGCTTCTGACCGTCACATCGGACATGGTCTACTCTAAGACCAAGATTGGGCGTGCCCATCTGCTTTTCGCTCAGGCCAACTCGCTCGCCATCGCCATGATCGATGCGGAAGTGGCCGTCACCGGAATCGCGCGGGTCAAGTACAAGCGCCCAGTCCGGGTCGGGGAGAGGCTCTTTGCGCAGGCAGAGGTCATTCGCGTCCGAGGTAATCGCTATACTGTGGTGGTCAAGACGAAATCGGAGAGTGAGCTGGTCTTCAAGGGCAATTTCATGATCTTTGCCCTGCCTGAGTATCGGGGGGGTGACCTGCTATGAGGAAGATCGCACTCGACTGTATGGGTGGCGATCACAGCACCCCAGTCATGGTACAGGGGGCCGTGGAAGCAGCTCGCGAATGGGGATTGGAGCTCATCCTCGTTGGTGATGAACCTAAGATCAGGGAAGAACTGACCAAGTACTCGATTCAAGGCCTAAAATTGGAGATAGTACATACTACAGAGGTCATCACCGGTGATGATGCGCCGGGACTGGCGGTTCGGCGCAAGAAAGACTCATCCTTGGTGGTAGCAAGCCGTCTGGTCAAAGAGGGTCATGCCCAAGCTGTCTTCTCCGCAGGGAATACTGGCGCCATTGTGGCGGCAGGACTATTGGTAATCGGCAGAGCGCCTGGGGTAGAGCGCCCCGCATTGGCGCCTGTCCTGCCAACGACCAAAGACCGGGGACTGCTGCTGCTCGATGTCGGTGCCAACGTGGAATGCAAACCTACTCACCTTTACCAATACGGCATCATGGGGAACGTCTACGCCGAACGTGTCTTGGGCGTGACGCGACCCAGGGTAGGGCTTCTGAATGTAGGGACAGAAGAGGGAAAAGGCAATGAGCTTTACAAAGAGGCTTATCTGCTGCTCAAGGAAGCTCCGGTTCAGTTTGTGGGTAATGTTGAAGCACGGGAACTGCCCTTTGGGGTGGCGGACGTAGTGGTCTGTGATGGTTTCGTTGGCAATGTCGTGCTGAAGTTTATGGAAGGCCTTGCTCACGCCTTCACCGATACTCTGAAAGAAGAGATGACGCGTTCATGGCTGTCGAGCCTGGCTGCGGGCGCCCTTAGGCCATCGCTGCGGCGTTTCAAGAAGCGGTTGGACTATACTGAATATGGTGGAGCACCCATGCTGGGCCTGAGTGGAGCTTGCTTTAAGGGGCATGGTTCATCCAACGCCAAAGCGATCAAGAATGGCCTTCGGGTAGCTAACACCTTTCTTGCGAGTGGGGCAGCCGAGCGCTTGCGCGAAAGCCTGGACCAAGGAAAGGTCGGGAAGGATGGAAAAGCGACTTAGGTCGGTAGCGATAGTCGGGACTGGATCGGCACTGCCGGAGAAGGTTCTTACCAACGATGATCTGGCTCAACGAGTCGATACCTCAGATGAATGGATCCGCTCACGAACAGGGATCCGTGAACGTCGTATCGCAGCCGAGGGCGAGACTACATCGGTACTCTCTGCCCGTGCGGCAGCCAAAGCCATGGAAGCCGCCGGCATCACAGCTGATGAGTTGGATCTGATTATCGTGGCCACGGTGACTCCAGATATGGTCTTCCCCTCGACGGCCTGCTTGGTGCAGGCACAGATCGGAGCAAAACGAGCAGCTGCTTTTGACCTGGAGGCAGCCTGCTCGGGGTTTGTTTATGGCTTAGCCATGGCTAGCCAATGTATCGCCGCAGGTTTGTATGAAACGGCCCTGGTCATTGGCGCTGAGACTCTGTCGCGGGTTCTTGACTGGGAAGACCGTGATACCTGCGTTCTGTTCGGTGATGGAGCGGGTGCTGCAGTGCTGCGCCCTGCGTCAGATGGCGTCGGCTTGCAGTCCTTCTATCTGGGAGCAGACGGCCTAGGAGGACACTTGCTGGAGCTCCCCGCGGGTGGATCAAAGCTGCCCGCTAGTCTGGCGACCGTTACTGATCGGCAGCACTATATACGAATGGCTGGCAAAGAGGTTTATCGCTTCGCGGTCCAGATCATGGGCGAAGCAGCCGCTAAGGCCGTGTCCATGGCTGGCTGGGAACTACACCAGGTTGACTTTCTAGTGCCACATCAAGCGAATCTGCGTATTATCGATGCCGCTGTCAAGCGGCTGGGCTTAGATGGTGATCGCGTAGTGGTCAACCTTGACCGCTATGGCAACATGTCGGCCGCCTCGATGCCTGTGGCGCTCGATGAAGCCGTTCGTGATGGTCGGATCAAGTCGGGACAGCGTGTGGTGATGGTTGGTTTTGGTGGCGGCTTGACATGGGCAGCCTGCGCCATGACGTGGCACTGAGTTTTGCCTTACGCTGCCTGAGGGCAGAGCATCAACTGCCCTGTAGTGTCTTGCATAGCTCATTCTTGTGGAACTTGCATGACGTCGAATCAGAGTATTGAGGTCTGCGCAGGTTGACCATGATGAAGTCATGCAAGTTCCTGGACTAATGACTTAAGGAGGGCTTATGACAGCGATACGAATTGTGACTGACAGTACCGCCGACCTGCCCGATAGCCTAGTCAAGCGTCATGGAATAGGGGTGGTCCCCCTGACCGTCTTTTTTGGTGACGATGCCTACCGAGACGGTGTTGATCTGAGCAGTGGTGACTTCTATCGCCGTCTCGTGACCGATCAGCGCCACCCCCATACATCCCAACCCTCGCCAGCCGCCTTTGAAGAACAGTATCGCCGCCTAGCTGCCGAAGGGGCGAATAGGGTGTTGGTCTTCTGTCTGTCTAGTCGCCTCAGCGGTACCTATCAGTCGGCGGTGATGGCAGCTCAGATGGTCGATATCCATGTGGATGTCGTTGATACCGAGCAGGCGTCACTGTCGATGGGGTGGATGGTAGCGGCAGCCGCACAAGCCATCGAGGCTGGAGCTGGTGCTGATGAAGTCATTGCCTGGGCAGAGGACTGCAAGAAACGTACCTCGTTGCTGTTTGTGGTCGATACTCTGGAGTATCTACAACGCAATGGGCGTATCGGCAAGGCCTCAGCGCTGCTCGGCACCCTACTGAGCGTCAAACCCATCCTCAGTTTGGCGGATGGCGTCGTTACTCCCGTGGATAAGGTTCGAGGCAGCTCCAAGGCCATTGCGCGCATGGTTGAGATCGCCAGCGAACGCCATGGTATGCAAAAGAGGTTGCATGTGGGGATTCTTCATGCTGCAGCCCCTGAACAGGCTGCGCGACTGGCGGAGACCATCCAACAATCACTTCATCCCGATGAGATGCTGATCAGCGAGATCGGACCCGTTCTAGGGGCTCATGTCGGCCCCGGTGCAGTCGGTGTCGCTGTGGTGCTAGGTCGGGAGCTGGCGTGACTTCACAGTGGCGCACTTGGACTTGCTCCCACGTCATGTGGTTTCCGTAGAACGAGTCATCCGAGACGCTAACCTTTTGAGGGAGGCAACGTAATCTATGACCAAAGTTGGCTTTATCTTTCCAGGACAAGGCGCACAGTACGTTGGTATGGGCAAAGCCCTAGCCGAGCAGTACCCATTGGCTCAACAGCTCTTTGACCAAGCTGACCAGGCCTTGGGGTTCTCCCTCAGTAGACTCTGCTTTGAGGGACCCGAAGATGAGCTCAAGAAGACAGAGATCACACAACCCGCGATTCTGACCGTGAGCGTGATTGCCTGGAAGCTCCTAGCCGAAGCCGGGGTCACCCCTGCTATGGTGGCTGGTCTGAGCTTGGGTGAGTATTCCGCCCTGGTGGCCGCCAATACGCTCTCGTTTGTCGATGCGGTGAAGCTTGTACATAGACGCGGGCGTTACATGCAGGAAGCGGTACCGTTAGGCGAGGGAGGCATGGCCGCAATCCTCGGGCTGGAGCGACAGAAGCTCATCGCTGTCTGCGAGC
>CAZINL010000105.1:0-7528 GCA_964540595.1 uncultured Clostridia bacterium
GGAGTGGATCATAATGATGATCTGGGATTTGCGTCGCTTCAGGCCGCTGTGGCAGGCCCTGGTGCTCGCTATCGTCTTAATCACCCTAGTGCAGGTGATGCATGGCATTCCCACTGTGGATCGTTATGTCTGGTCAAGAGTCCAAGAGGCTCCGGTGCACAATGCCAGTCGTCAGGACAAGGCCATCGCCCTTACCTTTGATACGGTATGGGGGACAGACTACAGTAAGGAGATTATCAAGGTCTTGCAGACCGAGCAGGTGCCGGCGACTTTCTTTGTCGCTGGCTGGTGGGCGCAGAGAAACCCCGATGCTCTAAGGAATATCCTCGCAGCCGGCTATGAGGTAGGCAACGGTACGCAAAACTACCTCCACTTGCGCGCTCTGGCCAAGGAACGAGCCCAACAAGAGTTTGAGAACTGCCATCAACAACTGGAGCTAGCCATGGGCAAGAGGGCCACCCTCTTTCGTCCCCCATACGGCGAGGAAGACGCGCGTCTGGGACCCCTGATCAAGGCCCTTGGCTATCGAACTATCCTGTGGTCACTGGATGCCGAGGATTGGCAGACCAAGGACGCCAAGACTGTGGCCCAACGGATCATCCAAGGGGCCAAACCCGGAGCGATCGTCTTACTGCATACCAGTGCCGCATCGACCGCCAACGCTCTTGAGACCGCCATTACGGCGCTCAAGCAAGACGGATATACGTTCCACACGGTCTCGAATCTCATGGCACCGAACAAACCGGTATTAAGGGGGAGATGACGCCATGGGCAAGAAAGTGGCATGGTTCCTGGCGGTCATCCTGATTGCGACCGTGGTTCTGCTCTCGCTGGCAGAACGATTACCATTGCCCATCACCGTCAAGCGCATGACCAGCGGTGTCAAGCCTGGCGTCGTCCTAGAAGGGCGTGACATTAGCGGGATGCTGCCCGAAGAGATCAGGCAGTGGCTGGAGGACGAGAACCGCCTTTATGCCGTGGAGCCAGTCAACGCGCAGGCTGACAACATCCTGCGACTGGATGTCCAGGGAGTCATCCCCGGTCGGTACGGCCGGGCCATTGATTTAGACAAGACGGTCGAGCTTGCTCTGAGTGCTAGGCGGGACACGACCCTCTCCTATGTCATCAAAGAGACTGCGCCCCAGGTCACAGCGGACTGTTTCCCAGAGCGCGTGATCTATCGTGGTAACCCTGGCCGCCCCGAGATGGCCCTAGCCATCAATGTGGCCTGGGGCAATGAGAACATCGATGATATTCTTCGGGTGCTGAATAAGTATGAGGCACCCGCAACCTTCTTCTTTGTCGGCAGATGGGTCGCCGCCTTTCCGGGGGAGGCAAAAAAGATCGCGCAGGCCGGGCACGAAGTGGCTAATCATGGCTACTCCGATCCACATATGAAGCGGCTTTCCAAGGAAGCGATCTCAAACGAGATCAGAGACACTGACCGCGCTATCCGTAATGCCACGGGGCAGGTTGCTCGTCTTTTCAGCCCTCCGTACCTGGAGGTTAATGATCTGGTGGTTCAGGCAGCGAGGGAGCTGGATTATCGAGTCGCCATGGTTCACCTAGACACGGCCGACTGGACCAGGCCAGGACCGCAGAAGATTGCTGACCGCGTACTAAGAGGCGCCTGCCCAGGGGCTATCATCCTTGCTCATCCCACAGAACAGACGGCGCAGGGCCTAGAGCTGATCCTATCGACGCTCACGGCGCATGGATATCGATTTGTGACTGTCTCCCAGTTGATCGATGAGAGACGTTGACAGAGGCAGACGGAATGAGGGGATAGGGTGAGGAACGACCACAAGGTGCGGTGGGCTATACTGGCGGTGCTCATGGTGGTAGGCGCCTTCTCCCTGTTCAACACCCCCATCCGCCAGATCTACCTGCGCTATCGATATGGGTCTGCGCCAGGGGTTGGCGTGATCGGGCAGGATGGGCGGAACTTCTCTTTAGGTCGGAGACTGCCCGAGGAGATCAGAACAGTCGTCGAACAACTGGCGCGTCTGGAAGATCGGTCACCACAAAACGCCAAGCTAGTGAAGCGAACCGGAGAGATCATCGCTGAACAGCCAGGCGTCGCCATTGATATTACAGCTACCGTTGACAGGGTCATGGCTGCGGAGCAAGGAGCCACGGTCGTTCCGCTGCGTGTCGCCATCCAGCCAGATCTGACCGAGACGATGATCAGGTCGCTCACTCAAACCATTGGCAGCTATCGAACCTACATGTATGGCAATCCCGATCGAGCCTACAACATTCAGTTAGCCACCTCAATATGCAATTACGTCTTACTGATGCCGGGCGATGTGTTCTCTTTTAACCAGGTAGTTGGTCCGCGAACGCTTGAACTTGGGTATCGGGACGCCCCCGTGATTGAGGGCGGCGAGCTCGTTCCTGGAGCAGGCGGAGGAGTCTGTCAGGTCTCGTCAACGCTCTACAATGCCGTCCTGAGCGCGAAGTTGAAGGTTATCGAGCGGTATCGCCACAGTAGACCGGTCCGCTATGTACCTGAAGGCAGAGACGCAACGGTGGCGTACGACTACCTGGACCTGAAGTTCATGAACAATCGCTCTACCCCCATCATTGTCCGCGGCTGGGCCGACAGCTCTCGAGTCGGCTTCAGCATCATGGGTGCGAAGGAGTAGAGCAGGGTTATCAGGCATCGACCCTCAGCGATAGTTGGATCTGAGATGTCACAGCAGCAAAAGGAGCCCAATCGGGCTCTATTCTTGTTGCTGTAGGTTTGATACGCTTGATGGAGTTGGTCTATGCTAAAGAGAGAGTTGTCTATAGGAGAGTGTCCTAAGCGCCTCGAATAGGAGACTGAAGGGGCTACTTCGGATGGCTGATGGCCGACGCCTGATGCCTCGTATAAGGAGGTTACAGTTTGATTCAACACCAACGCTTTGCCAACGGGGTTCGTTTGGTCGTTGACCCCATGCCTGAAGCCAGATCAATCTCGCTCGGGCTCTGGTTGGGGGCGGGATCGAGATACGAGTCGCCTGAACTCGGCGGGATCTCCCACTTCATTGAACACATGCTTTTCAAAGGAACTGGCACCCGATCGGCGAAACAGATCGCCCGGGAGATGGATGCCATGGGGGGGCAGCTTAACGCCTTCACGAGCAAAGAGCAGACCTGCTACTACACGCGGGTGCTTGAGCGCTACTTCGCCTCGGCGGTCGACGTCTTGGGCGATATGTTCTTCCATTCGTCGTTGGATGACCAAGCCATGATCAAGGAGAAGAGTGTCGTTGGTGAGGAGATCAAAATGACGGAAGACGCTCCCGACGAGCTGGTACACCAACAGCTCGGCACGGCGTTCTGGGGTGATGATGCGCTCGCCAGACCGGTCTTGGGCACCTGGGAGAGTGTCAGCGCCCTAAGCCCGGACCAACTGCGTCGCTATATCGATCAGTACTATCGCCCGGAGCGGCTGGTACTGGCAGTCTCAGGCAAAACCACCCTAGATGAGGCCAGCGCCATCCTAGGCCCTATCTTTGGTAGCTATACCTCACAATCAGTGATAGATCCTGGACGACCAGCCGTGGCGCACCACAGCACTCGCTTCCTTCACCGTGACAAAGCGACCGAACAGGTCCACCTATGCCTAGGACTTCCAGGTCTCGCGGTGGATGATGAACGTATCTTTGCCATCCAGCTCCTGAGCAACGCTCTAGGTGGGAGCATGTCGTCACGACTGTTTCAGACGATCCGCGAAGACAGAGGTTTGGCCTATTCGGTCTATTCCTACCACTTGGCATACCAAGATAGTGGCATGTTTGCCATCTATGCTGGTACCACGCCCGAGCAGGGGCCGGAGGTCATACGACTGATTCGTTCTGAGTTGGCAAAGGTCATGGACGGTGGACTTGCTGAAGAAGAGCTGAACGGCTACAAGGAGCAGATGAAGACTGGATTTCAAATGAGCTTGGAGAGTGGCAGCAGTCGCATGCAGCGCATGGGCAAGGCTGAACTAACCTTGGGGCGCGTCCTGGACGAGCGGCAGGTGCTGGCCCGTATCGATGCGGTGACGCCCGAGGCCATCATACAATTGGCTCGAGAGGTGCTGCAGCCGGATCCTGTCTTGGCTGTGGTGGGGCCGAACCACGCTGCCCAACCGCTGGAGGGTGCCCTATGAGCCGCAGATTTGCCCCGGTGACGAGCTACACACCTGGTCCGGCTGTCATGCCGGTCCGCAAGACGGGTCGCAGCGCTGGCTATGATCTCGCCGCAGCAGAAGAGATGGAACTTTCCCCGCACCGGGTCACCCTGATCCCGACGGGGCTGAAGGCGTATATGGAAGCCGACGAGGTGCTTTTGGTCACGATTCGCAGCAGTGTCGCCACTAAGCTTGGGCTCCTACTAGCCAATGGTGTGGGCGTGATCGATGCCGACTACGTGGACAACCCCAGCAATGAAGGTCACATTTACGTAGCCCTACTAAATCCTACCGACCAAACAGTGCGCGTTGATCGAGGGCAGACCATTGCCCAGGGGCTGTTTACTCGCTTTCTGCTTGTTGAAGACGATCAAACTGAGGGTAAGCGCACCGGAGGATTTGGTAGTACAGACCGTCAGGTCTAAGCCGCGCACCTCCTGCATAGCGTTCTTGCAGGAGGTGTATGTTTGATGCTACTATCTGAGATTGCTGGTAAAGAGATAATCAACCTCCACAATGGACAACGACTTGGCGTTTTGGGGGACTGTGACTTAGTGATCGAACCGACGACCGGGCGAATAGTCAACTTGATCGTCCCTGAACGCAGCGGCTGGTTAGGAGTCCAACTTTCCGGCCGGCAGACGGTCGTGCCATGGAGCTCGGTACGCAAGGTCGGGGAGGACATGATCCTAATCAATCTCAATCGAGTGAGGCCGTATGAGAGATAGGTGAATACTGTTCCTTGCCTTAAATTGCCAATCGACATGTGAGAAAGGTTTAGCCTCTCGCATAACTCTTCTTTCGGAACTTACATGACGCAGAATTAGAGCATTAAGCTTCTGCGTAAGTTTACCATAATAGAGTCATGCAAGTTCCTGGGATGACACATAGCAAGTTCACGCCGCGGGGAACCTAAGAACGGTTTCCGACCAAATCACAAGGGAGGCGAATGAACTTGGCCAAGACTATCGTCGGCGTCTTTCACTCCTTTGATCGCGCAGAGCGCGCCGTGGCTGAGCTTCGGACCAACGGTTTCATGAAAAACGAGATATCTATCGTCGCACAGGACCAGGCCAAAGACCAACGCCAGAATAAGACGCAGAGCAATGGACGCGACAATGCCAGCGCCGTCATGAACAATGATGTTGGTCGGGGAGCCGGCCTCGGCATGATAGGCGGCATCAACCCTGCCGGGACGGGTCTTACTTTGGGCACCGGAGCCATGACTGGTGCCGCTGGTATGGCGATGGATGGCGGAGCCGGAGCCATGGCCGACAACGCATCGTATGGTGACCAGCATATCTCTGACGGGGTCACCACCGGTGCCGTGGTCGGAGGTGCAGCTGGGCTATTGGCTGGTCTGGGGGCGCTGGCGGTGCCTGGTGTGGGACCGCTGTTGGCCGCTGGACCGATTGCCGGAGCGCTGACTGGTGGTGTCACGGGCGGTTTAACGGGTGGCTTGATCGACTACGGTATTCCTGAGGGCGAGAGTCGACGCTATCAAGACCATGTGAAGCAGGGCAGTGTCGTCGCAGTAGTTAAAGCTGATGGGCAGAAGGCTGACCAAGTAGCCGAGGTCTTCCGTCGACATGGTGCCAATGAGGTCAACACCCATTAAGAGATTTCGCTATTCTGCCACCGACAAGATGTCGGTGGTTTTTTTTGTACCAGTTGCTAGCCCTGGATGAGCTTGTGATCTGCTCCAAGAATTAGTATAATAGAAGTTACGGGACGGAGCGGTTGATCGGTGTAGAACGGTTCAAGAACGTGAACAGTACTTAGTGATCAGGTACTTGGTGATCGGGTTATCTGCAGTAGCCGGTGTCGTTGAGATGAGATCGAGAGCACAGCCATAGGCTACTAGCTGGTGTATGTTGTTTCGTATTTGGGGAGATCGCACCATGGATGCTGCCATGGGAGCGTGAACCCGGGAGGTGTATAAATGGCAGAAAATCCTAAGGTATCAGTTGTGCCTCTTGGGGGGCTGGGTGAGCTGGGCAAGAACATGATGGTACTCCGCGTGGGCAAGGAGCTGATCATCATTGATGCCGGATCAGCTTTCCCCGATGAAGAGATGCTGGGCGTGGATACGGTGATTCCCGAGCTCAGCTATGTGATTGAGAACAAAGAGAAGATTAAAGGCATCATTCTTACGCATGGGCATGAGGATCACATTGGTGCTTTGCCGTACCTGCTGCGCCAAGTGAATGTCCCTGTCTACGGCACCAATCTGACCTTGGCCATGGCTAGACTGCGTCTGCGCGAACATGGGATGGAGCGTCAATCGACATTGGTATCCGTTAAGCCGCGAACTAGCTTCAAGATCGGGAATATCACCTGCGAACTAGTCAGGGTCAACCATAACATGGCTGATACCTGTGCAGTGGCAGTGAAGACACCGTTGGGCTGGGTTGTCCATACCGGCGACTTCAAGGTCGACTACACCCCGGTCGATGGCGAGGTGACCGATCTTGAACGGTTTGCCGAGCTGGGACGGGATGGGGTCGCTCTCTTGATGTCGGACTCAACCAATGCGGAGCTGCGCAGCCATACTGCTTCCGAACGATTGGTTGGTGAGCGCCTTGATCAACTCTTTCGGCTCGCACCAGGGCGCATCATCGCATCGATCTTTGATACCGATCTCTTTCGTCTAGTGCAGATTCTCAACTGCGCCGCCGCCCGTGGACGCAAAGTTGTGATTCGCAGTCAACTCCTCGAACAGGCCATGGCCATCGCCAGAGACGCAGGGCTTCAGCTTCCTCTCGAACAGGTGATCAGCCAACAAGAAGCCAAAAGTCTGCCGGGCGAGGCAATCGTCGTCGTAACGGCTACCACGACCGGTGAACCTTTACTTGGGCGTTTCACTGGTGATACAGGGCACAAGGTGCGTGTGGAGGCCAACGATACCGTGATCTTGGCCGGTTCGGCCGTGCCGGGTGGTGAGAAGACGATGGCTAAAGCGATCGACCTTCTTTATCGCCAGGGGGCGTATGCCGTCTTCAACGCCATACCCAGAGGGAGTATGGCGGGTCATGCCGGACAGGAAGAACTGAAACTCATGATCAGCCTGACCAAACCTCGCTCCTTCTTTCCCATCCACGGGGAGTTCAGACACCTCGTTCACCATCGTGATCTAGCGGTGGGGATGGGCTGCGATGAAGAACAGGTGTTTATCCTGGAAAACGGCTTCACGCTCGACCTCACTCAACAAGGTGCTGCCATTGGTGCCAGAGTACCAGCTGGGAAGGTGCTGGTGGATGGGCTTGGAGTAGGCGATGTTGGCAATATCGTCTTGCGTGATCGTAAGCAACTCTCTCAGGATGGACTCATCATTGCGGTGGTCACCATATCCAAAGAGAATGG
>CAZINL010000105.1:7538-8491 GCA_964540595.1 uncultured Clostridia bacterium
AGCAATGGAGACATTCTGGCAGGGCCGGACATTGTCTCGCGCGGCTTTGTCTATGTCAAAGAGTCCGAGTTGTTGATCGATGAGGCCAAGGAAAGGGTCCGTGTGAGTTTGGAGCAGTGCCGCGACAATCGCATTCAGGACTGGCCATCAATCAAAGGGAACGTTCGTGATACGTTAAGCAAGTTTCTTTTCGAGAAGACGAGACGCCGCCCCATGGTGCTGCCCATTATCATGGAAGTATGACAGGCCAGAGTAAACGCCCGCATTTCGCGGGCGTTTTTTCTTGCTCTGCATGCAGTGGCCAATCACAGCGGTTGATGGAAGGCTGGAGAGCGCATAATAACCGTGAAGGATACTTGAGAGGAGTGGGTCATGTGACCACTGACACGGATCTATCATATCTCGATGCGAATACCGACCCGATGAACCCGGAGCAGCCTGAGCCCCAAGAGCCAGCGATTCCTGTGCCACCCAAGAGGACCGGTAAGCGGGCCAAGGACCCCCAAGTTGAGACGGTACGTGAGTTTGGCCAAGTGGGCACCGTGCCCACCGGGGAGAGCAATGTGCACACGATCACCATCGTCGGGCAGGTGGAAGGACACATTGTGCTGCCTCCCCAAAACAAGACGACTAAGTACGAGCATATCATTCCTCAGCTGGTTGCCGCAGAACAGAGCCCCAAGGTCGAGGGACTGCTGATTATTCTCAATACAGTGGGCGGGGATGTTGAGGCTGGTCTCGCCATTGCCGAGATGCTCGCCACCATGACCAAGCCCAGCGTCTCTTTAGTGTTAGGCGGTGGACACAGCATCGGTGTTCCGATCGCGGTCTCGACTACCCATTCTTTTATCTCGCCAACGGCGACCATGACGGTCCATCCCATCCGTTTGACAGGACTGGTCATTGGAGTTCCTCAGACCTACGAGTATCTCGACAGGATGCAAGACCGCGTG
>CAZINL010000105.1:8501-10420 GCA_964540595.1 uncultured Clostridia bacterium
AGAACGGGCGAGTTGGCACGGGACATTGGAACGGTCGTGGTCGGCAAGGATGCAGTTGAGTATGGGTTAATCGATCAACTCGGTGGTATCGGTGATTGCGTCAAGAAGCTTAATGAGCTGATTGCTCAGAAGAAGGCGAGTGGGGGTGTCCACTAATGCTGTGGACCGCGATGCCGCTGGAACTCGTGACCGAACAAGAACAGCCCTATGAGCTGCAGGAGATGGAGATTGATGGCGTAAAGTTGGTGGTGGAACTGCGTACCGGCGGCGAGTGCCGCATACGTCAGATCATCTCTGCCGATGCCTCAGTCTTTCTTGACCCACGCTTTGCCCCAGGTACGGTGGTGGAGTGGAAGCCAGCCCTCAAATGATACTGGTGATACGGCCGTAGATGGATCTCCCTAGCATCTAGCCTCAGCTACGACTGGCAAAGAGTGCCGCTGGAAAGCGGCACTTTCTTTATGGAAACAGCAGGTGATCATGGTATAATGGAACAAAACGGGTTGTCCATCACCTAAGTCTGCAGTTGGACTGTCCCCGAAGCTACTTTGGCCTTTGGGCTATGGTTTCGTCGAGGCTCAGCCTTGACGCAGGGAGGATACATGAGTAAGAAAGCCAAATTACGTGTGGAACTTCAGGCTGAGATCCGGGGCATCATCTTCCTACTCTTTGGGTTGTTTGGTGTGATCAGCAATATGACATCTGCCACCGGGATCATTGGCAGGTGGCTAAGCCAGTTTTTCCGCTTCTTGACCGGCGATGCCGCCATTGGGCTCCCTCTACTGGTCGCTGCCATGGGGATCGCCATGATGATCAAGCGTGACCAGTTTGCCTTCTCCACCCGGTGGCAGGGGATCTGGTTGGCATATTACCTGACGACCTGGATCAGTCATCTACAGTTGACGGTCGATTCGGATCTATTCATCGAGAGCTTACGCAGTCGAGGTGGCGGACTGGTCGGTGGCTTTTCCGTCAGTCTTCTGCTTAACCTGATCGGGAGTTGGGGTCTATATCTACTGCTCGGAGCCTTCTTGATCTTGGTGATCATCCTGATCGCGGATATTTCGGTCACTGCTGCAGCTAAATCCTTCACTAGTTGGGTGTTTGGCCAGGCGCAGACTGTGAGAATACGTCAGGTTGTGGGGGCAAACAAGAAAAATGCCGCCCCGACGTCAGAGCAGAAGGCTGCTGCGGAGACCTCTCCATCACCGGTGGCTGTCTTTCTGGATGACAAGCACAAGAGCCCACAGGAGCCTAGGAGTCAGGTCAGTGACCCTAAGCGTGCTGACAAAGCGCGAGATGAGCAAGCGGCTGGTCGAAGCGCTGCGGCTCATCAGCCGACTGTAGAGGCACGCGCTAAGATGGAGACGGTGCCGCTTCAAGAGCAGGTGGTGGTTCGTCCTTACCGACGTCCGCCCATTGAGCTTCTGCAGGCTAATCCCCGTGTGAAGAGCGCTCAGAGTACGCGCGAGATCGCTGAGAATGCCAAGCAGTTGGAGAATACTCTAGATACGTTTGGAGTGAAAGCCAAGGTCTCAGATGTCAGTCGCGGTCCGACCATCACGCGCTACGAGCTGCAAGTGGCACCAGGAACTAAGGTGGCCAAGATCGTCAGTCTGGCGGATGACCTGGCCCTCAATCTCGCTGCTGAAAATGTTCGCATTGAAGCACCTATACCGGGGAAATCGGCCATCGGGGTCGAGGTCCCCAATCGCGACGTAAGCATGGTCTATCTACGTGACGTCATTGACTCCAGGGAGTTTAGGGACGCGCGGTCACCGGTAGCCGTAGCACTCGGTAAGGACATTGCGGGCGACACTCTGGTCGCCGATCTGGCCAAGATGCCTCATCTGCTGATCGCAGGAGCCACAGGTTCGGGGAAGAGTGTCTGTATCAACTGTATTATCGCCAGCCTGCTG
>CAZINL010000106.1:0-799 GCA_964540595.1 uncultured Clostridia bacterium
ATCGAGGGGAGAACGCTCCATTGGCTGATCAAGAATGAGGCGCCGTTGGTCGTCAGTCGTGTGGTGGTGATCGCGAAGCAGATCGCTGAAGCTCTGCGACACGCCCATGCCAACCAGATCATCCATCGCGATATCAAACCACACAATATCCTCTTGACTGAAGATGGTCGTGTGAAGGTGACCGATTTTGGCATTGCTCGGGCGGTCAGTACCTCCACCGTCACCCATTCGGGGAGCATCATCGGGTCGGTTCATTACTTTTCGCCTGAGCAGGCACGCGGAAATGTGACAGGCGAGAAATCCGATCTGTATTCACTTGGTATCGTCATCTTCGAGATGCTTACAGCTCAGGTTCCCTTCAAGGGTGACAGCCCGGTCGGGATTGCTCTCAAGCACATCCAGGAAGCTGTGCCCGCGCCTTCGGAGTTGCGCCCCGATACGCCCCCTGAACTAGAGGCGATCGTGCTGAAGTTGCTCAAGAAGGACGAGAGTGAACGATACCAGAATGCTGGTGAGCTGGTCGATGACCTGACCCGTTTTCAGATGGCTCATCAGGATGGCCCGCCGATCCATCTAGAGGACTCACCGACCCAGGTGTTGCCTGAGCTCAAGACCATCCGTGACACCCATCCCGATCGGAAGGATAGGGAAGAAAAGGAGTCCAAGAAACGCCCGGCTTGGGTGCCAATGGCAGCTTGGACATTGGTGATCTTCCTGTTGGTTGGAGGGGCCATGTGGGGTGCTCTCTCAGCCCTACGTCTGTTCACCGGCGGTGAAGTAGTCATCGTCCCAGATGTCC
>CAZINL010000106.1:809-10416 GCA_964540595.1 uncultured Clostridia bacterium
CAGATGTCCGCAACAAGAGCCTGGTGGAGGCGGTACGGGTGCTCCGAGACGCAGGTCTCCAGTCAGACGTGCAGAGCGAGGTCTTTGATCCTAATCTAGCCGCCGGCTACGTGATTAGTCAGGATCCTGAGCCGCAGAACCGCGTCAAGACTGAACGGGTGATCTCGCTGGTGGTAAGCAAAGGAACGGAGCTGAAGGCAGTCCCGAACGTGAGCGGCAAGCCTGAGCGTGACGCGATCTTGGAGCTGCAGAACGCCGGCTTTAAGGTCAGCCCCCCTACCCGTGAGAATCATCCTGAGACCAAAGAGGGCTATGTGATTAGGCAGGATCCACGTGGCAGCTTCGAGGCCAAGGTCGGCTCTGAGGTCAAGCTTACCGTCTCGGCCGGTCCAGCCATTGTGAAAGCCCGCGTTCCTGATCTCCGTGGCAAGACCGGGGAACAGGCACTCCAACTCCTTAGGGAGCGTAACCTCACACAGGGAACGGTGAGCGCCAGACCACAGCCTGGGGTTACCCCAGGAACGGTCGTCTCGCAGGAGCCGGCTCCTGATACCGAGGTCAATGTTGGCAGTGCTGTAAGCTGGGTGGAGGCTGGCGTCTCCGCCAATACGGTCAATGTACAGTTGCGCTTCGATGAGGGACCCGGGGTCCAAGACATCAAGATCATCGTCCGCGATGCATCGCGAACCCAGCCAGTCCGGGTCTTCTATCAGAAGGTGCACCGCAAAGGCGATCAGCCCATCTCGCTGGATGTCCCGGTAGACCCACCGGGAGTCATTGAGATCTACCGCAACAACAATCTGGAAAGCAGCAAGACGTTCTAACCGAGACACTAGACCCTAGACACCAGACACTAGAAGTCAGACATCGAGCGAGCATAACCCAATCTGACGTAAGAAGGGCGCTGCTAATTGGCAGCGCCCGTACCCTTGCCAGTCAATGTGTCTCACTCGCTGTGATAGGTATGCTTGACGGGGAATCCGTTCTTTCTAGTCTCTTGGGTCTAGTGTCTAGTGACTCGTGTCTACAAGAGGGAGGGCTACATTTGGCCCGTGGGATTATTGTCAAAGCGCTCAGCGGTTTCTTCTATGTACAGGACCATGACGGTCTGATCATTGAGTGCCGTGGGCGCGGTCGATTCAAGAAGATCGATACTGATCTGCTGGTGGGCGACTGGGTCCATTTTGAACTGACCGACGGTGACCGAGGTGTGATCAACGAACTGGTTCCCAGACGCATGCGGCTGGTTAGGCCTTCCGTGGCCAATGTGGATCAGGCGGTCTTCACCTTTGCTTTCTCCAAACCCCCACTTCATCGCGAGATGCTCGATCGTTTGTTGGTCCTAGCTGAGCGTGAACGGATCCAGAGTCTGATTGTCTGCAACAAAGCAGATCTTGCCGCTGCTGACGAGATCGACGAGGTGGCGCGTACCTATGGCCGTGCTGGATATCCCGTGATTCTTACCTCGGCCAAGCAGGCGACTGGTATCGACCAGCTAAGGGATCATCTGGCTGGCAAGATCTCCGTCCTTGCTGGGCCGTCGGGTGTGGGCAAGTCCAGCCTTCTTAACGCGATCAGCCCCGGTTTCACGCTTAAGACCGGTGCCATCAGCGAGAAGATCGGGCGCGGACGCCATACCACCCGCCATGTGGAGCTTTTCCCGCTGCCCAATGGCGGTATGGTTGCTGACACTCCGGGCTTCTATGACTTGAGCATCGAGGGGATCAAGAGCAAGGAACTTGCGCAGCTCTTTCCCGAGATGCAACCAGTCCTTGGTCAGTGTCGGTTCGGCGTATCGTGCCTTCACGACAAAGAGCCCGATTGCGCGGTCAAGGCGCTGCTCGATGACGGCCTGCTGCAACCCAGCCGCTATGCCAGTTATCTTAGCCTGCTTAGCGAGGCCAAGATCAGTGAAAGGAGATACTAGCCATGTCTATCATCGCCCCATCCATACTTTCAGCCGATTTTGGCCGCCTGCTTGATCACTGCCTCGAGGTACAGCGCGCCGGTGCGGACTGGTTGCACATCGATGTGATGGACGGGCAGTTTGTGCCCAATATCACCATTGGTCCTCTGATCGTTGATGCCCTACGCGGTCGAGTTAGCCTTCCCCTGGATGTGCATCTGATGATCGTCAACCCAGAGCGCTATATCGCTCAGTTTGCCGCTGCTGGGGCTGACTACCTGGTTGTACATGCCGAAGCCACCCACCATCTACAGCGTGCGGTGGCCCAGATCAAAGACCTGGGGCTGAAAGCTGGTGTGGCACTCAACCCTCACACCCCGCTCAATCTGCTTGACTATGTTCTAGACGAGCTGGACATGGTGCTCATCATGTCGGTGAATCCCGGTTTCGGTGGTCAGCGCTTCCTTCCGGCGGTTCTGCCCAAGATCACCCAACTGTCCACCACCATCCGCGAACGTGGGCTCAGCACCCTGATTGAGGTTGATGGTGGGATCAATGCGCAGACCGCTCGTCAAGTGGAGGCGGCGGGGGCCAGTGTTTTGGTGGCCGGCTCTGCCATCTTTGGTCAGTCCGATCTCGAGGCCGCTATCAAAGTGATCAGAGGATAGGGGCTAGTGAAGATAACAAGGTAACGCAGATCAACAAAAAGGCCTGATCCGCACAGACGGTATCAGGCCTTGGTTTGTTTCGAGGCATGGGCGCGGGAAGGCTGACAAGAAGTTTCTTGGTTTGCATGTGATGGACAGCCACCAAAACGGATCGACATGAATATACTACCAATGCACAGAAACACGATCGGTAGGGGATGGGGGGGATCGGCCATGCGCTGGCGAAGACGGCGCTCAGGCAGGGCGTCGGGGAGCAAGATCGTTGGTCTCGCGCTGGGGTTCCTGGGGATTTTCCTCCTAGCCAGAACGCTGCCCGTTTGGCTATGGACGGGATTGATCGGTGTGGCGCTGCTAGCTGTTGGCTGGCTGGTCTTTTGCAGTGGCAGTTAATGTAAGTCCTAGGAGACGTTCGATCCGATGGGATGCGGTGGTCTGAATAGACATGTCGGCCGCTGGGACGGTCTTGTAGGTGATGACCGATCCACACGCGATCTTGATTCGATGACGACTATGCGGAGAAGGAGGGTGCGATATGCGAATCGTAGCTATCAAGCTGCCCAAAGTAGTCAGCGCAGTGGTACGTGGTGTACTCAAAGTCTTCGGCAAACAGCCCTCACACTAGAAGGGTATGCCATAGAGCGGTGGCAAACGCAATAAAAAGCGGCAGATGCCGCTTTTTTCTTTGCCCAGAGCTAAAGTGTGATGGATCCACGATATGAATTAGAGAGCACGCTGCACCTTTCCGGAACGGATGCAACGAGTACAAGCACGGATGTGAGTGGGGACCCCGTTGATAACGGCTTTGACCCGTTGCAGGTTGGGTGCAATCACACGGGTGCTACGACGGGTGACATACGAACCACGGGTGCTGATCTGAGCACCGGTAGAAACGCCCTTACCGCAAATCTCGCATTTTCTGGCCATCTATTCGCACCTCCTTCGGTGTTGGTCGCTTAAGGTCTAGCGTCTTGCACAACTCGTTCTTTCGGAACTCGCGTGACGCAGAACCGGAGCACTGAGGGCTGCTTGCGGTCACCAAAATAAAGTCACGCAAGTTCCCGAAGTCAACAGATAAGATTGTAGCACAGCCAAGCAATACTTGACAAGAGCTGACCCCACGAACTTGCCTGACTTCATTGCTGGATGAGCCCCCAAAGGGGCGAATAGGTTGAACGTGCCAGCCTGCTTTTAATTTCAGCGGAAGTATAGTAGAATATAACAATGACAAGCAAGACTGAGTCTGACCTTTAGGGGGAAAGCCATGAGCACTCATGAAACCGTCACCTCCCTAGGTAAGATTGATATCGCTGAAGAGGCCATTGCCATGGTGGCAGGGATTGCTGCCATGGAGTGTTATGGTCTGGTGGGCATGGCGTCACGCCGGATCAAGGATGGCTTAGTTGAGCTTCTTGGACGCGAGAACCTAACGCGCGGCGTTGAGGTCAAGTTCTTGTCCAATGGAGTGGCCATTCGTCTCTATATTATTGTTGGCTATGGAGTCAAGATCTCAGAGGTTGCCAATAATGTCATGTCGAAAGTTAAATACATGGTTGAGAATCTCTTGGGTATCAAGGTTGAGAGCGTTAGCGTCCACGTGGAAGGCGTGCGCGTAGGGAACCGTTAGGTTAGGAGGTTTATCCCTTGAAAGTCGAGTTGATGGATGGCAGCCTATTTCGTTCCATGATGCTGCTGGGAGCGCAGACTCTTCAGGCTCACCGGGCGGAAGTGGATGCCCTCAATGTCTTTCCCGTACCTGATGGGGATACGGGGACGAATATGCATCTTACGGTCCAGTCTGCGGCCGCTGAGGTAGAACGGCTGGACAGCGTTTCGATCGCCAAGGTAGCCGATGCCGTCGCCATGGGATCGCTCATGGGAGCTCGTGGGAACTCAGGCGTGATTTTGTCTCAGCTCTTCCGCGGCTTCGCCAAAGGTGTGGAAGGAAAAGAGAAGATCACCACCACCGAGTTCGCCCGCGCCTTACAAGAAGGCGTCAATACCGCCTACAAGGCGGTCATGCGCCCTGTAGAAGGTACCATACTGACCGTGGCCAAGGAAGCAGCCAAGCAGGCGGTTACGTCTGCCAAGCAGCACAAGACCTTTGCCAAGGTGATGCACGATGTACGCGACAAAGCCCAAGAGGCGCTTGATAAAACCCCTACCCTGCTTCCTATCCTAAAGCAGGCCGGTGTCGTCGATGCGGGTGGCGCTGGGCTCCTGCGCATCTACGACGGTTTTGTAGCCGCTCTGGACGGCAAGACCGCGGCGCAGGTTCCGGCCCAGTCCCTGATACAGCCCGTGAGAGTTGCTGACATTCCCCAGGCCAGAGTGGATGAAGAGATAGAGTTTGGTTATTGTACCGAGGTCATGCTCAAGGGCAGTAGCCTTGATGTGGAGAAGATCCGCGATCAACTCACACACGTAGGGGATTCCTTGCTGGTAGTTGGAACTCCCGAACTGGTCAAGATCCATGTGCATACCAACCGTCCAGGCGCGGTACTCGAACTGTGTGTGGAATTGGGGGCCATGTCAAAGATCAAGATCGAGAATATGCGTGAACAGCATCAACACATTCTGATGGAACAGGGTGTTGCTGACAGCCAGGACCGGGATTCGCATGATCGAGATCAGGCTGACGATGCGGTGGAGCACGCAGTTTCTGACCACTATGTCGCTATGGAGACGCCGGACACCAAGCTGTTGGGGGTAGTGGCGGTCACCGCAGGCGACGGGTTGGTCAACATCTTTCACAGTCTAGGCACCGACGAGGTGGTATCTGGTGGGCAGACAATGAACCCCAGTACTGAGGATATCGTCAAGGCGATCAACCGTGTACCGGCAAAGATGGTGGTGGTCCTGCCCAACAACGGCAATATCATCATGGCAGCTGAGCAAGCCAAAGCGATGACAGATAAAGAGGTGGTTGTGATTCCGTCTCGCTCCACACCTCAAGGGTTAGCGGCCCTACTCGCGCTAAATCCGCAAGAGACCGACCCCGAACAGATCAAGCGCCAGATGGAACGTGCCTTAGCTCGTGTCAAGACAGGTCAGGTAACCCACGCTGTTCGGGATTCACAGGTGGATCAGACGCCGATCAAGGCAGGTGACTTCCTGGGATTGTTGAATGGAAAGATCGCGGTGGCCCACTCTGCTCAGGATGTCGTGATTGACGAACTGCTGACCGCCATGGTGGGCGACGACGATGAGATTGTGACCATCTACTACGGTCAGGATGTGAGCGAGGTGCAGGCGGAAGCACTACTCGAACGAGTCCGTCAGCGCTTCCCTCGCTGCGAAGTGGAAATGCATAGTGGTGGGCAGCCAGTCTATTATTACATTCTCTCCGCAGAATAGGAGTAGTCCCTTCCGATCGTTGTTATACGATCCGTTGTCATACGATGATTTGGCTGATAGACCTGATATAAGGTCTATCAGTTTTCTTTAATCAGCAAAGACTAAGGATATCCGATCATGGGGGTCACTCAGACTTCAACTAAGGAGGTAACTATGGCGACATTTTCTGTGTTTGATCTTATCGGCCCGGTCATGATCGGACCGTCCAGCTCACACACCGCTGGCGCTGTGCGTCTGGGGGGCTTGGCCCGAGCCATCTTTGCGGCGGATGTGGTGCGCTGTCAGTGTTATCTGCACGGATCATTTGCCGAAACCTATAAGGGTCACGGAACCCATCTAGCGCTAGCTGCCGGCCTAATGGGCTGGTTGCCAGACGATGAACGGATCAGGGATTCACTGACCATCGCCGAACAGGCAGGGTTGGAGTTCACGTTTCACCCGTGTGACCTGGGAGAAGAGCAACACCCCAACACTGTCAAGCTGATGATGCAAGGAGACGGCGGTCAGTCGATGACGGTGATGGGTTCGTCACTTGGCGGTGGGCTGGTCATGGTTAACGAGGTCAACGGTTTCCCCGTCCAGATTAGCGGCTCTAGCCATGCGACTTTGGTGGTCCATTTGGACCGGCCAGGGGTGGTTGCTCGGGTCACACGAGCCTTGGCTGATGATGATAACAACATCTCCCACATGACCGTCTCACGTACCGATCGCGGCTCGGATGCCCTGATGGTGATCGAGACCGATCAACCGGTCAGTGCCCGAGCGATGGTGGAGATGCGCTCGCTGCTGAACGTCAAGACCGTGTCAGCCATTCAACCCATAGGAGGATAAAGATGGACTTCAGGAGCCTTGGACCGATCATTGAACAAGCTGTACGTGATCAGCGCCCCGTTTGGAGCTATGTCTTAGCCCATGAGGTGGAGACCAGCGGCAAGGGAGCCGAGGAGATCATGGCTGACCTTAAGCAGGTCTTGGGTGTCATGCGCTCTGCGGTGGCACAAGGGGTAGAACGTACCGAGCCCTCACTTAGTGGCTTGACCGGTCGAGAGAGCCACAGGGTCCAGCAGTTTCAGCAACAACACGCCAGCCTAGTGGGCGGTGTAGCGGCGAAGGCGCTGGCCTGGGGACTGGCCGTGTCCCAGATCAATGCGGCCATGGGTAAAGTGGTCGCCGCCCCGACAGCTGGGTCGTGTGGCATCATTCCAGGAGCCTTGCTCGCCATTGCCGATGAACACCACCGCGATGATGAAGCACTCTGCCAAGCGCTGCTCACCTCGGCTGGAATCGGGATGGTAATAGCGGCGAGAGCCAGCATTGCCGGAGCCAGTGGTGGTTGCCAGGCAGAATGCGGCTCGGCGGCGGCGATGGCAGCAGGTGCGATTGTCGAGATGATGGGGGGGAGTCCCCAAGCCGTGGGCCATGCTGTGGCCCTGGCCCTCAAGAGCATCATGGGACTCGTCTGCGATCCCGTCGCAGGCCTGGTGGAGATCCCCTGTGTGAAGCGGAATGGATTTGGCGCTGTGAACGCTCTGGTTGCTGCCGAGATGGCCATGGCGGGGGTGGAGAGCGCTATTCCAGTGGATGAAGTGATCGACGCCATGGCAGAGGTGGGCGATCGGATGCCACCGGAGTACAAAGAGACCGCCAAAGGTGGTCTCGCAGTCACCCCCACTGGTCAGCGGATGATGCGAGAGCTGTATGGCCGCTGAGCCAGCGGTTAGAGTCTCCGTCTGCACAAAAACCGTCTATTAGACCCAGACGGAAGACCAAAACAGTAGACGGGAAGGTGAGATGCATGCCCAGTCGGTTTGGCGCGTTGATGAGGCGTTCACTTGCCGACCTCAGGGGAGTTGGCCCTGCGCGGCTCAAAGTTATGACTGAGCGTGGCATCGCTACGATCTATGACCTGCTGACTGATTTTCCCCGACGGTATGTGGATCGGCGACAGGTAACCAAACTCGCGCAGCTTCGCCCCGGGACGGCCGTGACAGTACAGGTGCGAGTTCTGCCTGGATCTCGCCAGAAGCGAACCGGCCGTCTGACCATTACTGAAGTACCAGTTGCTGATGAGACAGGTCGTGCCTGGGCAACTTGGTTTAACCAGCCTTATATGGCGAACCAGCTGCGTGCTGAGCAAACAGTGACACTAACAGGAGCTGTACAATGGCGCGCTGGCGTATGGCAGATTGTGGTCAAGGAGTACTCCAGAGAGGCCGAACTAGGAATTATTCCCATCTACCGGGTGCCGCAAGGGGTCTCGCAAAAGCTATGGCGTGATCTGATCCGGCAGGCCTTGATCGCGGCAGAGGGAGAGATGGTGGATGGGTGGCCCAGCGAGTGGCTAGCTGAACTTGGGCTTCCCAGCCTTAAGGACGCGTTTCGTCTGCTGCATTCCCCTGGTGACTGGGGTGATCTGGCTCGGGGACGCGCGCGCTTGATCTTCGACGAACTGCTGCTGCTACGTCTCACCTTAGCAGAACGTAGAGGTCAAGCGGGTCAGTTAGGTGTCATCCATGGTCATGACCGAGGACTCATCGATCAGCTAGTCGGGCAACTGCCCTTTAGTCTGACCGATGCTCAACAACGGGCCATCGGCGAGATTGTCAGTGATATGGAGAAACCGGCGCCGATGAGACGTCTGTTGCAGGGTGATGTGGGATCTGGCAAGACCTTGGTGGCTGCGGCGGCTGTGCTTAAGGCAGCTAGCTCCGGTCACCAGGCTGTCTTGCTGGCACCGACCGAGCTACTGGCTGAGCAACACTATCGGTCGCTCACCAGGTGGCTGCCTCCACTCGGGTTAGGAGTCGGGCTGCTGTCCGGTGGTATGAAGGCCAAGGATCGATCTGATCTTTTCCGGGCGGTGAGCGAAGGTCGCATCGGCGTGATTGTCGCTACTCATGCCGTTTTGCAGGACAGCGTGGAGATCCCAAACCTAGGTCTGGTGGTCGTAGATGAGCAACACCGCTTTGGGGTAGCACAACGGCGCAAGTTGCTCGAACGCATACCCTCTCCGGGCCTGCTCTCCATCTCCGCCACGCCCATTCCACGCAGCTTGGCCCTGGTAATATACGGCGAGATGGCGGTCAGTGTGCTCGATGAACTTCCGCCTGGTCGGATGCCGATCAAGACGTACTGGATCGGCCCGGAGCGCGAGCAGCGCCTAGTGGCATTTTGCGGACGCGAACTAGCTGCGGGCCGCCAGATCTACTGGGTGTGTCCCAGTATCGCAGGCGAAGAAGAGGACGGGGAAGTGTTAGCCTCGGTGGAAAAACGGCTGCCTACCCTCCAGGCGGCTTGGCCTCAAGCCAAAGTGGCTGCGCTCCACGGCAAGATGGCTACCGCGGACAAGGATGACCTGATGCGAGCCTTCGTGCGAGGTGAGGTTCAGGCTTTGGTCTCGACCACTGTGATTGAGGTGGGGGTCGATGTGCCTCAAGCCACGGTGATGGTGATCGAGGACGCCGACCGCTTTGGGTTGGCTCAGCTCCATCAGTTGCGCGGCAGAGTGGGGCGTGGTGACGCCGCTTCGTATTGTGCCCTTCTGGCGACCCCGCGCACCCGGGAGGCGGAAGAGCGCCTGCGGACTATCGAACGGACGACCGATGGCTTTGCCATCGCACAGGCGGACCTTAACTTGCGGGGCCCTGGAGAGGTCTTGGGAACCAATCAGCATGGGCTT
>CAZINL010000107.1:0-10298 GCA_964540595.1 uncultured Clostridia bacterium
GGGTTATGAGCCCGACGAGCTACCAGACTGCTCTACCCCGCGACAATATGATGTTGGAGCGGGAGACGGGGATCGAACCCGCACAGCCAGCTTGGAAGGCTGGAACTCTACCATTGAGCTACTCCCGCTTACCTGCATAGCTCTGGATAAGGGTGGTGATGGTGGCGGGGACTGGATTCGAACCAGTGAAAGCAAATGCTAGCAGATTTACAGTCTGCCCCCTTTGGCCAACTCGGGAACCCCGCCATCTAAGATCTGTGTTTCTTGACTTGGTCTCTTAAACCACACTGCCTCGCGGCAGCGACATCACATACTATACAACACTGCAAAACTGATGTCAAGATGGATTTCCTGGATATAGTCCTGGGATACCGGCACTCGTTAAGCTGTCGTCGTTTCGGCCTCTTTCTCGCGGTCGTCTAGATACTTTTCCAGTTTGCGCTTTACGCGTTGCAGAGCATTGTCGATTGACTTCACTTGGCGGCGCAGCATCACAGCAATCTCTTGATAAGATTTGCCATTCAGATACGCAAGCAGCACTTTCCACTCCAGGTCACTCAACAGGCTACCAAGCTTCTCCCTGATGTCGTGGAACTCCTCGCGGTGAATCATGATCTCTTCCGGATCAGTGACCTTGGCACCGACAATGACATCGAGCAGAGTACGATCTGACTCTTCATCATAGATCGGACGGTTAAGTGAGACATAGGAGTTTAAGGGCATGTGCTTCTGGCGCGTGGCTGTCTTGATCGCAGTGATGATCTGTCTGGTAATACATAGCTCGGCAAACGACCTAAAGGAGGTGAACTTATCCGGACGGAAGTCGCGAACCGCCTTGTACAGACCAATCCATCCCTCTTGGATAATGTCTTCCTTGTCCGCTCCCACTAGAAAGTAGGTTCTGGCCTTGGCCCGAACAAACGCACGGTACTTATTAAGCAGATACTCGAGTGCCTCAGAGCATCCCTCACGGGCGGCTATGGCCACATCCTCTTCGGACATTAGGTCATAGCTGAGAAAAACGTCCTGCTGGGGAATGCCACTCATGCGATCGCCTCCGCTTGTCCCTCGTTACCGCGAGATCATTATACCGTGCTTTGACAAAGACCGTCAAGCAATATGTCAACTAAGCCGAAGTATAGCGTTTGCTAGTGCGCGATGTCGAAAAGCAATCAGGCCCAGGATGATGACCATCGTCCTGGGCCTGATTGGAGACTCGATTCTGTTAAGCTCGACTCTGGCGTTGACGAACCACCTCATACAGCACCAAGGCGCCAGCCACGCTGGCGTTAAGGCTGGCTACTTGACCCTGCATCGGTAGGCTGACGACGAAATCGCACTTCTCACGAATGAGACGGCTGATCCCCTTGCCCTCAGCGCCGACGACCACCGCCAGTGGACCGGTCAACTTGGTACCGTAGATGGTGTCACCATCCATGTCTGCCCCGGCAATCCATAGCCCCTTCTCTTTCAGCTGTTCAATGGCTTGTCCGAGGTTGACCACTTGAGCGATCTCTACGTACTCGATCGCGCCCGCTGAGACTTTGGCGACAGTGGAGGTGAGGCCGACCGCCCGGCGCTCACGCATCACCACGCCGTGGACCCCTGCAGCATGGGCAGTGCGGAGCAGCGACCCGACATTGTGGGGATCCTCCAAACCATCCAGAATGAGAATGAACGGATCTTCGCCCCGCCCTTTGGCAATCTCGACGATCTCATCAAGATCGACGAATCGCTTAGGGGCGGCGATGGCCACCACGCCTTGATGATTGCGCTGTTCGCTTTCACGGTCCAGCAGTTCGCGATCAACGAACTGAACGCGGACACCGGCCTCTTCAGCCAGTGTCAGCAGCTCGTCGATCGGTCGACCCCTGACCTGCTTTGCCACCAATATTTTCTCAATCGGGCGACCTGCCTTGATGGCTTCCATAACCGGATGCCGCCCCTCGATGCGGTCCATTGACATTCCTCCATATGAGCCCGAAGGCCGCAGCCCCACCAGCCATCAGGAGAGGCATAAGGCAGACAGCCAGATAGGGCCACGGTAATCGCGGACTATATTACTGCGTATCAGTGCGGCGCTTAGCCAGTGGCGCGCGACCGCAGCTCATCTTACCTTCGTAACAGACCCCTTCGGTCATGCATGTGGGGCCAACATGAGCAAACAAGCTCGGAGCACTTTCCCGGACGGCGTCGAGCATGAGTGCAGCGAGCTGCCTAATCTCCCATTGAGCGCGGGTGCAGAGACGATGCTCAAAGAAATTGTACAAACTGCGCGCATTCATGGTACAGACTAGCTTGGTTTCACAAGCATTAGGTAGGACGTATCTAGCATCCTCTTGGTGAACAAAAGCCAAGAGCTGGTTATAGGCATCCTGCGCGGCCTCCATATGCTTGATGAAGATAGCCTTCGACTCTTCGCTCTTGGCAATGGACGGTGGGATGATGTAATCGAACTGTGACTCCTTTACATAACGCTGTGATTGTTGTGAGTAGGAGGCGATCCGATGACGCACCAGTTGATGCGATAGTGAACGACTCACACCCTCAATGGCGAAAGTGAAGCTCACGTGCTCGATCGGTGACAGATGCCCCATCTCCGTTAGCATGCGCAGAAAGCCTTGGGTCTTATGATCATCCAGCTTCTCCTTAAGGGCTTCAGCCCCCACGGAAGAGTAACAGAGGCGTGCCGCCGCTGCGACTACCTTTTCGGGCTCTGGAGTAAAGCTTAGTAAGATCACCTTCATCATAGGCTCCTCCTCTTGGGGCTCCTCTGCTGGGAGCTCCTCCTTGTTTAGAGTTCTTCCTCTGTAATCTGATCTAGGAGGCTGTATAGGCGCTCATGTTGACCACCGAGGTATAGATAGCCAATCAGCGCCTCAAACCCTGTTGCCAGACGATACTCCGCTACCTCTGCGCTCTTGGGAACGTGTCCACTCTTGGCGTTGCGACCTCGCCGCAGTACGTCCAACTCCTCTTCGGTCAAGAGCAGTTCCAGTCGATGGGCCAATTTGGCTTGGGCGCTGGCCTTGACCCAAGAGATGGCCTTACGGTGCAGTTGATTCACCTTCACCATTTGTGTGGCCAGCATCTTCTCTCGGATGTAAGTCTCATAGACGGAATCACCCATGTAGGCCAATGCCAGTGAGCTGATGGTGCGAGGGTCGATGTGAGTGTTCATTTTCGCTTCCAGGTCACTCCTTGCGGGGTGTCCATCAGGCTAATCCCCATTTCATCCAGCTGCTTGCGCATACAGTCGGCGGTGGCCCAGTCTTTCCTCGCCCTGGCCTGTTGACGCTCTTCGATCAACAACTCGATCTCGCGATCGAGATCCTCACTCGGGGCGAAGAGTGTGTCCGTGATGCCGAGAATGGAGGCCCAGAGACGGAACTCCTGCAACAAGCGTTCGGCGGTGGCTTGAGTTAGACCTTGGGAGCTCCCCAAGTGAGTGTTGATCTGGCGGCATAGATCGAATACCACGCCGATGGCCTCGGCGGAGTTGAAGTCATCAGCCAGTGCTTGATCAAGACGCTCGTGGGCGGCACCCAGTTGCTCCAGCAATCGCTCTTCGTCAACTTCGCCCGCAATAGGCGAGCCAGCCGCATTGGTAATGGCATGAACGGTATTGGCTATACGGCCGAGAGCCGTAGCACTCTGTTCAACCAGTTCCTCACTAAAGGCAATCGGACTGCGATAGTGCGTCGACAAGATGAAGAAACGAAGGACTTCTGGTTTGATCTTCTCAAGCACATCGCGAACACGAAAGAAGTTGTTCAGTGATTTGGACATCTTCTCGCCACCAGGGAGGGTCACCATCCCATGGTGCAGCCAGTATTTTACATAGGGATGAACCCCAGTAGCGCATTCAGCCTGGGCGAGCTCGTTCTCGTGGTGGGGGAAGATGATATCCACACCCCCGCCATGCATATCATAGGAGCTGCCGAGATACTCGGTCGACATGGCTGAGCACTCAATATGCCATCCCGGTGTCCCCGGTCCCCAGGGGCTGTCCCAAGTGGGTTCGCCTGGCTGGGCTACGGTCCAGAGGGCAAAATCAGCAGGGTGCTCTTTGGTCTCCTCGACGGTCAAGCGTGCTCCGGCCTGCATCTCCTCGACCCGACGACCGGAGAGCTTACCATAGTCTGGGCTAGCGCTGACGCGAAAATAGACATTGCCCTGGGCCGTGTAGGCAAAGCCTCCCTCGATCAGTTTCTCAATCATCTTGATGATAATCGGGATATTCTCAGTGACTCGTACGTAGCGATCAGCCCCGTCCACACCGAGCGCCTTCATATCGGCATGGTACTCTTGGATGAAATGCTCCGCCAGTTCTAGTGGGTCAACCCCGGCCGCTAGAGCCTTGGCGGCGATCTTCTCATTGATATCGGTGAAATTCTGGACATGGTAGACCTGGTAGCCCATATGACGGAGAAAACGTTTGATCATGTCCCAGATGACATCCATCCGGGCATGTCCGATATGGCAATAATCTTGAACCGTCAGTCCACAGGTGTAGATGCGAACCTCGTTGCCATGTAAAGGCTGAAAGTCCTCCTTTTGTCTGGTCAGCGAATTGTAGACCCGAATAGCTGGCACCATACTCTCTCCTCCATCTTGCTTTGGACAAAGATGCGATCACCGTGCTGGCGACCGCACCTAGCTCACTGTCAATGATTGGCGGTCCAGCGGGCTAGTCGCTTGGCAACACGCTCCCGCCCCAGAACTGGAATGACATGCCCCAGCTCGGGACCATGAACTTGGCCTGTCAAGGCGACGCGAATAGGCATAAAGACCTTCTTGCCAGCCACCCCGACTTGCTTGCCTACTGTCTTAAAGAGCGGTTTGATCGTCTCCTCACTCAGGGTGTCCAGCTGGCCCACTGCCTCGGCAAACGCCTTCAGCAGCTCAGGGACATGGGGCTCGGAGATCGCAGCCTGCGCTTCATCGTCTAGGGCAAAATCGTCGTTGAAGAAGATCCCTACATGATCCACAATCTGAGCAACATAGTCCAAGCGGTCCTGCACCGCGGCCACCATCTGCGTTAACCAGGCATAGGTCGCAGCGTCTACCTCGCCACTAATCATACCAGCCTCACGCAAATGGGGAATGGCCAGATCGGTGATCCTGGCAGCTGGTGTCTGGTGAATATAGTGACCATTGATCCAGTTCAGTTTGTCGAGGTCAAAGACCGCTGGTGAACGAGAGACATGCTCGAGGCTAAACTGCTCGATGATCTCGTCGCGGGACAGTATCTCCTGCTCGCCCTTGGGCGACCACCCCAAGAGAGCCAAAAAGTTGAACAGAGCTTCCGGCAGGTAGCCTTTGCGCCTAAACTCCGTCACAAAAGCTTCACTATGCTTGCGTTTGCTGAGCTTACTCTTATCCTGTCCCAGCACCAAGGAACCATGAGCAAACTGCGGCACTGGCAAGCCGAGTGCCTGGTACAACATGATCTGGATGGGGGTGTTGATGATATGCTCGGCTCCGCGGATGATGTGTGTGATTCTCATCGATGCATCATCGACCACGTTGGCGAAGTTGTAGACCGGGATGCCATTGGAGCGGATGACGATGAAGTCGCCGATCTCATTGGTGTTAAACTCAATTCGCCCCCGAATGAGGTCATCAAACGCAACCACTTGCTGCTCGGGAACATGGAAGCGCAGCGCCGCCACCCGTCCTTCGGCGCGCAGGCGCTCGCGATCTTGGGGCGAGAGGGAACGACACCGCCCATCATAGTGGTAGGTCTCCCCCTTGGCTTCGGCAACGGCACGAGCCTGATCCAACTCCTGCTGACTACAGAAGCATTCGTAGACATGTCCACTGGCGATCAGCCTCTGGGCGTATTCCTGATAGGTGCTAGTCCTCTCGGTCTGTCGATAGGGACCATACGGGCCACCAATGTCGGGCCCTTCATCCCACGTCAGGCCTAGCCAGCGCATCTCTTCGTAGATGGTATCTTCATACTGATCTTCGGAACGAGCAAGATCGGTATCCTCAAGGCGAAGAACAAACGTCCCCCCCTGGTGGCGAGCAAATAGCCAGTTGAACAGCGTGGTGCGCATGTTCCCGATATGGATCATCCCAGTAGGACTGGGGGCAAACCGACAGCGGATCTCAGACATGAGTAATTACCTCCATGGTTGCGGGTTGTGCCGTCATCTTGATTGGATTCATCGCCCGGGTTGGCCGCTGGATTCGACCGCGACCGCAGGCAGTGGTGCGATACTGGCGACGGCTTGTGCAGCTATCCCCTCTCCTCGGCCGGTGAACCCCAAACCTTCGGTGGTAGTGGCCTTCACACCAACCTGCTCGATCGGGCACCCTAGACTTCTCGCCAGGGTCTCGCGCATGCTTAGGATGTGGGGAGCGAGTTTAGGGCGCTCGGCGATGATGACTAGGTCAACGTTATGTGGACGATATCCGTTTTCACGCAGCAGCTCTGTGACCCGGCTGAGCAAGAGTTGGCTATTGACCCCACGCCACCGTTCATCGCTAGCGGGAAAGTGATGCCCGATATCACCCAAGGCTGCCGCTCCCAATAGCGCATCGCACAGTGCGTGAGTGGCGACATCGGCATCGGAGTGTCCGAGCAACCCTTTCTCCCAAGGGATGTGTACGCCCCCCAGTATCAGTGGCCTGTCCGCCACCAAACGATGCACATCATAGCCAATACCAAAACGTGTCATTGATCCTGCCTCCAGAGCATCTCCGCCACCCGCAGGTCCTCAGGGGTGGTGATCTTAATGTTGCGGTAGCTTCCTGGCACGACGGTCACTTCTACCCCAAGGCGTTCGACCAGTGACGCATCATCTGTACCGCAGTAGCCGTCTCTCGCAGCGGCCTGGTACGCTGCCATAATCAGTGGGCGAGCGAAGACCTGTGGGGTCTGTGCTGCCCATAGCGAGGAGCGTTCAAGGGTAGCCAACACCTTGCCTTGCCCGACACGCTTGATAGTCTCTTTGACCGGGACAGCAAGCAGGGCTGCCTGAGAAGACTGGGCAGCCCTGATCACATCCACCAGCTCCTGATCTGCAACGAAAGGGCGTGCGCCATCGTGCACGCCCACCCACTGCCACTCGGGTGATACCGCCTCTAGTCCCTGGAAGACCGAGTCTTGTCGTTCGCGACCACCCGCCACGACCTGAGTTAGCTTGGGGAATCTCTGGGGTAGCCCCCATCGATCAGTCCAGATGGTGATCTCCTCGGGGCTCGCCACCAGCACGATCTCAGCGATCAGCGGGGATGCCTGCAAACGAGTCAGTGTATGGACAAGAATGGGCTCGCCCGCTAGTTCAAGCAGGAGCTTATTCTGACCGGCGCCCATCCGCCGTCCCTGACCAGCAGCAGCGACCACCATGCTGATCTGTGCTTGTCGTTGTACACTATCCATTCATGACACCCAACTTCAGCTTGGCGAAGATCATCCGACCTGCTGCTGTTTGCAGGACACTGGTCACAACCACCACGATGGTCTCGCCGATATAGCGTCGACCGGAATCAACGACAATCATTGTGCCGTCGTCGAGGTAGCCTACCCCCTGCCCTACTTCCTTGCCGTCTTTGACGATATAGACATTCATCTCTTCGCCGGGGAGAACTACAGGTTTGACTGCATTGGCCAGTTCATTGATATTCAGCACAGGAACCCCCTGCAGTTCACAGACCTTGTTCAGGTTGTAATCGTTGGTGAGGATCTTCCCGTCGAGGAACTTGGTGAGCTTGATCAGCTTGGAGTCGACCTCAGCATCGGGGAAATCCTTTTCCACAATACGAACTTCGATAGGCAGATCTTTTTGGATCTTATTGAGCACATCGAGGCCTCGGCGGCCACGATTGCGTTTGAGTAGATCCTGGGAATCGGCAATATGTCTGAGTTCCTCAAGGACAAACCCCGGTACAATCAAAGGTCCTTCCAGAAAACCAGTCGTGCATATATCCGCAATACGCCCGTCGATGATCACACTGGTATCTAGGACTTTGGGCGTCGTATGCTCAGTCTTTTGGTGGCTGCGTCGCCAGAAGGCACCCTGTCCCCAGAGTTCTTCGCCCTTCTTTAGCGCCACACTGATACCCAGATAACCGAAGAGAAGGTTTGAGAGCACTGGCAGATAGGGACCTACGAGCGGGATGCGAACCAGCGCCAGGCCCAGGAGATTGGCGATGACGAGGCCAACAGTCAGACCAAGAACACCTACCAAAATATCCTGCCCGGGCATCCGCTGAATGCTGCTTTCCAGCAAGCGGGTTAAGCGTAAGATCTGTCGGGTAAGCCATGGGGCAATAAAGAAAAGAATAAGTCCGCCTAAGATAGCCGCTAGAACACCGACAGTCACGATAAACCAGGTAGTCGACTGTAGCCCAACCAGATCGGCAATCAGCTTGATGCTGGTATCCGTAGTGGCGAGCTCATAGCCGCCAACCGCCCCTACAATGGCTAACAGTGCTTGGGCAATTCGTGCAAGCACGCTTTTGTCTCACCTCCTTTCCCGCAGTCGCACGCGAAAGCGGCGATCTGCGTCATTGGTTTTCGCGGCTCTGCCGCATAGTTCGCAGTCGCACGCGAGAGCGATCTGCTTCATTAGTGTGCGCGGCTCTGCCGCATTTCATTTCCCATGTATTACTATTATATTCTCTGTGGCCTAGCTTCGGCAAGTCGCAGTCCCTAATCGCTTGACTTTTGCTAAAGGATATCTTCCTTACCTTGTGTAAAACAAATATACCCCTCGGTCTATTTGACAAGGCCGATTGCCAAATCCTATAATGGTTCTTGTAGCGCGACTTGAGAGATCGTGCGTTGCGAAAGCTGCAGTGTCAAGGCATCCGGATCCTAGTCCACAATGCCTAGTGGCAGTTTTCTCACGTCACCAACCACACTGTGAGGTGAGTGCGAGTGAAGGATCTTCTCTGTGACGAGTTCCAAGAAACCGTATCCCAATACCTAGTAAGGCACCGCAGCATCCTCGATGTCATCTCGAAATTCCAGGAGTCCAATGCACGGGTTAACCGTGCGGTGATCAAGTCGGTCACCAACTGCGGATGCCTGGAGGTCGATGCACGTAAGCAGCAGTTCACCAGCAAGGACCTCACCGAGCTCTTGGCGACGGTTGATACTCACTTGGAGGGACAGCTCTGCAGTGAGTGCCGGGAGACGATCGAGGCTGAGCTGGGCAATCATCTCTTCTACCTCGTCAGTCTCTGCAATCTGCTTGATCTCAGTCTTTTCGATGTTCTACTCAAAGAACACCAACGTTTGGGGACGCTGGGGATCTTCAAGCTGAGCTGATGGCGAAAGCCGTTCCCGCTTGGCGATGCGCATCATAGAACGCAGTCCTCCGAAACATAACCCAATGAGCGATAGCCTTTTGGCCGGAAAGCCGCGCGTTTAGCGCGGCTTCTTTATTCTGCGCAGGTTCAATCGACGCGCGGGCTTGAGGTGCGACAGCCTCATTTTAGCCACAGAACGGTTCAGACCCCAGAGTGCGTACATCAATAAAGGAATAAAGACCAGTTGTTTGATAGTGAAGAGCGCAGCGATCACCAGGGTCAGACCAGTCACGATAGCCAGAGCCGAGCGCGGCAGTTGCAGTGACTTGAGGTCGGGATAGGCGACCCGACTAACCATTAAGTAAGCAAGTAGTCCCATGATCAAGGGAAGCACCCAATACGGCATGAACTGACGGTAGAGCGCGGCGGTTGCCAGAATACCTCCGGCAGCCGGGATGGGTAAACCAGTGAAATAGCCTGGGGTCTTGCCTGAAGAGACGTTAAACCTGGCCAGGCGTACCGCACCACAGATGGGAAAGATGGCTGCCACGGCATAGCCCAGGATCCCGAGGCTGCGCAACGCCACCACATAGAGCAAGAAGGCAGGAGCCACACCAAAGGTGACGATATCAGACAGGGAATCAAGCTCCTTGCCAAACTCACTACTGGCATCGAGCATGCGCGCCAGCCGCCCGTCGAGACCGTCAAGCAGCATGCCAACCACGATCAGTAGGGCGCCCATCTCGAAGTTCTCCTCGTACGAGTAGCTTACAGAGACTAGGCCCAGGAATAGATTACCCAACGTGAAAGCGCTAGGGATATGTTTGGTCTGTCGCAATCCGAATTGTCCCTCCTTTCATTCATAGATGCCGATTCACAGATGCCTATCCAAGTGCGCCAGTTCTTTCAGACGCCTCAGCCCGTCGCGGATCACCCTCGCTCGGACCTCGCCAATCCCCTCCACATCGTCCAATTGGTCGATACTAGCTTGCATCACCTCAGATAGGTTGGCAAACGCTTGGACGAGGTTA
>CAZINL010000108.1:0-8605 GCA_964540595.1 uncultured Clostridia bacterium
GCTTTAGGTGAAAAAGTCTCTATTGGCTCTGCTTTCGGCGCGGCTCTTGAAACTGTCGGCGACACGATTAATGGCGGTATTGGAACTGTTACCGTATACTTAGGCAACACGGCGGATGGATACCCGATCACGACTGAGGTTTATCACTCCCAAGCGTGGCTGATCTTCGGCAGCTATCTGTGGCTGATTGGTATGACCGCCATGCTGCTCTACAGTGTGGTGTCTATGACCCGGCTCAGACGACGCCTGCGCGGCGCTGTGCTCTCCGAGGGCAACGTCTATGAAGCAGAGAATCTAGAAACACCCTTTGTTCTCGGCATCATCAGGCCTAGGATCTATATCCCGGTCGGTCTGGACGTGGATGAACGACGCCATATCTTGCGACACGAACAGACGCATATCCGTCGCTGCGACCATCTCATCAAGCTCTTCTCCTTCTTCGTGCTGTCCATTCATTGGTTCAACCCCCTGGTCTGGATGGCATTTGTGCTGATGAGTATGGATATGGAACTCTCCTGCGATGAACGGGTCATCCATGAGTTGGGTGGCGGGATCAGACAGTCCTATGCGACCTCGCTTCTGTCCCTGGCTGCCGGCAAGCGTGTGATCAGCGGTCGCCCACTGGCCTTTGGCGAAGGGAGTGTGAGGGGGAGGATCAGGAACGTACTAAACTATAAAAGGCCTGCGTTGTGGATAGTGGTTGCGGCGATCGTCGCTGTCACGGCGAGTGGGATTGGACTACTTGCGAACCCGTTGCGAAGCATGTCTCTATTACCAGAAAACTATCAGCTGGACAACATCGCTTTTGTCACATTTTCTGGCCCGCAAGGAGATCAGACCGCTTCCATTACCATAACAGAGGAGAATGGGAGTTACGGCTGGGAGCAGCTAACCGCATTTCTCGAGTTGATGAAGGTTGGGAGGCAGCCGCTTAGCCAGAGCCGGACAGGGTCCAGAGACAGAACATATCAGATTGTTCTCTACCGGCAGAAGGGAGCGGGCGATGAACTCTATCCGCTGGCGATCAACTTCAGCGCCGATTTCCTTCAGGTATGGATCGACGATAACGTCAAACCAGGTTACTCCTATCGCCTGCATGACCCGGTTGCTGTTGAAACGTACATTCCCGGTTTCTTTGCATGGCTCTCGCAAAGGGCAGAGACGCTGCCGTCGGATCAGAGGCTGACCTTCTCTTCCGCCGAAACCGATCTGGTTAGGCTTGGCACGATCGCTTTTGACACTCACATGGCCCTGCTGATGAGCGAGCAGACGCCGGTTAGTGAACGGATCGCCTCCTACACACAGAATCGCCTCTCCGTTCTGGCCGGCGATCGCAATGAGTTCTGCGTAGCGCTGAACTACGACTTTGTGACCGATAGCGATGACTACGTCAATCCTGCCCGTGGCGCCAAGGGCAAGGGGACCTGGCCCGACAACTATCTGGAGATTCGAGCCCAGTCTTTGGGCGGAGATAGGTACGCCATTATCGGCATCGGTACGGGCGGCGGAGGGCAAGGTCTTGAACCCTTCACCTCAACGCCGACGACGCTCAACCCTACTCCTGCGCAATGGTCACTGGACCAGAGCATCGGCGCTGACATGGCGGAGCTGGATTACGCTTCGGACGATCGGGTGATCTTCCACGGCTATTTCGGGCTGTATGTCTACGACATCCGCTCGCGTCAGATCATCCGCAGCCTCGACCTCAAACCGCTCGACTGCACCGCCACCCAAGGCGACAACTACTGCGATGTGACGGTCAGCACAGATGGCGACACGGTGCAACTCCATCGGATGAGTAGTAAGAATATGTACGTCTATACCGTCTCCAACAATACCCTGCGGGAGACAACTTACGAGCGTATGAGTGACCGGTTTGGCCTACTCAGCCAATCTCCGCGCTCCCATAGCGGCTTTGTCCCGATCGAGCAGGTCATCGATACGACGCAGCTTGGGGCCTACAGCCACAATGCCGTCCGGTTTGCCTCGGGCGAGCATGGATATCTCCGTACCTCCGACTGGACTCTGCGCACGCTCACTTATGTACGCGGTGATATGATGGTTAGGCTATTTGAGTGAAGGATGGGCAAAGAACCACTGGAGCCTGATCTCCGAACAGATGACGAAAGGCATCCCTCGCGCGAGGGATGCCTCTTCTGTTATCTTCTCTCTGTTATCCCAACAGATCTTTGACCACCTGCAGGTAGATCTGTGTCGCCCCTTTGACCTGCGACCACAGGCCATACTCATTCGGGCCATGCAAGCCTTGTCCGGATGGTCCAAAGGTGACCGTTGGAATTCCGGCCAGCGTGACGAGGTAATTGGCGTCGCAGATCGATGGATCGTATTCGAACTCCAGTGGTTTTTGCTCGAGCTGCGAGTAGGCTTTGGCCAACGATGCCACGAGGGGATGGTCCTCGGGGATGACGAAGGGCTCCATATACGGGGTGCTCCTGGGTACCATGTCGACCTCGACACGATCGCCGATACCCATTCGCTCCGCCAGTTCGCGGACTTGACCGATTACGAAGTCCTGATCTTCACCCGGTACCACATAGCGATCAAAGTAGATCTCGCATCGATCCGCTACGGTAATGGTCTGGCGGGTACCGCCTTCGATCTGCCGGACCAGGCAAGTTCCGCCGCCCATCTGGGGATGGACCTTGGTCGGCAGCTTTTCAAGCTCCTGAGCGAGAAGCGCGGCGTCGATGATAGCGTTCACGCCTGCCTGTGGATAGAGGCTGGCGTGAGCAGCGACCCCCTTCACCACCACCCGGACGCCATAGCGCCCGCGGAATCCGATGGCGGCATTGTGGTAGCGGCATTCAGCCATGATCGCCATATCGGCCTTCAGCCCTTCTTGGATCAGCTGATAGGTGCCGCGGGAGCCGCCCTCTTCATCGGAGACGAAGGCTAGCTTCAACTCGCCGCGGAAGGGTGCTCCCTGTTCGATCAGGGTCTGGAAGCTCTCGCAGATGGCGGCCAGACCGCCCTTCATATCCATGGCGCCCAAGCCATAGACCTTGTCGCCATCTACCACGGGGGAGAACGGATCCGTGACCCAGCCATCGACCACTGGAATGGTGTCCATATGGCCGGTCAACAAGAGCGACGGGCCCTCGCCAAGGCTGCCCTTGAGCGTAGCCACCAAGCACGGTGAGGTAGGACCGATCCAACTGGTCTCAACACTTAACCCCATGGCCGTGAGATACTGGGTGAGGTAGTCTCCCAAGGCCTTTTCACTGGGAAGAACACTCGGAATCGAGATAAGCTTTAGCCAATGCTCGCGCAGTCGTTCTTGGTTCATCTGCAACAACCTCCAAGATACCGATTGACTCCTTATTTCGGCACATACTGGTCCACTACCTTTGGTCATCGCGATCTTTGAAGATGCCTCCCGATCCATTCCGGCACCTGCCGATCCGCATCTTGATTCATGAAGATCACTCGGGCGCCATTTTGCTCGGCCATGGCAGGGAGATCGCCAGCGGGTCGAGCATAGAGGCTGCATCCGATCACCAGAAGGTGTGTAGCGGAACCAATCAGGTCCACCGCCTCCCCCCAGTGCTTGATATCATCGCCAAACAGGACGATCCCATCACGGAGATTGCCGTGCAGTTCCAGGACCAGATTTGAGCCTGCCTTTTGATGTAGCATGTCGACATTCTGCGTCACGATGGGAATACCAGCTTCGGCCAGTGCGAGATGCGCCCTAGTCGGCGCCTTCTCCAGCCAGCGACTGATCTCGCTGTGAAATGATGCATATAGATCGGGGTAATGATTGGCAAAATCCCGGGTTAAGAGATCGCGGACCGGCATGCCCCGCCAGGATGTATCAAAAGCGGGGATACCGGCGCTGACCGAGATCCCCGCGCCGGTAAGCGCGACGATACGCAAATCGACCCAGCCTCCTTGTCAGTTCCTCGTCCTGGTTTTACCATTTCTGACGTATTTCGACCCATCGTATGGGGCTTAGCTTACTTGATGCATCGGATTTTACTAGGTATAATTAGATAGGTTTTCGCATCGTCATATCGTTTATTGCGTATAATCGTTTTCAATACAGATATCGCCCGGCGGCCGCAAGGTCGTCCGGGTCTTTGCATAACAGGGGAGGAGTTGCTAAAATATGGAGCAATTTGTTCAACATGTGACATTTATCGGCGCTGGTCAGATGGGCTCGGCCATGGTCAGAGCGATCGTCCGTGCCGGAGTCATGGATGCAGCCCGGATCACCATTAGCGACCCTCACCGCGACCGCATGGCGGCTTTGGTCAAGGATCTGGGGATCAACGCCATCGAAAGCAACGCCGCCGCCGTCGCCAAGGCTGATCTGGTGGTTTTGGCGGTCAAGCCTCAGGTCTTTGCGGCGGTTCTCGATGAGTTAAAGGGGCGTCTGTCCCGGGACTGCACAGTCGTGACTATCGCCGCCGGTATTACTACCGAGGCGGTAGGTAGCGCTCTGGGCAGCGGCGTCCGGGTCGTCCGCCTGATGCCCAATACTCCCTGTCTGGTCCAGGCAGGTGCCATTGGCTTGAGTCTTGGTCGTCACGCCACGCTGAAAGACGAGAAGCGCGTCCGGAGCATTCTCAGTAGCCTTGGCGAGATCGTCACGATCCCTGAGAACCTCATGGATGCAGTGACCGGTCTGTCAGGCAGTGGCCCAGCCTTCATCTATCTGATGATCGAAGCTCTGGCAGATGCCGGTGTACGTGCGGGTCTGACCCGCGAAGCTTCGCGCCTCTTGGCCGCTCAGACCGTCTACGGTTCGGCGAAGATGGTCCTCGAGACCGGCACCCATCCGGCGCAGCTCAAGGAGATGGTCACATCCCCGGGCGGCACCACCATCGCTGGGCTGCACCTCTTGGAGCAGCGTGGGATCCGTGGGACGATCATGGATGCCGTCATGGCAGCCGTGGAGCGATCCGCTGAACTTGGCCGCACCTCCATGGGTCGGTCGATGCCCGCCTTGGCAAAGGAGGGGGATGACTGATGAAAGAGTCCCTAGTCCCGAGTCCCGAGTCCCTAGTAGGAGAACAACGGAACAGGGCGGCAGATGTTCGCGATCTAGGTGATGTGAAACGGGTCGTGGTCAAAGTGGGTACGTCCAGTCTAACCTACCCCAATGGCAATATCAACCTGTCGGCCATGGAGAAGCTGGTTCGCCAGGCGGCGGATCTGGCCCATCGTGGTCTGCAGGTCATCCTCGTTAGCTCCGGCGCCATCGGCGTTGGGGTCGGTCGCCTCGGGCTCAGTGAGCGCCCGACCACTATCCCAGGGAAGCAAGCCGCTGCTGCAGTCGGGCAGGGTCTGCTGATGCAGATCTATGAGAAGCTCTTTGCCGAATACGGCAAGACTGTCGCACAGATGCTCCTAACCAAGGATGATCTAACGAGCATCAAACGACGCAACAACTGCCGCTCCACCCTGCAGACTCTGCTTGGTTTTGGGGTCATCCCCATCGTCAACGAGAACGATACCGTCGCGGTCGACGAGATCAAACTCGGTGATAACGATACCTTGTCGGCGCTGGTGGCGGCGGTCGCCGAGGCGGATCTCCTGATCCTGCTCAGCGATATCGATGGTCTCTTCTCCGCCGACCCACGCCGCGATGCGAACGCGACGATCATCCCGACCGTCATCAGGCTCAGCCGGAGGGGCTGGCAGCTCAAGCGGTACCGGTGGCATGGTGACCAAGCTGACGGCAGCACGCATCACGGCTGATGCCGGAGTGCGCATGATCATTGCCAATAGCAGTACCGACGGTATTCTCTCCCGCCTTTTGTCTGGTGAGAACCTCGGTACCATCTTCTACGCATCCGAACGTCGACAACAGATGGCAGGGGGTGACGCCAATGAGTGAGGTTCGTCAAAAGGGGGCGCTAGCCAAGCAGGCTAGCCGAGTATTAGCCCAGCTTCCGACCGTAATGAAGAACCAGGCGCTGCTAGCGATGGCGGATGCACTGGAGCAGAACTGCGCTACGATCATCGCGGCCAACGCAATTGATGTCGCCAAAGCCCGTGAAGCCAACACGCCCGAGAGCCGCATCGATCGCCTGCTGCTCGATGAGCAGCGCGTCCGCGCCATGGCTGCGTCGGTCCGCGAGATCGTCCAGCTGGCGGACCCGATCGGTGAGACGCTCCAAGGCTGGCGCGTTCCCAATGGCCTGGAGATCACCCAGGTACGGGTTCCCTTGGGTGTGATCGGCATCATCTACGAGTCCCGCCCCAATGTCACGGTCGACTGCGCCGCCCTGTGCCTAAAGTCAGGCAATGCGGTGCTGCTGCGCGGTGGCTCCGAGGCGATCAACTCAAATCAGGCGATCATCAAGGTCCTTACCGCCGCCGCTCACTCGGCGGGGATTCCCGAGGGCGCAATTGGCATGATCGAGACCACCGACCGCTGGGCAGTGCGCGAGATGCTGATCATGAACGAGTTCTTAGATCTGATCATCCCCCGCGGCGGTGCGGGATTGATCGAGATGGTGGTCCGCGAGGCAACTGTCCCGACCCTAGAGACCGGTGTGGGCAACTGTCACGTCTATGTCCATCAGGCCGCTGACCTGGAGATGGCGAAACAGATCGTCATCAACGCCAAGTGCACCCGCCCTGGGGTCTGCAATGCTGCCGAAAACCTACTGGTCGACCGCGCCATCGCCAACGACCTGCTGCCAACGCTACTCGGCGATCTCTCTGCCGCTGGGGTGGAGATCCGCGGTGATGAGGCGGTGCGCATCTTCTTCCCTGCCACTAAGCCTGCCACCAGCGAGGACTGGGCAACGGAGTTTCTTGACCTGGTCCTAGCGGTCAAGGTGGTAACGGACGTAGATGAGGCCCTGGAGCATATCGCCAAGTATGGGACGAAGCATTCCGAAGCGATCGTGACCCAAGACCTAAACGTCGCTCAGCGTTTCCTTAACGAGGTCGACGCGGCGGCGGTCTATGTCAACGCCTCGACCCGTTTTACCGATGGCGGCGAGTTTGGCTTTGGTGCTGAGATGGGGATCTCCACCCAAAAGCTGCATACCCGCGGTCCGGTGGGGCTCAAGCAACTGACCTCGACCAAGTATCTGATCCGCGGCAACGGACAAATACGGTAACGAATCACCAAGCGACCAAGGCCCCAGACATCAGTGAGTGAGAACAGCTAAACAGGGAGCACCTGCCTAACGGGAAACCGACGGGCAGGTGCTCTTGTTATGTCTCACAGTTCCTGGGCACACTCATATCTGGCAGGTAGTTGCAGAAATGCTTTTCTTTTCATGGACAATGTGGTATGATTAACTAACAGTATCGATTACTGAAAGGGGTATGTACAATGATTAGTGAGCACCTGATGTCCGAGCTTAACGAGCAGATCAGACATGAGCTTTACTCTTCCCACCTCTACTTGGCCATGGCCGCCTATTGCCATGCTGAAGACCTGCCCGGCTTTGCCAACTTCTTTACCGTCCAGGCCGAAGAAGAGCGCTTTCACGCCATGAAGTTCTTCAACTATATCAAGGAGATGGACGGCCGCATCCGTTTGACCGCCATCGATAGCCCGATCAATGACTTCAGCTCCATGCTAGAGGTCTTCCAGAAGACCTTGGAGCATGAGCAGTTCATCACCAGCCGCATCTACAAGCTGATGGATATCGCCACCGATGAACGCGAGCACGCCACCATCAGCATGCTGAAGTGGTTCATCGATGAACAGGTGCAGGAAGAGGCGATGATGAGTGCCCATGTCAAGCGCTTGAAACGGATCGGCAGCGATGCCAACGGCCTCCTGACCATGGACGCTGAGCTAGCACTGCGCACCTTCACCCCACCCGCTCCTGGTACGGTGGCGTAACGACCGCCACCTTCGGTTGAGTCCACAAGAACACGAGTCCACAAGACCACATGTAGGAACGAAGGGATGGCTTGACACAGGTCGAGCTATCCCTTTTCTCTGTTTCGGTATGTGCAGGATACGGCTTACCTGGGCGAGAATTCTCACCGCCAGGAAACAATCGCTTCCAAGCCCCGTATTAATACTTGGCGCAACAGTGTGCTCCAGCCCAAGGCTGCTTCTTGTGGACTCGTGGACATGTGAACTTGTGCACTCATGTCAGAAGAGGAGGACTTCCATGCAACGCAGATTACTCTCAGCACTGCTCGTCATCGTCATCATGATTTGCTCTGGGCCCGCAATAGTGGCCGCGGGGCAGATTCCCAAGCCGACTAGTGACTTTTACGTAGCAGATCGCGCCGAGATGTTGAGCCCTTCCACAGAGGCGGAGATCACCCGCATCGCCCAAGCTCTTCATGACAAGACGAAGGCTCAGGTGGTGGTCGCTACAGAACCGTCGCTGAACGGCTATACCATTGAGAAGTACGCGGAGCAGATCTTCCAGGCGTGGAAGATTGGTGACCGTGATCTTGATAACGGCGTGCTGCTTCTTATCGTCAAGAACGACCGCAAATTCCGCATTGAGGTAGGCTATGGTCTGGAAGGAGCTATTCCCGATTCTAGAGCGGCTAAGATACTCGATGGTATGACCTCGCTCTTTCGAGCCGACAAGTATGATCAGGGAACCCTGCAGGCCTTCCATCAGATCGTTAGTCTTACGGCTGCTGA
>CAZINL010000108.1:8615-10289 GCA_964540595.1 uncultured Clostridia bacterium
GCTGAGTATCAGCTGGATATTGCTTCCCTAGGTTTCACTCAAACAGGGACCGCCACTCAAGCAGAGCGGAGTACTGCTGTGGCCATATTGCTGGTTGTTCTCATTCTTCTGGTGGCGTTGGTGCTAATCATCATCTCGGCAATCGCAGGTGGTGGAGATTGGATAAGCAGTAGTTCGTCAAGCGCCTCTAGCAGTAGTTCCAGCAACAGCCCCAGCTGGTCCAGTGATAACTATTCCAGCAGCTCTACCACCGGCGGGGGTGGCAGCTCTGGTGGGGGTGGGGCCAGCGGGGGTTGGTAGTGTCTCTTCATGCCACTTTTTAAATGATCTAGAGGTCGCAAACCCTTGCAGCTTCAGGGTTTTGACCTCTCCTTTCACAACAGTTCGATAAATTCGGTTCCGACTCCTGTCACACAGATTATGTCACTTTCTACCATCAACTACCGTAAACCTTCTCCTTATTTGGGTTGATTTGGCACTGAAAGTGGGCTACACTTTAACTGTGCGATGGAACGCACTGGAAGGAGGCTGTTCAGATGACCATCAACTTGATTGCACAACTAAGTGGTGTTACCCTCACGGGAACCGATACACTGGTGACCATCGATGCTCCCAGCAAAGAGGAGATCGATGAGATCCTTGAAGTTGTCTTCCCTCAAGATAACCCCAAGAAGTAGCTGCAACAACCACAGATGAAGGAGCAGGCGTCAGCGCCTGCTCCTTCTTTCTTTTCTCTGCGTCACAAATAGAACATAGATCTGCCACACACAAGGCGTTTTTAGGCGCTATGCTATTGGCACACTGATTGAAAGGAAGATCGCCATGGCTAGAAAACGCAGAGGCTGGATTCGTACAGCCACACAGATCCTGTTCTTTAGTCTCGTCGCCCTTATCTCTATCAACCACACTTTGGCGGAGAGTGGACAGGGAATCCCTCTGCTCGCTTCAGCCTCGACACATGCCATCTGCCCCTTTGGCGGGGTGGTCTCAATCTACAAGCTAGCTACTGTCGGCACCTTCGTACAGAAAATCCACGAGTCTTCCTTTGTTTTGATGGTCTTGGCTTTCTTGGCCGCCATCCTGTTCGGCCCTGTCTTTTGTGGATGGCTTTGCCCTCTCGGCAGCATTCAAGAGTGGTTCGGTAAACTTGGCAAACGGCTCTTCGGACGAAAGTACAATACGTTGGTTCCTCAGCGCCTCGACCGTGTTCTTCGCTATATGCGCTACGTTGTCCTAATGATGGTCCTTTACATGACTGCGGTAACTGGCAAGCTCGTCTTTTCTGATGTGGATCCTTACAATGCGCTGTTCAACTTCTGGAGCAGTGAGGTCGCTCTCACCAGCTTGTTAATCCTAGTTTTCACCTTGGCAGCCTCTCTGGTCATTGAGCGGCCATGGTGTAAATACGCCTGCCCCTATGGCGCTCTTCTTGGTCTCAGTAATCTGGTTAGGGTCTTCAAGATACGCAGAAACGCCTCCAGCTGCATCAGTTGCAATGCCTGCGACCACTCATGTCCCATGAACATCCAGCCCTCTGGTCAGGATGTGGTCCGCGATCACCAGTGTATCTCCTGTCTAGAGTGTACCTCCGAAGCGAGCTGTCCAGTCCAAAACACTATGGCCATGGGACCAAAAGCATCCGCTGCATCCCCGGTCAATATCGACGGGGAACAC
>CAZINL010000109.1:0-10185 GCA_964540595.1 uncultured Clostridia bacterium
CGCCTGATCCGGGAGTATGATGTTCGTACACCTAGTTCTCAGGTCACTGCCCACACCCTTTCTGGCGGCAACCAGCAGAAGTTGGTAGTCGCCCGTGAGCTGGACCGCGGACCGAAGCTGCTGGTGGCCTCCCAGCCGACTCGCGGTCTCGATGTCGGTGCCATCGAGTTCATCCACAAACAGATTGTGGCCGAGCGTGATCGTGGCCGAGCGGTGCTGCTGGTCTCACTGGAACTGGACGAGATCATGTCGCTCAGTGACCGGATCGCCGTGATCTACGAAGGACAGATCGTCGCCATGCTCAACCCGGCTGAAGTCACTGAGCAGGACCTAGGTCTCTACATGGCTGGCGCTAAGCGCGGCACCGAGGAGAAAGGGGGAGCACGAGATGAAGCTTAGCTGGAAACGCCTGGCGGCCTCCCTGCAGGACCTGCTGGTCCCGGTCCTGGCCATCACCTTCGGCCTCTTGGTTGGCGCTTTGGCCATGCTCTGGGTGGGTAAGGACCCCATCCTCGCCTATCGCTATCTGATCGAGGGGGTCTTTGGCAGCGTCTATGGCTTCGGTGAGACCCTGGTCGACACCATCCCTCTGATCTTCACCGGCTTGGCCATCGCCTTTGCCTTCCGCTGCGGCCTGTTCAATATCGGCGTCGAAGGACAGTTCATGGTCGCGACCCTAGCGGTCGCCTATGTCGGTGTCAAGTGGACCGCTCTCCCTGCCCCCATCCACATGCTGGTGACCATCCTCGCTGGAGCGCTCGCCGGCGGTCTGTGGGCGGCGATCCCCGGGGTCTTAAAGGCCACCCGCGGGGTGCATGAAGTCATCAACTCGATCATGTTGAACTATATCGGTCTGTATGTGGTCAACTATTTTGTCGCCGGTCCGCTGAAGGCTCCTAACATGCAGGCCACGGCCAGCGTGGCTCGCGGTATCCAGTTACCGCAGATCCTGCCGCCCAGCCGTGCCCACGCCGGCATCTTTATCGCTCTCGTAGCGGCGGTGGTGGTTTACTGGATCCTCTGGCGCACCACGCTTGGCTTTCAGATTCGCGCCGTCGGCCACAACCTATTTGCCGCCGAATACGCCGGCATCAACGTCCCTAGGAACATCATCCTCGCCATGGTCATTAGCGGGGTACTCTCCGGTTTGGCTGGCGCCAGCCAGATCCTGGGCTTAAGCTCACGCACCTTCCAATACTTCGGCTTCCCCGGCTTTGGTTTCAACGGCATTGCCGTGGCTCTGATCGGCCGCAATCACCCATTGGGAGTCATCATGGGAGCATTCCTCTTCGGTATCTTGGGGCGTGGCAGCGTGACCATGCAGGCCGCCGATGTACCGAAGCAGATCATCGCCATCGTGCAGGCCAGCATTATCTTCTTCGTCGCCGCGGACGAGGTCATCCGCTGGCTGCTCAGCCGCTATCGCAAGGAGGTGGTGAGCCGTGGGTAGCTTCAACCTAACCACTCTCTCTACCCTGATCAACCTCACTTTGGCTGCCGCCACTCCACTGCTGCTGACAGCCTTGGGCGGGCTCTTTTCCGAACGTGCCGGTGTGGTCAATGTCGGGCTCGAAGGGATCATGACCTTTGGCGCCTTTGCCGCCGTGGCCGCCACCATCGCCACGTCCAACCCTTGGTTAGGCCTGGTGTCTGCCATCATCGCTGGTATGGTCATCGCGGCGCTGCACGCTCTGGTCTCGATCAGCTTTCGGGCTAATCAAGTGGTCAGCGGCACCGCGATCAATATCTTGGCTGCTGGGTTGACCGCCTTCCTCTTAACCAAATTCTACGGTCATGGCGGCGAGTCGCCTCCTATCCCCGTCCGTCTGCCCACGCTGAATATCCCCCTGATCAAGGACATTCCCTTCTTGGGCCCGATCTTGGGCCAGCAGATGGTCGGGGTCTATCTCGCCTTTGTCGCTCTGGCGATCACCCACTATGTCGTCTATCGCACACCCTTAGGCTTGCGCATCCGTGCCGTCGGTGAACACCCACGCGCTGCCGACACCATGGGGGTCAATGTCTTCGCTGTTCGCTACCTTTGTGTCATCTTAAGCGGCGCACTGGCAGGCCTGGCCGGCGGCATCCTCTCCACTGGCAACACCCGCACCTTCGTCGAAGGGATGGTGGCCGGACGTGGCTTTATCGCTCTCGCTGCCGTTATCTTCGGCAACTGGCGACCGCTCGGCGCCATGTGGGCCTGTCTGCTCTTCGGCGGCGCTGACGCCCTGCAGATGCTGGCGCAGATCAATAACTGGAACTTCGTCATCATCCCCCGCGGTCTACTGGTCATCGTCCCCTACGTCCTGACCATGCTGGCCTTGGCAGGGCTGGTCGGGCGCTCTACCCCACCAGCAGCCAGCGGTGTACCGTATCAGAAGAGTGGAAAGTAGTAACAAGAAGAGCGTGCCTTTGAAGGCACGCTCTTCTTGTTACTACTTGGAGACTCCATTGCCATTCTTGTAATGCTCCACGACGTTCTTGGTCCCACTGTAGAGCCCCACAGGGGCTAGACCCCAGTAGAGGCCGACCAAGACGCTCTGGGCCAAGTCAACCTTCAGCTCACCTTGCAGCAGCAGTGCCAACGCCAGTCCGATCACCACAGAGAACACCGGGCTCAGCTTCTTCGGCAAACCTGCCCCTATAGCGACCTGGATCAGGCCCGTAATCAGCGCCGGTATTCCTACCCCATAGACCATCTCAACGACTGGCATGATCTCACCCCCTCCCCATGCCTGGTACAGTATATGAGGAAGGAACGAGGCGGTGCCTAAGGTGATTTACGCGCCAAGTTGACCAGTTTGAGGATCACATTGACTTTGACCGCGACCTCAACCGTCGGGTAGATCTCGCGCCATTGGTCCTTGATCTGCTTCCACAACTTCAGGTTCTGACGCTCCACTTCAGAGCCCATCTGTAGCGCATCCGACTGTAGCTCTTGCTGCAGCTTTTTCCCCACGGACTCCATCTTCACTTTCATCGTCTGCGCGACCGCAGCCTCCACTTGGCGCAGGAAGCCGTAGTCAAAATCCAAGTCCTCGTGCTCGCACAGGTCCTCAGCAATGTTGCCGCTCATCTCAATGGTATATTGCAGCACGGGTCGCGAACCGTCACCTGAAACCTTGACTTTCGTCTCGCCGCGGTTGATATCGACGGTGATCGGTCCCGGTGGGTGTGTAGGGCAGGGGAGCGTGATCCAGTCCCCCTTGGCAAGGCCACCCAGCCACTTGGCCGCCTGCATCTCATCCTCGTTGAGCCAGCCGACCAGCTTATCCTCGCTGAAGACGGCCGCTCCGGCCACCTTGACCTCCTTGTCCCGAGAAACCACCCGGGGTAGAAGAAAGTCCAGTCCGTTGTGCAGGAAAGCTGAGAGAGCACCCACGTCAGTCCGGTGCACGATACGGGCAGTCAGGTCGACATTCAGATAGACACGCCCCAAATAGGTAGCTGAGAAGGGTTCCAGGTGCGGCTGTAGATCCAGGAGGCTGCGCGCCTCCTGATCACTGATCAAAATAGGGGTACGCCGACGCATCTCGGGATCACGAAAGAGGAAATCGGTGAATCGGTTCAGCCCATCACGTGCGGCATCGGCGCTGATCACGATCACCTGGACATGTTCGTAAAAGGGTGGGATGGTAGTCCGCGTAGCAAATTCGCGATTGATGGCAAAGAGCGAGCTGCCAATACCCGATAGGTTCCAGACTGGCGACGCGGTTTGTGCCCCGCCGCCTAATATCCCGGTCTGACGGCTAACCTTGGCTAGGATGGGCAGCTGGACGGTCATGCGGTAGAGCTCACTCTGATTAGGATTCGGCGTCTGGTCAAACGTCTCCGCCGTGGACTGCAGCTGGCTGCCTTGTGCCGCCTGGATCTCCTCGGCTGTGGGCTTATCGATGGCGATGCCCAAGACAAACCCACGCGTCTCGATCTCACGACGGTCCCAGCAACCACTAAGAGTGATGGCGAGGCTAAGCGCCACGACGAGCAGAGCTCTTCTCATCCCGATCACCTCGCTTTCCAGTGACCACAGCGATGAGATAGGTGCCGGGGATCAATATCAGTCCTTCGCCTATGGTGGCATAGTCCAGATAATCCATGATGCGGCTGTTCAGGGTGATGTCTCGTGGTAGGCTTGCTACGAGACCGATACCTAAGGCTACGAGGATTACAACCGGCAGACGCCAACTCCTGGCGACGCACCACACCCGGGAGAAAGTCAGATTGATGATGTAATGCCGCGTCGCCACCTGCGCAAAGGCAAGTGCCACCCACACGACCATCAAGAGCACTTCCATACGCTCAAACAAGGAGTACGGGATGTCGATGGCTCGGGCCAAGGTCAACACCGGGCTGACGAGGTAGGCCGTCTCGCCAGGCCCAAAGACCGCCAGGGCGCTGAATACCGCCGTAACTTGCCATATCAGGGTGACACCGGAAGCCAGAAGCACGCGGCTAGCGTAGGACTGCTTCTGACGCAGCTCCGGAAGCAGCACCCCGACCACGGAAAATTGTTGGCAGGCACGCAGAGCGACAAAAACACCCAGGGCCAAGTCTCTCGGCTCTGTGGCAAGAATGGGACGAAGGTTGCGGAGCCTCATCTGTGGGATCACGGCCGCAATGATCACCAGGCCAAAGAGCAGCATCACAGGATAGAGAATATCGTACAAACGAGCCATGGTCTCCAGTCCACTGTGGACGAGATAACAGCTGGCCAGGAGCACGGTGACCCAGATCACCCAAGGAGGGGTGCGGTCGAGGATGCTCACTCGTATGGTGGCTGAGAACTCGCGCAGACTGAGCCCAGCGCTACCGAAAAGAAGCGCAATGAAAGAAACAGTAAAAAGGTCTCCAATCCAGCGGCCGTAGACCCGATGGAGTATCTGAGGAAAGTAGAGCTGGGGAAACCGTTGGCACAGCCTGACGAAGATGTAGATCTCTCCGATGGTGATGCACCAAGCCACGATGGTTGTGATCCAGGCGTCGCGCCCAGCCACCTGGGCAACCTCAGCGGGGAGAGAGAGCAGGCGGACCCCGATCATGCTGAGAGCGACGATACTAAACACCTGGTTGGGGACGATGGCGCTCTCTTTCTTATCCACCCTTCCTATCCCCTTTCCTCGCCCCTCGCCCTGAGCTCTGAGTCGCACTTTCGGACCGATCCTGGTCTTTTGGCTTCAGGAACTCCGGGCGCGTGCTCATCATCTCAGTAGGAAGTCGGATCAGAGCATCCTTCCAATCTCGAGGGTTATAGGGCGTCAGGGGAGCAAGATAGGCTTTGCCAAAGCTCTTCAGGCTGCACAGATGGATCAGCAGGAACAGTATAGCAATGGCCAGGCCATAGAGACCCAGGAAGTTGGCGGCGATCATCAGCGGTACCCGGAGCAGGCGCAGGGCGAGATTCATGCTGTAGATGGGGATGGTAAATGAGGTCACCGCAGTGAGTGAGACCACGATCACCATGATCGGACTCACTAAGCCCGCTTGGATAGCCGCTTGCCCGATCACTAAGCCACCGATGAAGGTCACCGTTTGGCCGACCGCCTGGGGGAGCCGCACCCCGGCTTCCTGCAACACCTCTAGGACGATCTCCATCAGCAGCGCCTCGAAGAAGGCGGGAAAAGGTGCCTCGACCCGCGCCCCGGTAATGGTCAGCGCAAGTTGGGTGGGCAAGAGGCCAGGGTTATAAGCAACAATGGCGATGTAGGCCGCTGGCAACAGTGAGGTCAGAATGGCATTCGTGAAACGAGTGATGCGGATCACCGACCCCACGATCCAGCGCTCATAGTAATCGTCAGGGCTGACAAAGAAGTCGGCAAAAACGGAGGGGGCCACGAGCGCGAAGGGAGCCCCATCGACCAAGATCGCCACTCGCCCAGCGGCGACGGCTGCCAGCACCTTGTCGGGACGCTCAGTGTTGAGCAGTTGGGGAAAGGTCGACCAGGTATTGTCCTCAATAAACTGTTCGATCTGGCCTGTGCTGTCGATCACATCGGTGCTGATCGTACGCAGGCGGCGTCTGACCTCATTGACCAACTCTTCCTGGACAATGTCGACATAGTAAAGCATGGCAACCCGGGTACGGGAGCGTCTGCCCACGGTCAGGATCTCCACCTTGAGCCCGGTACTGCGCGCCCTGCGTCTGACGAGAGCGATATTGGTCTGGATATTCTCATTGAAGGCTTCTTTGGGACCACGGACGGTCCTCTCGGTGAGGGTCTCGCCGACGGCGCGCTCGGCGACACCAGGGCAGTTGACCGCCAGGGCAGCCTTCTGGCCATCGATGAGGATAACCACGTGACCAGTGAGGATCAGGTTGACGAGTTCATCGATATGATGGCTCTCGCCTACCTTGGCAGCCGAGATCGCCGTTCCCATCAGGTGCTCGGCCAACTTTCCCATATCAGCATCCCAGCTACCTAAGCCATCCGCCAGCGAGGTAAACTGGATGATTGGTGCCAAGACGTGGCTTTGAAGAGTGGATGTGTCGACCATCCCCTCGAGGTAGATGACCGCTGCGCGCTTACTATGGGCACCAGTGAAGAAAGTGCGCATGCTCAAATCCGCGCTGTCTTCCAGAACAGCGCGGATACTCTCCATATCGTCTTGGAGCTTGCCAGTCAGAGGGTGTTCAGGGTACTCGTGGGCATGAGCGCTGCCGTCACCACTGTGACGTCGACGCTCGAGTAGGCGGCGAAATGGCCCAAACAAACACATCACCCTCGCCCATCAAAGTGGTCAAGGGTTAGTGTTGGTTTCTGAGCGCATGATTATTCTGGGTTCAGGCTAGCAGCCTTCTTTGCTTAGGCCATGGCCGATCTGGATCAGATCGGCGAGCATGGTGCCAGCTGTGGACGCCTGACGGGGACCAAGGCTCAAGTGAACCTGCTCGCCTAAGTGGCGGGTGGTCATGACGATCCCTTTGTCTGTGGGACGGATCGAGGCCAATGGATGGGCGATGTCGAGTGCCTCGGGATGGACAGATAAGCGCAGCTGGCCACTCTCCACAGAGCCACGTCCCATCAGCCGGATCATCTTTCCCTCAGCCATAGCGGATCGGATCTCCTGCGGGGTAATGGCCCCGACCCCCATGACCTGGACGTCTTTAATCGTCTCCGCCCGGCGCCAAAAGTGATTGGCCATGATCAGGAGCTTTACCGCGGTATCCCAGCCACCCAAGTCAAGGCTGGGGTCAGCTTCCGCAAAGCCGCGCCGCTGGGCTTCCTTGACCGCATCAGCCATGGACAGACCCTGTTCCATCTGATTGAGGACGAAACCGCTGGTGGCATTGAAGACCCCTTCGAAGGCGAGCAACTCTCCCCCCTCGGCCAAGCTGCGGCCCATCTCCAGCACCGGCAGCGCAGCACTGGCGGCTGCTCCGTAGCGCAGCTGTAGCCCCTTGCGAGCGGCTAGGGATTGAAGCTCGCCCCAGTGTAGGGCAAGTGGCCCTTTGTTAGCGGTCACGACATGCATGCCTTTAGCGAGGGCTACACGGATATTGGTGAGACCAGGCTCGGCAGTCTTTAGGTCGGTCGGGGTAGTCTCGACCAAGATGTCCGCATCACACAGCTCAATGGCTTCTAGCCCGGTGATCCCCTTTTGCCCTAGGCCAGGATAGTAGGCGACACTGCCGGTATCCATCTTGACCACGCTCAGCTTGGCTGCCGGGATAGGGTCGCGGCTGACCACGATCCCCTTGCTATCCGCCGCCGCCACGATATGAAAGACCAGTCCATGGTCGCGATAGAGGTGCTGCCTCTCATTCACCAAAAGTTCCACTAAGCTCTTGGTAACGGTGCCGTAGCCAACCAGAGCTAGACGTAGTTCGAGCATTGTCTCCCTCCTTTGGAGTGAGGGCCCCTCGTCCCTCGCCCCCTGCCCCTCGTAGAGGCGATAGCGTCATGATGGTCTTTCGTCCTAGCGCATAGAATTCCCTGCCGGACGCGTCACTACCAGCGAATGAGGGAATAGTTCTCGCCCGGCTTCGTTTCTCACGAGGGACGAGGAGCGAGGGGCGAGGGACTCTTTTGCGTCCACGGCAGGAAACGTCGTTACGCAACGCGAAATACTCCGGTAACACGCTTGTAAGGAGGCGCAAAGATGAGCTGTGACTGCAACCAGAAGCGTCGCGTAGCCATCGAGGATCTGTACCAACTCAAATGGGTCTCCGACCCGCAGATCTCTCCCGATGGCACCAAGATCGCCTATGTGGTCAAGAACGTTGATCCCCAAGATAAGAACAAATACCGTAATCAGATCTGGATGGTCGCTACCGATGGCGGGGAGCCCTACCCCTTTACCGGTGGCCAGAAATCGGACACCAGCCCCCGTTGGTCGCCAGACGGCAAGACGCTAGCCTTTGTCTCCAACCGCAGCGGCGATAACCAGATCTGGCTGATGCCCGCCCAAGGTGGCGAGGCACGCCAGCTAACCAAGTTCAAGCGCCCCTTGGGCGGGATCGTCTGGTCGCCCGATGGCACCCAGATCGCTGCCGTGGGCAAAATCGGCCCCAGTGACGAAGAAGACAAGAAGGGCGAAAAAAGTGACGTCAAGGTCATCACTCGCCTGCACTACAAGATGAACGGCGAGGGCTTCCTCGGCGACCGCCGCAACCAGATCTTCATCGTCAATGCCAAGAGTGGCGAGGTCCGCCAATTGACTAGCGGTGACTATGACCACGGCGGTCCGACTTGGTCTCCCGATGGCAAGACGATCGTCTTCTCATCCAAACGCTACCCCGATGCCGACTACGTCTCCTACAGCGACCTCTATGTCATCTCAGCTTCCGGTGGCGAGATCACCAAGCTCACCCAGAGCTTCGGGCCCTGCTCTGCTGCTTCTTTCTCCCCCGATGGCAGCCGGATCGCCTTCTACGCTCATGAGATGTCTCACGGCGGGGCGACCCTGACCGGGATCTACACCATCTCGGCCGCTGGCGGCGAGGCCAAGTCCCTGCTCTGCGGCTTTGAGCGCTCGGTGGGCAATCAAGTCGGCAGCGACATGGTCAGTTCTTCAGATCCAGGCCCGGTCTGGAGCCAAGACGGCAGCCTGATCTACTTCCTAGCCACCGATCACGGCCGCACCCGTATCTACCGCGTCCCTTCCGAAGGCGGTGAGGTCGAGTCGATCACCTGCGGCAACCGTGCAGTCTACGGCTTTTCCTACTCCCGCGGCGCCAAGCGTCTGGCTTATGCCGTCACCGAGCCGACCAACATTGGTGACCTCTATACGTCGCTGGCCTGCGGCGCCCAAGAGACCCGCCTGACGGAGGTCAACAAGGTCTACTTGGACGAGGTGCATATCAGCACCCCCGAGCGGATCACCTATACCGCCAGCAATGGCGTAGAGATCGAGGGCTGGATTCTCAAGCCCTACGGCTTCAAGCCTGGTGTCCGTTACCCCATGGTGCTCGAGATCCACGGCGGCCCGCACGTCGCCTACGGCTACTCGCTGATGCACGAGTTCCAAGTCTTGACCAGCAAGGGTTACGCCGTTCTCTTCACCAATCCCCAGGGTAGTCAGGGCTATGGTCAGGAGTTTAACGCCGCCACCCACCACGACTGGGGCGGACAGGACTACCGCGATCTGATGGGCGCGGTCGACTATGCTCTGACCCTAGACTATATCGATCCTGAGCGCCTCGGCGTCACCGGCGGCAGCTACGGCGGCTACATGACCAACTGGATGATCGGCCATACCAACCGCTTCAAAGCGGCGGTTACCCAGCGCAGCACTGCCAGCCGCTACAGCATGTTCGGCACCAGCGACGTCGGTTTCCATAATGGCTCGTATGAGTTTGACGGTAACCCCTGGGATAACCCCGAGCATTACCTGAAGCACTCCCCCATCACCTATGTCAACAACGTCCAGACCCCGGTGCTGATCCTGCACAGCGAACAGGACCACCGCTGCCCGATCGAACAGGGTGAGCAGTTCTACACCGCTCTGAAGTGGCTGAAGAAGGAAGCGGTCTTCGTCCGCTTCCCCGATGAGAACCACGAGCTCTCCCGTGCCGGCAAGCCCAAACACCGCGTCGAGCGTCTACAACACCTCAGCGGCTGGTTTGAGAAGTACATCCCAGCGAAGAGCGAGGAGTACTGCTGCTAAACCGTCATCCATAAGAAGGAGCTACCCTCACGGGTAGCTCCTTCTTATGGTTTCACCGTCTCATACTTCCAAGCCATCATG
>CAZINL010000110.1:0-10139 GCA_964540595.1 uncultured Clostridia bacterium
CGTGCTCCTTCGCGACGTTCGAAGACGGGCTGCAGATTATCAAGCTGGTCGAAGATGCCCAGGGGTCCAAGGCCCCCATCCAGCGTCTGGCCGACCAGGTCTCATCGGTCTTCGTCCCGGTGGTGGTGGGCATTGCCCTGGCGACGCTCCTCGGCTGGTTCTACGTCGGCCGGGAGTGGGACCAGGCGATCATCAACATGGTCGCAGTCCTGGTCATCGCCTGTCCCTGTGCGTTGGGCTTAGCGACACCGACGGCCATTATGGTCGGGACCGGGCGCGGGGCTGAATCAGGGATCCTGATCAAAGGCGGCGAACATCTAGAAAAAGCCCACCAAGTCAATGCCGTCATTCTCGACAAAACTGGTACGATCACCAAAGGTCAGCCCGAGGTCACCGATCTGGTGCCAGTGGGCGAGCTCTCTCAGGAACAGTTGCTGATGCTGGCGGCCGGTGCCGAACGCGGCTCAGAGCATCCGCTCGGAGTGGCGATCGTCGAGAGCGCCAAGGCCAAAGGGCTGCAAGTCCCCGAACCGACCGACTTTGAAGCTATTCCCGGTCATGGGATCAAGGCCACGGTCGATGGTCAGACCGTCCTGATCGGCAACCGCAGGATGATGGCGCAACATCAGGTGGATATCAGCACGATCATCGAACGTCAGGAACAGCTCGAAGGGCAGGGCAAGACTGCCATGCTAATGGCGGTCAACGGGGCATTTGCTGGCCTCGTCGCTGTGGCCGATACCGTCAAGGAGAGCTCTGCCGAGGCGATCGCAGCGCTGAAGTCCATGGGGATCGCGGTCTACATGATCACCGGCGACAACCGCCGCACCGCCGATGCGATCGCCAAGCAGGTTGGCGTAGACAACGTCCTAGCCGAGGTGCTCCCCGAGCACAAGGCGCAAGAGGTGCAGAAGCTCAAGGATCAGGGTAAGATCGTCGCCATGGTCGGCGACGGGATCAATGATGCCCCGGCCCTGGCCACCGCCGATGTCGGCATGGCCATTGGCACTGGCACCGATGTCGCCATGGAAGCGGCGGATATCACCCTGATGCGTGGCGACCTGCGCAGCATCGTGGCGGCGATCAAGCTCAGCAAGCGCACCATGCGCACCATTCGGCAGAACCTCTTCTGGGCATTTATCTACAACACTCTGGGGATCCCGTTGGCCGTCTTCGGCCGCCTAAACCCGATCATCGCCGGCGCCGCCATGGCGTTTAGCTCGGTGTCAGTGGTGACGAACTCGCTGTTCTTGAAGAACTATGACCCCAACCGCTGATGTGGTTGGGTCCGAAAGGAGGTGGAAACATGACTGAGATCGTACTGAAAGTCGAAGGCATGACCTGAATGCACTGCAAGGGCAGCGTGGAAAAGGCTGTCAAGGGTTTGGCTGGCGTACAGAACGCCGTGGTAGATCTGGCCAAGAAAAACGTGACTGTGACCTACGATGCGGGTAAGCTCTCGGTGGACGCCATCAAAGAGGCGATCGCCGATGCTGGCTACGACGTTGTCTAGATACATGATAGAACGAAAAAGGACCGGGGCAACCCGGTCCTTTTCATGCCTTATTCGCCTAAGTATCTGGCCCGTGAGCGATCGATAGCGGCCAGCGCATTATCAAGATCGCCCCAGCCTTGGACATGCACCTCTTTGCCCTCTAGCTGTTTGTACTGCGAGAAGAAGTGCTCAAACTCCTTCTTGGTGTGGGCGCCCATGTCGTTGATGTCTCTGATCTCGGTGTAGCGAGGATCGTTGACGGGGACGGCGATGATCTTCTCGTCGTGCCCTTTCTCATCTTCCATATGGAAGACGCCGATCACCCGCGCGCGGATGAGGCAACCCGGGAAGGTGGGGTTGGCCATCAGCACCATGATGTCCATAGGGTCGCCATCGTCGGCCAAGGTATTAGGGATGAAGCCATACTCCGCCGGGTAGAACATCGGCGAGAAGAGCACCCGGTCCAGCACCATACAATGGCGCTCGTGATCATATTCGTACTTGTTGCTGCTGCCTTTGGGGATCTCGACAAACGCTTCCACATAGGTTTTGTCAGTCATGGTCTCACCTCATCGTTAGTATGGGTCAGAAGTCACAAGTCATGAGCCGTCTTGTGGACTCGTGTTCTTGTGGACTTGTGGACTCAATTAGCTTATCCCGCATTCTAACATGCTGGACGAAATCCCGCCACCCGCTACCCATGTCAAACTGGTTAAGACCTGTTGCGATTTTGTTACCATAATGTTTCATTGCATATGCATCCAAGAACTTGGATAATAGCAGTAAGCGAATGAGACTCTTTATCACTGCTGACATGGATCGCCTCGGTGCCAACGTGGTGCTAGATTCGCGACACGGAACCACGAAAGGATGATGGTGTGACTCTCGATTTACGAAGAAAAGCCATGGCCGCGGGTATTGCCGCAGCTCTAGTAATGACTCCTATCGGCGTGTGGGGCTTTAGAAGCTGGCGTGCCCAGGCGGCTGCGCCGTCGGTGACCGCCTTTCAGCAGACCGTCGGAGAAGCTAAGGAATTAGGATCTGCTGCTGGCGAAGCCGCTGCGGCAGAACAAGCGGATACCACCGAGGCTGCGCCCCCTGCCGCTGGCGACAAGCAGGCTCTCTGGCAGGACTATCTGGTGGTGGAAGGTGACACCCTCTCGGGCGTGGCAGCTCGCTTCGGTCTCAGCGTGGAGACCATCGCCGCCAGCAACGGGATCGATGATGAAGCGGTGCTCGCCATTGGTCAGAAGTTGGTGATCCCGAATGCCGATGGCGTGATCCACGAGACCACCGATGGTGACTCACTCTGGTATCTGGCTTCGCTTTACCAGGTCTCGCTGGATGAGATCATCCAGGCGAATCCGGAAGTCAACCCGGATACACTGGCCCCCGAAACCAAGCTCTTTATCCCCGGTGCCAAACCGGTCCGTATCCGTCAGCAAGCGGCCAACCGTGGCGGTGGTGCCGCCGAAGAGGCCGCACCGAGCGATAGTTCTGTGCCGACCTCTACCAGCAATAGCGGCAGCACCTTTGGCCTCTGGCCGACCTCGGGTCCGATCACATCCTACTACGGATGGCGCGAGGATCCCGTCTACGGCGGCGGTCAGTTCCACAAGGGGATCGATATCGGTGCCCCCAGCGGGCAGTCGGTAGCAGCCGTGGGATCTGGTCGCGTGGTGATGGCAGCCAGCTATGGCGGCTATGGGCTGACCGTGATGATCGATCATCAGAATGGTCTTGTGACCCGTTACTCCCATCTTAGCCGCATCGACGTTTCTGAAGGGCAACGTGTTAGCTCCGGTCAGCGCGTGGGCGCTGTCGGCAGCACCGGCAAGTCCACCGGACCGCATTTGGACTTCGGCGTCAACATCGGCGGCCAGACGGCGAATCCGTTGGACTATCTGCCGTAGTGAGACACTAGACCCAAGACACTAGACACTAGAGAGACTGTCGTCCGGGCGCAGCCATGCTGCGCCCGTGCCAAGGCCGGCAATTCGTCTCCACTACTACGTCGCCCGTTCCGCGTTGCAGCGGACGGGCGTTATCTGTTTCACTGCTCGTCTTCCCACACCGCTCAAAATAAATGCTATAATGAAAATGTTATGGGTCTATATGGAAGTACCACGACACCACACCAATCGTACATAAAGGAGTACAACTGATGCTGACAGGTGAAGTTCGCAACAAAGTCGATAAGATATGGACCGATATCTGGGCTGGTGGGATCACCAACCCTCTGACCGTCATCGAGCAACTTACATACCTGATGTTCATCCGTTCCTTAGATGAAAAGGAGCTGGAGAACGAGAGCTTCGCCGCGCTAAGCGGCGAGCCTATGCCGATGATCTTCCCCCAAGATGAGGCTGGGCAGGCCATGCGCTGGAGCAGGTTTAAGACCAAAGACGCCCGCCTGATCTACGATATCGTCGGCAGTAAGGTCTTTCCCTTTATCAAGGCGATGAATGGTGAGAAGAGCTCCGCCTTCTCCCGCTACATGCAGGACGCCATGTTCCTGATCCCCACCCCACAGGTGTTGCAGAAGATCATCACCGGCCTGGACGAGCTGTACGAACACGATATCAAGGACCTGGACATGCAGGGCGACTTGTACGAGTATATGCTGGGCAAGCTCTCCACCGCCGGTCAAAACGGTCAATTCCGTACACCCAAGCATATCCGTGACATGATGGTGCGACTGGTCGCCCCAACCCCTGCGGAAGAGATCTGCGACCCGGCCTGTGGGACCGCCGGCTTCCTGGTCTCCTCAGCCGAGTACATCAGGGAGAACTATGAGGCAACGATGAGCCCCGAGGAGTGGGATCACTTTGCCAGTACCATGTTCACCGGCTTTGACACCGACCGCACCATGCTGCGCCTCTCCGCCATGAATCTGATGCTGCACTCCATCACCCATCCCCGCATCGACTATGTGGACAGCGTCTCGAAGCAGAACCAGATCGCCTCCACCTACGATATCATCCTCGCTAACCCGCCCTTCACCGGTACCGTTGACGCCGAGAGCATCCACGACAATCTCAGGTCCGTCTGCGATACCAAGAAGACCGAGCTACTCTTCGTAGCACTCTTCCTGCGCATGCTGCGCAAGGGCGGTCGCTGTGCCTGCATCGTCCCCGACGGAGTGCTCTTTGGTACCACCAAAGCGCACAAAGCCCTGCGCCAAGAGCTGGTGGAGAAGCATCAACTGCAAGCGATCATCTCCATGCCCAGCGGGGTCTTCAAACCCTACGCCGGGGTAAGCACCGCTGTGCTGGTCTTCACCAAGACTGGGGCTGGGGGTACGGACAAAGTTTGGTTCTACGATATGAAGGCTGACGGCTTCTCCCTGGACGACAAACGCACCCCCATCGAGGCCAACGATATCCCCGATATCATCGCTCGCTTCCACAACCCTCAAGGCGAGATCGACCGCAGACCCACCGAGCAGAGCTTCTTTGTCGAGAAGTCCGCCATCGTCGCCAATGATTACGACCTCTCCATCAACCGCTACAAGGAAGTGGTTTACGAGAAGGTGGAATATGACCCACCCCAGATGATCGTGGATCGGCTGGATCAACTGAGCCTCGATATCGCTGCCAAGATGGCGGAACTGAGGAGGCTTATCGGTGAGTAAGTGGGAAATGGTGAAGCTGGGGGAAGTTTTTGATCTCCAGATGGGAAAGACCCCGAGCAGAGACAATCCAGGCTACTGGACTGGTGGCTCAAACAAATGGGTGTCGATAGCTGACATAAGTGCTGCCGGAAAGTATATTGACCACACCAAAGAGGCTATCACTGATGCAGCGGTCGCAGAGACGGGTATCAAAGTAGTACCCGAAGGTACCGTCATCATGAGTTTCAAGCTATCGATAGGTAAGGCTTGTATCACCGCGCAAGACATATACACCAATGAAGCCATAATGGCCTTCATAGATAGGGACATATATGAGGTAGATACAAGTTACCTATATCATTTACTAAAGAATCGCGATTGGTCCATAGGGGTCAATAAGGCGGCTAAGGGGGTAACTCTAAACAAGGCAACCCTTGGCGACATTGAGATCCCCCTCCCCCTCCTGGAAACCCAAAAGCATATCGCCCACACCCTCGATACTACCGCTGAACTGCTCGCCATGCGCAGGCGACACCTCGCGGAGCTGGATAGCCTGATCAAAGCCACCTTCTTTGAGATGTTCGGTGACCCCATGACGAATGAGAAAGGGTGGGAAGTCAGGACGCTTCGAGACCTGAGTTCATTGATAACCAAAGGTGCTTCGCCAGGCTGGCAAGGGATAAACTACACTGATGATCAGAACCAGGTGCTATTTGTCACAAGTGAGAACGTTCGAGAGGGATATATGGATCTCTCAAGGCGTAAATACGTGGAGAGTCAAATCAACCTGCGTCAAAGCCGCTCAATTTTGGAGTACGGTGATTTGCTGATAAATTTAGTAGGTGCTTCCATTGGTAGGGCAGCAATCTTCTACTCAAGTGAAGTAGCGAATATTAACCAAGCAGTTGCGCTGGTTCGCTGCAATAAGGATGTCTGCCTCACTTATTTGTGTCACTATCTGAACTCCCCTAAGGCCCTTCAGATGTATAGTGAAATGCAGGTGGATGTTGCACGTGCGAACCTAAGTCTGAGGAATATTGGCGATTTGTCGGTGGTTTACCCGCCCCTGCCTCTCCAGACTCGCTTCGCCGAGCTCGTCACCAGGATCGAAGAGCAGAAGACCCTGGTTAGGAAGGCCATCGACGAGACTCAGCATCTCTTCGACAGTCTGATGAGTGAGTTCTTTGAGTGAGTAGTGTTGGGCCAACAGGGTCGCCTGTAGGTGGCCCGCGGGCGTATGCGATACGCCCCTACGACTACTGCTGTTGCTCGCCCATTGCGCCTCGTGAAACCGATGCGTCGCATGTAGGGGCGCTGCTTGCCGCGCCCGTGGAGGGGCACACCGTGCCCCGGCTTTCCTGGCCTCCTACGCCGTGTAGCGGCATGGCTCTTGACTCCTGACCCTTGACCTCCAACTCCTAATTCTTAATTCTTAAGTCTTAATTCTTAATTCTACCGCGAACGGAGTGAGCGAACGTGTCTGCCAACTTTGACTTCCTCCACAGCCAGCCGGTCTACGCGCTGTTTGCCAACGCCTGCATCGAGGCCGAGCGCGTGCTAGCATCTTCGCCTGCCATGGCGGCGGTGGGTAGCCGCAAGGCCTTTGAACTGGCGGTGAAGTGGGTCTACGCGGCAGACCAGAGCCTCGCCATGCCCTACAAGGACAACTTGCAGGCTTTGATCCATGAGCCATCGTTTCGCTATGCCGTCGATAGTCAGACCTGGAGCAAGCTCCCCTATATCACCAAGCTGGGCAACCTGGCAGTCCACACCGACAAGGCGATCAGCCGCAGCGACGCGCTGCTCTCGCTCGCCTCACTCTTCGAGTTCGTCCAGTGGATCGACTACTGCTATGGCGCCGACTACTGCGAACGCCGCTTCGATGAGGCGCGTGTCCCTCAGGAGTTGGTGCTCCTCGACGAGGCCAAGATTCGGGCGAAGGATACCCTAATCGAGCAGAAGGACTCCGAGATCGAGGCGCTGCGGGCGCAGGTCGCGGCGCTCAGCAGCCAGCTGACCGCCGACAAGCAGCAGCATCAGGAAGAACGTCAGTTTACCCCGCAGGATATCTCCGAGTTTCTCACCCGCAAGAAATATATCGACGTGGACCTGAAGCTGCTCGGCTGGAGCTTTGGCGATGACGTGCGCGAAGAGGTGGAGCTCTACGGTATGCCCTATGGCGAGGGCAAAGGCTACGCCGATTACGTGCTCTATGGCAAAGACGGGCTGCCCCTCGCTCTGATCGAAGCTAAGCGCAGCTCCAAGGACCCCAAGATAGGCACTCAGCAGGCCAAGCTCTACGCCGACTGCCTGGAGCGGATGACCGGTCGCCGGCCGCTGATCTTTACCACCAATGGCTTTGAGACCTATCTTTGGGATGATCGTAGCTCGCCCCAGCGGCGCGTGAGCGGTCTCTTCGCCAAGGCCGACTTAGAGAAGCTGATCAATCGCCGCACCCAGCGTCAGCTGCTGGAAGAGGTGACGATCGATGATAGGATCACCGACCGCTACTACCAGAAAGAGGCGATCCGCGCCATCTGTGCGGCGATCGAGTCCGGCCAGCGCAAGGCGCTTTTGGTCATGGCCACCGGCACCGGCAAGACCCGTACCGCCGCGAGTCTGACTGATGTCTTGTCGCGAGGGGGCTACGTCACCAATACCCTCTTCCTGGCCGACCGCACCGCCTTGGTCAGGCAGGCCAAGGACGACTTCAAGACTCATCTGCCGGCGATGTCGCTGTGCAATCTCTTGAGCAACAAAGACGATAAGAACGCCCGCATCGTCTTCTCCACCTACCCGACCATGCTCAACGCCATCGATACCGCCAAGAGCGAGGACGGTCAACGGCTCTTTACCCCCGCGCATTTTGACCTGATCGTGATCGACGAGGCCCATCGCAGCATCTTCAAGAAGTACCGGGCGATCTTCCAGTACTTTGATGGTTTGTTGGTCGGCCTGACCGCGACGCCCAAGACCGATGTCGACCGCAATACCTACGACTTCTTTGAGATGGAGAAGGGTGTCCCCACCTATGCCTATGACTACGAGACCGCGGTGGAGCAGGACCATGTCTTGGTGCCCTACTACAATATCGAGGTCAAGACCAAGTTCTTAGAGCAGGGGATCGTCTACGACGAACTCTCTGATGAGGACAAGGAGCGCTACGAAGAGGACTTCACCGACGAAGATGGTGAGATGCCAGACTTTATCCCCTCGCCCGAGGTCAATACCTATATCTTCAACCAGGCCACGGTCGATATGGTCCTCGAAGAGCTGATGACCCGGGGGATCAAGGTGGCGGGCGGCGATCGTCTGGGTAAGACAATCATCTTCGCCCAGAACAAGCGGCACGCCGAGTACATCATCGAGCGCTTTGACAAGCTCTATCCCCAGTATCGCGGCAGCTTTGCCAAACGGGTGATCTGCGATGACAGCTATGCGCAAAGCATCATCGAAGACTTTAAGGTGGCGGAGCGCGACCCCCATATCGCCGTCTCGGTGGATATGCTCGATACCGGGATCGATGTCCCCGAAGTGGTCAGTCTGGTCTTCTTTAAGCGGGTACGCTCGAAGACTAAGTTCTGGCAGATGATTGGCCGCGGCACGCGGCTGTGCAAGAACTTGTTTGGCGACGGGCAGCATAAGACCCATTTTCTGATCTTCGACTACCTGGGCAACTTTGAGTTCTTCCGCGAGCACCAGGAGGGACTGCTGGGCAACGAGACCCAGAGCCTCTCTGAGGCGATCTTCGCCAAGCGGATCAGCCTGATCGCCCATCTCCAGGATGCGGCCTTCATCGCCGATCCCTATCAGGCTGTGCGCGATGGCCTGGTCGAGACCGTTCTGCAGCAGATCCAGGCGCTGAACCCTGAGCTGATCGCGGTCAAGCTGCAGCGGCAGCATGTCGAGAAGTACAAGCATAAGGCAGCCTACATCTGCCTAGCGGAGATGGATAGGCATCACCTCGTGGCTCATCTGGCGCCGTTGGTCTATATGGACGATGCCGATGAGTACGCCAAGCGCTTTGACAACCTGATCTATGGCTTGATGCTGGCTCAGATCGAAGGGCTGCCGCAGTTTACCCGGGGCAAGAAGCAGCTGATGACCCTCTGTAGCGAGCTCTCGCGCCGGGCGACCATCCCGCAGGTCAAGGCGAAGCTGGGTCTGATTCAGAGTGTCGCCAGCGACGAGTTCTGGCAGAGTGCCGATCTCTTGACCTTTGAGCAGGTGAGAGTCGAACTGCGCGAGCTGATCAAGTTCATCGTCGATGGGGAGCCCAGAGGCAACGTCTACACCAATCTGACCGATGACGTTCTCCAGGTCAAAGAGGGGGAACCGCTCGGGCAGGCCTATGACTTCACCGACTATCGACAGAAGGTTAACCGCTATATCGAGCAGCACCGCGATCACCTGGCGATCCATAAGCTTTGTCACAATATCCCGCTGACCGCCCTAGACTATCAGGACCTGGAGCGGATCTTTACCCACGAGCTGGGGTCGGTGGAGGACTATCAGCGAGAGTTCAGGGATACGCCGTTTGGCCTTCTGGTGCGCAAGATCGCGAAACTCGACTATGAGGCAGCCAGTGCGGCCTTCTCGCAGTTCATCAATGACCAGTCGCTCAGCCAGGCGCAGATCGTCTTCGTCAAGAAGATCATCGATTATGTGGTGCAAAACGGCTATATCGAGAACATAGCTGAGCTGACCAGGCCACCCTTCGACAAACCGCAGAGCTTCATGAAGCTGTTTGACGGCTCCAAGCAGCGGCAGCTGGTGGAGCTGGTGACGAAGATCAAGGAGAATGCGGTAAAGGTGATTGGGTGATGCAATGAGCCAATCACCAGCCCAAAGTGAGGATGAGCGCTCGACGAGACAGCGAAAACGGTGCCACGACGGTGGCACCGTTCTTCTTATGTGTGCGCACATAGAGATGGTCGCTGGGCACACTAGCAACGTATGAATCGCATGGGACCGATATGCGGGACGGCGGGCGCGGCAGAGCAGCGCCCCTACAAGCATATTGGCCGTTGA
>CAZINL010000111.1:0-10097 GCA_964540595.1 uncultured Clostridia bacterium
AGGAGCAGACGGTTGATTGGCTGGGCTCGAGGGGAATGACGGGTTCGGCATGGGGGGTGCCGTCGGCACTGACGCCTGATACTGCCCCTGAGGCTGCGCCTGATACTGCGGTTGGGCAGGGGTATGGGTTTGCATGGAGCTGAGCGCCTGGTCGCTCTGAGCGCGAATCTGCTCGAGCTGGGCATCCAAGCTTCTGATCTGCTCTTCTAGTGACTGGATGGCCTGGCAGCGTGCCAGCAGCGCCTCATCCTCGATGGTCCTACCCAGTATCATCGGCATTACCGCCTGCCCAAGTTCGGCCTGTTGGCATTTTACCTGCTCCTGGAGCGAGCTGATCTGGGTCTTCACCTTGGTGGTTTCCATGACTTCCTTGGATTTCACGCTGACCGTGGTAACTCCTTTGGCTACGCCTTCTTTCAGCCGACTGAAGAAATCCGGCATCATCCTCACCATCCATTTCCAATATTCATTCATAGACCCGTTTCCATTTTACAGCAATGTTTGGGCAAAATCTACCTCATGTTGATCATGAAACGACTGACCAGAGTGATCTGGTCAGTCGTTCTTGATCGGTGCCTTATTTAGGCTCGATCCCGCCGGTGAGGAGAAGAATGGTCACAAAGTGGTCGGTCGGAGCGTTCTTCAGAATGTCAGCGCCATCGGCCGGCCAGTTCTTGACGCGGGCGTCAAGGGCAGGACCGTTACCATAGCGCTCGAAGAGCGGGACGATCGGCAGCAGTTCGTTGAAGGCCTGCGCAACCTTGGTCGCGATCTTCTTCTGCTCAGCCTGATCGAGCCCCTTGCCCATGTTGATGACCTCTTTGTCGAAGTCGATCTCACCACCGCTGTACTTCTGGACCATCGGGAAGTTCATGCCCTTGCCCTTCGGTTCAGTGACAGGGTAGTTGAAGGTACGCAGGTTGGCATTATAGGCGAAGTGCGGATGCGGCGTGGTGACGCCCCACGGACGGTAGGCCAGTTCGAACTTGCCTTCTTGGACCTCGGTAGACTGCTGGCTGGACGGAACGGGACGAACGGTCACTTTGATGCCGAACTTGGTCCACTGCGCGGCAGCGTTCTCAGCAGAACCCATCCAGTCGGCGTAGTCGCCTGGAACCTTTAGCTCATACTCCATCTTCTTGCCCTTGTCGTCCACCCAGATGCCATCAGCGCCCTTAGTGAACTTCAGGCCCTTTAGCAGGTCCTCGGCCTTCTTGGTGTCGAAAGCGTAGTTGTTTAGCTTGCTCAGGACATCCTTGTCGACCCAAGTGCCAACGAGGTTGTCGCTGAGACCGGTCATGTTCTTAACGCCGATGCCGGACTTGCCGAGAGCGGCGACACCGGTATCGTCGCGGTTGATCGAGTAGGCGAAGGCTTGGCGAACCTGAGGCAGGTTGAACGGGTAGACGTCATGGTTAAAGAACAGCGCTGGGCCGGTATAGAACGGGAAGCGGATAACGCGGATGCCATCCTTGACCATCTGTTGATCGGTAGCCACCGGGAAGGCATGGGTGGCGAAGTCGATCTTCTTCTGCAGGACCAACGGGGTGATGGCATCGGTCTCGCCACAGTAGATGACGATCTTCTCAAACTTCGACTGAGCAGCATTCCAGGCGGTGGGGTTCTTGACCATGGTCAACTGAGCATCGGTGATGGTCTTGGGGTCGATCATGTAGGCACCTGTAACGACCGGTTTTTCCGGACGGAACGGAGTGACCTTGTCGGCCATGACCTTCTTGACTTCATCGGACTTGTAGTCCTTGCCGCCGTCAAAAAGGGCCTTGAGCTCGTCGGCGAACTTCCCGTAGAGGGAGGAAGGCTTGGGCGAGGTGCTGAGGATGTAGCGGACGGCGATGGTCGACGGATTGCTCAGGGTGTAGACCACGGTGCTCTTGTCGGTGGCCTCAACCTTGGTCAGGTAGCTCCAAACGGTAAGGTTGCGGGCCTTGTCGATCAGCATGGTGTCGATGACGTCCTTGGAGGTGAACTCACTGCCATCAGACCACTTTACACCAGAGCGCAGCTTGACGGTGACGGTGTTCTTGGCGTTGTCGACCTTGTACTCAGTGGCTAGGATGGGGAGCCAGTTGTCCTTCACAGTCTCATGGATCATGAGGGGTTGATACATGACCTTCTGGTAGGGAGATGAGTTGAGCAGGTTGTCGGTGGCAAACTCGTTGAAGTGACCTTTGGGAGGCATGGCGTATGGCCAAGCACCATAGAAGCTCTTATCCGTGGCAGGAGCTGGAGTGTTGGGCTGAGTGTTCTGGGCAGGCTGATTACAGCCCGAGAGCACCATCGCCATACTGAGAAGCAGGACGAACGAGACGGTCAACAGTTTGCTCATGCGCATTTTCCGAAAAACCCTCCTCTTCCTTATGAGATTCCCTCCTGAGATACCTTATTCCACACGGTTGCCCGTGATAGAACCACGAGATGAAGCCGAAGGCTTCATCGAGACACCAGACACCAGAGGGGTGAAAACAAGACGCAGTGTTCCCGTGCTTCTAGCACTCTACTACTCTCTGGTTCTTCTTTGCTGAATACCTGCTTAAGGGAGCTACATCTGACCGCTGGTGTCTGGTGTCTGATCTCTTTCGGCACGGGTCACCCCCGCCGTATCTTCCACACCACCCCTACCAACAGCAGGCTGGCCAGGATGAAGGTCGCGACGGTGATGACGAACTCGGCGCTGGAACGGTCGAGAAACAGCAGTAGGACGCCCGATGACAGGACAAGGAAGATCGGCAATGCCAACGTTTCGCGCCCCATCTCAGCTCTGCCCTCCCAGCTGTGCCAGGTGGCAGCAGACTTGATGTCCCTCGCGCACGGCTTCGAGCTTCGGCTGCTCTCGGTCGCAGACGCCTGCCATGTAACGCGGACAGCGCGGGTGGAAGTAGCAGCCGCTGGGGAGATTCAGCAGACTGGGGACGTCGGGGCTGCGTAGCTGGACCCGCTCTTTGCTACGGGTGTGCTTAGGATCGGCTTCAGGCAACGCCCCCAAGAGCGCCTGAGTATAGGGATGGGTGGGTCGCCCGAGTAGATCGGGAGTGCGAGCATACTCCACGACTTGGCCCAGGTACATGACCGCGATATGCCCATCCCAGGCGAAGTAGCGGGCTACAGCCAGATCATGGGTGATGAAGAGGAATGTCGTCCCCAGCTTCTCACCTAAGCCCGCTAGGGTATTGAGCAGGCTGGCACGGATGGAGACATCGACCATGGAGACCGCTTCGTCGGCAACCAGCAACCGCGGGTTTACGGTCAGCGAACGCGCCACTGAGACGCGCTGCCTCTGCCCACCGCTGAGCTGGTGAGGATACTTGTCGATGATCTCGGCGGCTGGGGTCAGATCGACCAGCTCCAGGAGCTCGATCATGCGAGCGCGCACGGTGGCTGGAGTGGAGAGCTTGTGATAAAGCAGCGGCGCCGCAAGTGCGTCACCGATGGTCCGCGATGGATTGAGCGAGGTGTAGGGGTCCTGGTGCACATACTGCACAGCCAGGCGATACCTCAACGCTTCCTCGGGCGATAGACGCCACGGGTCCTTGCCCTCGAAGATAACCCGCCCAGCGGTAGGTTGCAGGATGCCAGCCGCCATCTTGCCGGTGGTAGTCTTGCCGCAACCGCTCTCGCCCACGAGGCAGAGAACCTTGCCGGCCTCAAGCTCCAGGCTGAGATCGTCGACCGCCTTGATTGGCTTCTTGGCCGTCCCGAAATACTGGCTGACATTCTCAAGTTTGAGCATCACGGTCATACTAAGGCCCCTCCCCCACTGGCGAGCTCCTGGCGTGACTTCGCCATCTTCGCTGCGAGATCAGCGACCTGTTGCCAGTGGTGGCACTGCAGGGTATGTCCCCTGGCGATCGTGACGGTTTCAGGCTCTTCACTGCGGCAGAGCTCGGTGGCGTACTGACAGCGTGGGTGGAAGGCACATCCTTTGGGCAGCTCTACGAGATCGGGCGGGCTGCCAGGGATGGAGACCAGCTTCCCACTGCCGCCGCCCAAGGTCGGCACGGCGTGGATGAGTCCTACGGTATAGGGATGAGCGGGGCGCTCAAAGATGGTGTACACATCCGCCAGCTCGATGATCTGTCCCGCATACATGGTAGCCACGCGGTCAGCCAGTTCGGCGGCCAAGGACAGGTCGTGGGAGATAAGGATCATGGTGAAACCCAGCTTGGCCTTGAGTCGCTGCAGCAGTTCGATGATGCTGCGCTGGGTGAGCACATCCAGGGCGGTGGTCGGTTCGTCGAGGATCACGACGCGTGGTTCGAGCAGCAGGCCCAGCGCCAGCAAGAGGCGCTGACGCATGCCACCGCTCAGCTCATGAGGATAGGCGGGCAGCACCCGCTTGGGATCGAGCTGAACCCAAGTGAGCAGTTGCGCTGCGCGCTGCTCGATCTCCCTCGTATCCTTGAGACCATGGGCCTTGGCTGTGTCGATAAAATGATCGCGCACGCGGATAACCGGGTTGAAGGCATTGAGCGCCGACTGTAGGACCAGCGCACAGTCCTGCCAACGATAGCGGCGCAGGGCGTCGGTCGAGAGCTGCAGCACCGCCGTCTCTTGACCGCGACCGCGAAAGACGACGCTGCCCTCGGTGATCTTGGCATTGGACGGGCTGAGACGAATCAGCGAGAACCCCAGCGTGCTCTTGCCGCAGCCGCTCTCACCGATTAGGGCCAGGGTCTCGCCGGCGAACAGATCGAGGTCGACACCACGGACAGCTTGAGCGATCCCGCGCCGCCCCTGATAGACTACGTTGAGACCACGGACTGACATGATCGGGTCCGCCATGCTACTCTCCCCCCCTCAGCCGCGGATTGAAGACCTCTTCCAGCGACCGAGTCATGGTCACCAAGGAGAGTTGCAGGAGGGCGATGGCGCTGACAGGCGCCATGATGTACCAGACGCTGCTGCGGTTGAAGATCGCACCCCGGCCCCAGGCCATGGAGATCATGACACCCCAGTTCTGCGAGGCCAGAGGGACCATCCCGAGCATGATCAATCCGACCTGCGAGTACATGGCCGAAGTCATGGCAAAGGTGAAGCTAATGGCGATATAGCCGACCATGTTGGGCAGGATTTCTTTGAACAGAATATGGCTGGTGGGCAGCCCCAAGCCCCGGGCCGCCTGCACATAATCACGTTCCCGTAGACTCAGGACCACGGCGCGCACCGAGCGCAGGAGCCCCGCCCATGAGAGCAGCCCCAGGAGCATCCCGAGGGCGACCCCGCTCTGCAACCGGATAAAGGTGGCGAGCACCGCCAAGAGCGGAAACTGCGGTATGGTGAGGACCATATCCGCCGCGCCGACGATCACAGTGTCAGCCCAACCGCCCAGCAGCGCGCCGAGTGAGCCGAAGGTGACAGCGATCACCGTAGAGGTGGTCGCCGCCAGCGCGGCGGTCTGGATGAGGGTCCGTCCGCCATGAGTGATCTGGGCAAAGATGTCGCGTCCCTGATTGTCCGTCCCCAACCAATGGCGGGCAGAGGGCGTCTGGTAGATCTCGTCAAGATGCGCGCTGGGGTCAAGAGGCACCAGCAGCGGCCCAACGAGCGTGTAGAGGACGATTAGGCAGAAGATCACAAAGCCAGCGAAGCCGATCCGGTTGCGGCTCATCTGGGTCAGGAAGTAGCGGATAGTCGGCATGCCTACGACCTCCTCTTTCCAGACAAGCGAATGCGGGGATCGAGCTTGCTGCAGAGCAGATCAGCCAGAAGATTGGCCACGATCACGGAGCAAGTGATCACCAAGAACAGCCCCTGCATCAAGGGATAGTCACGTGAGCCCACCGCGGTGCTCAGCAGTTTGCCTACACCCTGATAAACAAAGAGCGACTCGATCAGGATGGAGCCACCGACCACGAAGCCGATGGAGATGGCCAACTGAGTGACCAGCGGCAGGATGGCATTGCGCCCGACATACCCCATGGTGATACGACCATCGGTTAGGCCGCGAGCCTTGGCCACCGTGACATAATCTTCACCCAGGGTGGAGTTCGTGCTGGCCTTCATGGTCAACATCCAGCTGCCCAGAGTGGTTAAGACATAGGTAATCAGCGGCAGGGTGGCATGGTAGACGACATCAGCAAAGAAGTGGAGGCTGAACGACGGTACCATACCGGGTGAAAACGAGCCGCGCATGGAGGCGATGTCAAACCAGCCCCAATGCACGCCGCCAAAGACCAAAAGCAGGATGGCGATCAGGTAGTTCGGAACGGCGCTGATGATCGCGGCAATGATGGTCAAAATGTGGTCTATCCACGTCTCGCGCCGATAGGCGACGAACATGCCGAGCATGGTGCCGAGAGCAAAGCTGATGCAGAGGGAGAGTGTCACAACGAACAGCGTCCACGGGAGGAACTGCATAATTAGGGTGGTGACCTTGGTCCCCATGGATGAGATAGACTGGCCTAGATCGCCCTTAAGCAGGCCACCTAGGAAATCCAGGTACTGCCTCCAGAGGGGTGCGCTAAAGTCCACCTGGAACATGGATGATGCGTAGTCCATGGCTTCCTGGTAGCCCATGGTGCCTCGGCTAACGAGATCATTGACCAGCACCGAGATCGGGTTGCCAGGCATCAAGCGGATGAGGACGAAGGTGGCGGTCGTCACCAAGTAGATGGTAATGACGGCACGAAAGATGCGGCGTACCAGGTAACTGGAGAGCAGTTCTCTCACGAGACTTGGGCCATGAGCTGCGGTTGGACTACCGGTACGGGGAGTCTGAACGGACAAGCTGTATCCCCCACATTCTGCAAATATTACCCAATATGTTGCTCAGATAGAATATTCTCCCTTCAGGGCGTTTCACCTTCAGCAGTGATGGAAAATCTTCGTCGCCTGCTCGTTTCTGATTGATACAGGTGAGCATGCTATGTATTGACAGTTTTGTTCTAACCATGCTATAGTGAGGTATCGTCTGTTATGTGTAGTTTGGCTTAGGACAGGAGTAGAGAGCCGTGTCGCGACTATCCCGCCTCTTAGCCACGTGAAACATGGACGAAACACTTTCCCATTAGTGGTTAGGAGGAAAAAGAATGTATCAAGACAAGACTCTAACCTGCCGTGATTGCGGCGCCGAATTCGTTTTCACCGCCGGCGAGCAAGAATTCTATGCTTCCCGCGGTTTCGAGAACGAACCTTCCCGTTGCCCTTCCTGCCGCGGTGCCCGCAAGGCTCAGCGCGGTGAGGGTGGCAGCACCCAGCCCCGTGAGATGTTTGAAGCTGTCTGCGCTAACTGCGGCAAGCCTGCTCGCGTTCCCTTCCGTCCGAGCGGCGATCGCCCTGTTTACTGCAAAGATTGCTATCAGCCCCGTTCCCGCTACTAATTTAGCAGCGATTGGCCCGTGAGCTTATGCTCACGGGCTTTTTGTATGCGTATGAGCGAGGGGTGCTAGGCCGGGCTTGTTGCTTCGCAGCCACGCCCGGCCTAGCACCCCTTCTTATAGAGTTTCGTGACGAGATATACCCCTACGGTAGCATCGAGATGCGGTCGATCCGCCAGCCACCGCTCTCTTTGGTCATGGTGAAGTGACGTGTCGTACGAATGGTGCGCCCCAGCGAGAGTCCCTTGGCCCGCGTCTTGATCTCCAGATCGGCAGAGCACCGGTAGCTCTGGTCGGTCTCCTTCAGTGGGATTGACTGCGGGCTAATCTTGATAATGCGGATACTCTGCGCTATCGCCTCAAACCCGCTCGCCCAGGCTGCTCGTCCGGATGTGGATGACCTCGAGCTTAGAGCCTGCCATGCCAGGGCGTAGTCCTTCTGGCTGATGGCATTGAGGTAGACATCGACCACTCTCAGCGGGTCTGGGTTGCGCAATACCTGAGGAACACCATCGTAGACATCCAGGACCACGAGGTTGATCCCCGTATTGGCGGCGAATGTCGACTTGGCCAGCCAGACCTTATAGGCGCCCGGCTTCCCATCGGCTGGGACGGTCATGGCCTGTGTCGGTTGCACGGGCGTAATGGCACTGATCCTCGCTCCAGTCGGGTCTAGGAGAGCGATCCCTAGCCCCGCCATCGCTTCGGGCTTCACATCCTCGATCTTGACCTCGATCTCCTCGCCCAGCGCCACCCTCGTTGGCCCAACCACCAGCGGCCCTGACTTTATGACATGGTCTTGTGGCCACTCCAAAGAAGGCCGTGGCACAGCCTCAAAAGCTTGGGCATCCTTGGGCTGCACGGTACACCCCGCGAGTGACACGATCATCACCAGGTAGATCACCAAGCAGATTCGTCTCATAGTTCCTCCGATCAAACAAGTCCGCCATGGTGCGGAAGGGGAAGCAACGACCCATCTCTTAGTATGAACGGCGATCCCGTCCGCCGCAACCCCAAACCTGCAGCCAAACACAGTTCACGCGCATAAGATGACGTAAGAGCCATTACGCGCCGCACCACTTCGCTCACCAAACGTGAGCCCACATGCGCGGCACAACGATTGAGGTGTTGAGCATGGCCTTTGCGTGTCGCCCCTTTAACTATGCCCTCTTGGCGAGTATCTATCAGGACCAGAACGTCGTCATTGACTACCTCTTTGGATCACTAAGCAGGACGGTCGTTGGCAATCTCGTGGTCGTTAGCCCCGACACAGTCTGGCTGCGCCCGGCCATCGGCAGTGATTCGGTCACGGTCTCCACTTACTTCGGAGCTGAAGTCTCAACCGACTGCGTCCTCAACGCAGCGATCAGGATCAGCACCATCGTCTCCATCGAACTGCTCTCGACCCCAGGCAAGGGGGACGATATCGCCCAGCGCCTGCTGTGCACCTGTGAGCCGCGGTCATATCGGCAGCGACCGCCATCCGCCACCCGCGGTCTATCTCAGTAGGGGTCTGGCTCTCAGTTCAGTTGTTCCATCGCAATGAGGACGTATAGCCCTACCGCACACACTAGCCATGATAGTCACTGAACAAGTGAACTGACGTGCCTGACCCCAAACGGCACTCACCTTACCTCCACCCGGTGTCCCCAATCAGCCATCTGCGCTTGGTGAGTCAAGAGCAGCACCTGTCGTTGCCCGCTGATCGCTCGGATCGCGTCCCGCGAGCGGTCCAGCCGCTCTTGGTCGCAGTTGACAAAGGGGTCGTCAAGAATCAGCGGCAGGGTAAGATTGTCGGCCATCAGGTCAGCGATCGCCAGGCGCAGGCTGATATATAGCTGATCCCGTGCCCCTTGACTAAGCTGCTGTATGGCAACGGAGCGCCCATCAACCGCTAAGACCCCGACGCCGAAGTCGGTAGTAAGCTCGACCGTTCTCGATGTATCGCCGGTGATCTGACGGAAATAGGCCGTGGTCTGAGCGGCCAAACGCTCGCGATGGCTGCCCTCGTAATCTGCGATGGCAGCCTTTAGCTCGCGGTAGGTCAGTCCGAGTGCTTGCAGTTCGCGCTGCATCCGGCTCTGATCATCCCGCAAGCCGACCAGCTGATCGCCTGCGGCGGCGATATTGATCGGGCTCTGTCCCTGCAGCATGGCTTGACGCTCACGCAGCTCATCTTCTCGGCTCTGCAGCTGTCCGATCTGCTCCCGTAGGGAGCTCAGCTCGTCTTGGACGTTTTTGTACTGATCGGCTATGGTCTGGCCATGATTGGCCTCTTCCTGGGAAGGGAGCCCCGGGTGCTGATCGATCAATCCCTGCCAGCGGCTCTTGATGGCGACCAAGTTCAGCGTCTGATCGGCCTTGCTCCGCTCCAGATCCGCTAGGCTCCCCACCTGGCGCGCCTGCAAAGCTGCCTGTAGCCCCTGCTCCACCTGCGCCTTTTCTTGTACGAGTAGACCATAGGCGCGGTAGTGAGCTCTTAGCGCGGATAGTTCCCCACCGCACTGCTGCCATAGGGACAGGACCGGCTGTAGGACTTCCTGCCAGCGGTCGGCGAGCTCACGGGCTCGCTGGCGCTGGCCATCCAGACGCTTCGCCAGTGCTGCTACCAGGGCGCCGCATCGCTCAGCGTCCTGAGCGAACTCCCGAGCTAGCTGGATCTGCTGATGCAGCGCTTCGGTTGTTGTTGTCTCGTCCAGTGGAGCCAAGTGCTGGCGCAGAGCGACGATCTCTCGAACACAACGCTCGCTGTGGGTCAGCCCA
>CAZINL010000112.1:0-9930 GCA_964540595.1 uncultured Clostridia bacterium
CACTTGGCGAAACTTCGCGCTGCGAGGCTTATTGAAGGTGTTCGAAATGGATTGGAAGTGTACTACAAAGTCGTAGACGAGGATGTTGTACGCTTGATGGATACACTCTTCTAGCTTTGTGCGGCTGGGATTGTTCTTAGTTCGCCCGCTTTTAGAGTGGGTACTAGTTTGGGATGGTTTTCACGATCACAAGTGGCGAGCTCCTTGGAGCTCGCCACTTGTTTTGCCCAAATGGTGACCAAAATCCAAAGTTTTCAAGATCTAGATCACGGATTTCCCTACCTGATGTGTGGTAGAGTCTACTCATAGACGTGAAGTGAAGCAGTTGATTTCTTCTATACGGAGGAGGAAAATAAGATGAAGATGAAACGCCCCATGGTGAAGATCGATGAGAGTAAGTGCAATGGCTGCGGTCTGTGTATCCCTAATTGCGCCGAGGGCGCGATGAAGATCATTGATGGTAAAGCGCGCCTGATCTCTGATCACCTTTGTGACGGTCTGGGCGCCTGCCTTGGACACTGTCCCATGGATGCCATCACCATCGAGGAACGTGAGGCTGATGCCTTCGACGAGACGGCTGTCCATGAGCACTTGAAGAAGCAGGAAGAAGCCGCGCCGACCCCTAACCCAGCGGTGCATGCACATCATCAGCACGGTCTGGGGGGCTGTCCTGGTTCGCGGATGATGCAGATTAACCGTGGGAACGCTGCCAACCAGACTCCCGCATCACCTGCGCAGGAGACCCGCTCAGAGCTGACACAGTGGCCAGTGCAGTTGACCCTGGTCCCCGCCGGCGCTCCCTACTTCAAGAATGCAGATCTGCTGGTAGCTGCTGACTGCGTGGCTTATGCATATGCCAACTTCCATCAGAAGCTGCTTCGCGGCAAAGCGCTGGTGATCGCTTGCCCGAAACTGGATGACGGTGAAGCCTATGTGGAGAAGATGACCGAGATCATCCGCCAGAACGATCTCAAGAGTATCACCGTGGCCCATATGGAGGTCCCATGCTGCTCAGGCCTCAGCCGTATCGTCAAAATGGCCCGTGCCTTAGCAGGCAAGGACGTTCCCATCTATGATCTGACCATCGGTGTTGAAGGGGATCTGCAGTAACCAGCAGGCGAGTCCACAGTCCACAAGTGGTGGCTTATCTGAGAGCGACCGGCTTTTGCCGTGTCGCTCTCTTTGTATCTGGGCAAAATGAAGGAGAACTGACGGTAGGTAGAGAAACCTAGGTCTCTTATGGAAGTGCAGAAGGTCGGCAACCTGAGAGCATGTGGACTACGGTGAGTGTGCTTGCATCCACTGTGGACTCATAACGGGAGGTACTATGCGCACGACGCAACGTTTGGACAAGATACTCGCCCACATGGGCATCGGAACACGCAGCGAAATCAAGAAGTTGGTTCGGAAGGGATCGGTCACTGTCGGCGGTGAGGTGGTCCGCGACAGCAGTCAACATATCGACCCCTATGGTGATATTGCCGTAAATGGGCAGCCCGTCGAGTACCGTGAGTTCATCTATCTGATGATGAACAAGCCTGATGGTGTGCTTTCTGCCACTGACGATGAACGGCAGGAGACGGTTGTTGATCTGCTGGAGCCGGATCATCTAGTCTTCGCACCCTTTCCGGTTGGGAGGCTGGACAAAGACACCGAAGGCCTACTGCTGATCACCAATGATGGCAAGCTTGCGCACCGCCTGCTGTCTCCCCGCAAGCATGTCCCCAAGCGCTACTATGCCAAGGTCAAGGGGCAGGTTAGTGAGGCCGATATCAGGGCGTTTGCCGAAGGGGTGACGCTCGACGACGGCTACCAGACCATGCCTGCAGAACTGTCCGTGATGGATGCCGGGGCCGTCTCGGAGATCGAGGTGACCATCTTTGAGGGGAAGTACCACCAAGTCAAGCGGATGTTTGCTGCTCGGGGACATGAGGTGGTCTATCTGCAGCGCCTCGCCATGGGGCCACTGGTGCTGGACGAAGACCTCGAACCGGGTGAATACCGCGAGCTGAGTGATGACGAAGTGGCAGCCCTACAGGCGGCCGGGACAAGCGTCACGGCCGAGCAGGATGCCGACGACGATCTGGTTGATATGGAATGAGTGGGGGAACAAGACAACCGCGCAGGCTGCAGCCTGCGCGGTTGTTGCGTTTGACTAGAAGATGCTCAGATCCAACTCGCGGGACAGATACTCTAAGACCTTGACACCACCAGCGCTATGTCCGTTCTCGTCGAGAGCGGGGCCGAAGACCCCGACCCCCATCACGTGGGGGACAGCCCCCATGATCCCACCGCCTACGCCACTCTTGGCAGGGAAGCCGACTCGGACAGCGAACTGCCCCGACGCATCATACATGCCGCAGGTGGTCATAAAGGTCTTGACCAGACGAGCCAGTTCCTTGGGAACCAACTGCTCACCAGTGAGGGGGCTGATCCCATCGTGGGCTAATACAGCACCCAGCATGGCGATCTCACGACATGTCACCTTGATCGAGCATTGTCTGAAATACAGGGCCAGGACATCCTCGACATCGCCTTCCAGCACGCCGGCGTCCTTCATAAAGTGAGCCAAGGCTCGATTGCGGTAGCCCGTGGCGCTCTCTGAGGCATAGACCGCTTCGTCATACCAGAGTTGATCGTGGTGGCAGAGCTTACGGAAAAAGGCCAATAACCTATCGAACCGCTCTTCCACGCCGTCCCCCAAGACAAGCGAATCGACGGCGATGGCGCCAGCATTGATCATCGGGTTGAGAGGTTTTGACGGTCTAATGGTCTCCAAGCGAATGATGGAGTTGAAGGCATCGCCGGTCGGCTCCATCCCCACTTTGCCGAAGACATAGTCAAAACCTCTGTCCATAACAGCTAGCATCAGGGCGACTGTCTTCGAGATGCTCTGGATCGTAAACTGCCGATCGTGATCCCCAGCGTGCCACTCCTCGCCGGATAGGGTAACGATGGATACGCCCAGTTGCTGGGGATTCACCTTTCCCAGCTCGGGGATATAGGTGGCAACCTTGCCGTGTCTGACGTATGACCGGCCATACTCAACGGCTTTGTCCAGGATGGCTTGCATGGTTCTCATCTCCCTATGCAAGTAATGGAGGAAATGAAGTCTGACCCCGGGGTCAGGCTTCATTTCCTCCACTTGCGTGTCCATATTCTCCTACAGCTTGCCGCTAGAGCCCAGTACGTTCTGGATCTTGTGCCTTACCATACCTTTGATGGCTTCGCGGGCAGGCTTCAGATACTGACGGGGATCAAAGTCTGCCGGGTGTTCAGCGAAGTGCTGGCGAATGGTGGCGGTCATAGCTAGGCGGAGGTCGGTATCAATGTTGATCTTGCAGACGCCCAGCTGGCTGGCCTGACGCAGCATGGCTTCCGGCACCCCCTGGGCGCCGCCGAGCTGTCCACCGTAACGGTTGCAGGCTGCGACGAACTCAGGCAGGACTGTGGAGGCGCCGTGGAGCACGAGGGGGAAACCAGGCAGGAGTTTGGCGATCTTCTCTAGTCGTTCGAAGTCCAGGCGGGGATCCCCCTTGAACTTATAGGCACCATGGCTGGTACCGATGGCGATCGCCAGCGAATCAACTCCAGTGCGCTGCACAAATTCCACCGCTTCATCGGGGTCGGTAAAGGTCGCCTCACGGGTGCTCACCTTGACATCGTCCTCGATCCCAGCCAGTTTACCCAGCTCAGCCTCGACCACGACTCCGCGCTCATGCGCGTAGTCGACCACGCGCTTGGTGAGCTCAATATTCTGCTCCAAGGGATACTTGGAGCCATCGATCATCACAGACGTAAAACCACCATCGATGCAGGACTTGCAGACCTCAAAGTCCTCACCATGATCGAGATGAAGAACGATGGGGAGTCCGGTGTCCTCCACAGCGGCCTCGACTAGTTTGATCAGGTAGACATGCTTGGCGTACTTGCGTGCGCCAGCAGAGACTTGCAGGATCAGAGGGGCCTGCTCTTCCTTGGCGGCATCCACGATCCCCTGGATGATCTCCATATTGTTGACGTTGAAGGCACCCACTGCGTAGCGGCCTTCATAGGCCTTGGCAAACATCTCCCTGGAAGTAACGAGCGGCATATTGTTTCCTCCTTTCAGACGGTGCGAGAGCCTACGGCCCATTGTCTACCACATACGATCCACGACGATGGGAGACTCTCGGCCCGGCTCCCAGGTCGTACGTTTCTACAACCATCTAGGAGCCACGCTATCGTCTTCATCATACCATGTTCCCCAATGTTTGTCAGCATTAGCCAAAGTGACTTGACCATCTGCGACATGGTGGTCCGACGAAATAGTAGGAGGAATTCTGAATAGAACGTCGAACGAATGATAACTGTAACCAAAGTCAGGCAAGAGGGAGGTCGGAGAGGTGCTTAAACGAAGTGTGATTGAGGATATCTTGTACGCAGCGCTCAGCACCGGTGGGGACTTCGCGGAAGTCTTCGTCGAGGATCGATTGGTCAACAGTCTGGGGCTCGTGGGTGGTCTAGTGGATTCTGCTGTCTGGGGACGTGACTATGGTGTAGGGATTCGTATCTTCAAGGGAACCAACTATGTCTATGCCTATACCAGCGACGACAGCCGTGAGAGCCTCTTGAAGGTAGCCAAGACGGCGGCCGAGGCGATCAGCGGGACTAAGCTCGATCTGGTCCTGAATCTCAGCCCACGGGAGATCCAGAACATTCATCTGATCACCAAATACCCCGGCGATATCAAGAAGTCCGACAAGGTCGATCTGATCAAGCAGGCCTACCATGCGGCAAAGAGCTACGATCCGATCATCGATCAAGTTAGCGTTTCCTATATGGATGAAGACCAGCACGTCCAGATTGCCAACAGCGAAGGCCTCTTGGTGGAAGACCGGCGTGTGCGCACCCGCGCCTCAATCAATGCGGTCGCTACCAAAGGGGCTGAGAAGCAATCCGGCTTTTACGGTCCTGGTGCATCCATGGGCTTCGAGTTCTACGACACCATCGATATCGAGGCCTATGCCCGCGAAGCGGCTCGTACCGCCAAGACCATGATCCATGCCGATCTATGTCCCAGCGGCAAGATGCCGGTGGTCATCGACAATGAGTTTGGCGGCGTCATCTTCCATGAGGCTTGTGGCCATAGCCTGGAAGCGACTTCAGTGGCGAAGAAGAACTCCGAGTTTGCCGATCGCTTAGGTGAACGTGTGGCGCCTGAGATCGTCACAGCCATCGATGATGGCACGATCCCCAATGCCTGGGGCTCCATGAATATCGACGACGAGGGGACCCCGATGCAGCACAAAGTGCTGATTGAGAACGGGATCCTCAAGAGCTACATGATCGACAAGTTCAACGGCCGCCGCATGGGCATGGCATCGACTGGATCAGGGCGTCGCCAATCGTACCGCTTCGCGCCGACCTCCCGCATGAGCAATACCTTCATCGCCCCTGGCGGCTCAACTCCTGAACAGATCATCGCCAATACCGAGTATGGGCTCTTCGCACGCTACATGGGTGGTGGATCTGTCAACCCAGCGACCGGGGACTTCAACTTCGCTGTCCGCGAGGGGTATATGATCCGCAATGGTAAGATTGCGGAACCTGTGCGTGGTGCTTCACTGATCGGTCGTGGCTCAGAGGTGTTGAGGAAGATAGATATGGTCGGCACGAACCTTGCTCATGGTCAAGGTGTCTGCGGTTCATCGAGCGGCTCTGTCCCCACTAACGTCGGGCAGCCCATGATCCGCGTCTCCGAGATCACTGTTGGCGGACGAAAGGGGGAGAAGTAAGTGAAGGACGTCCAACTATTGGCCGAACAGCTCTTTGCTAAGGGCAAGGGCATGGGCTTCGCTGACATGGAGATCAACATGGTCGCGAGCGCTCAGTTCCGCGTGGCCATCTTCAAAGGCGAGATCGACAGCTATACCGTCACAGACGACAGCGGCTTATCCTTCCGCGGCTTATACAACGGCAAGATGGGCTATGCGTTCACCGAGAAGATTGATGATAGCTCCATCGACATGCTGTTGGCGAACGCCAAAGAGAACGCCCAGTTCATCAACAGCGACGACGAGGAGGAGATTTTTGCCGGTTCGGAGCGCTATGAACTGTTTGATGGCTATCGCCCGGAGCTGACCCAGGTAGCCCCGAGTGACAAGATCGAACTCGCTAAGGCGATCGAAAAGGCTGCCTATGCCAAAGATCCACGCGTCTTCAACGTCACCGCCAGCTTCTCCAATGGTGAGGCAGAGCGTATCATCATCAACAGCAAGGGCTTGAGCCTCTCGCATCGAGGCAGTAGCGCTGGCGCCTTCTGTTCGGTAGTGGCTCGCGATGGAGCCGATACCAAGACCGGCCATGAGGTCTCAACCGGTCAGAGTATGGCGAAGTTCGACGCCCAAGAGATCGCCGACCGGGCGGTCCAAGAGGCCTGCTCGATGTTTGGAGCAGCTGCCATCGAGTCCGGCAGCTATCCCATTATCCTGCGTCATGATATCGCTGCCACCTTCCTGGGTGTCTTCAGCTCCTCTTTCTCTGCCGAAAATGTCCATAAGGGGATGTCGCTGCTCAAAGGCCAGCTGGGTGAGCCAATCGCCAATGAGAAGATCACCATTACCGATGATCCCTTCGTCGAGGGTAGGCCGAACTCGTGTGCCTTTGACGCGGAGGGGGTGGCCACCCAACGCAAGCATGTGGTGGAGAATGGCCGACTTACCACCTACCTCTACAACCTCAAGACAGCTAAGAAGGATGGTGTCAGGTCTACTGGCAATGCCGCTAAGGCGTCTTATAAGGGGCCGATCGGGATCGCGCCGATCAACTTCTTCATCCAGCCTGGCGAGACGAGCTACGATGAGCTGGTGGCCTCGGTGGACCGTGGTCTGATCATTATTAGCGTCGCGGGTACCCACTCGGGGGCCAATCCGGTCTCGGGCGATTTTTCCCTCTCGGCCTATGGCTATCTGGTCGAGAACGGCAAGATCACGAGGCCTGTCAACCAGATCACCATCGCCGGCAACTTCTTCGAAATGCTGCGCGATGTGGAGACGGTCGGTAGCGATCTTGAGTGGTCTGGCATGATCGGAGCCCCATCGCTGCTGGTGAAGAAGTTGGCGGTGGCTGGTAAATAGGCCAAAGGCCAATGCCCAAAGGCCAAAGCAGGTTTGGGCTTACCCGGCTAGCTAGGAGGAAGGCAGCGCGAGTGCGCTGCCTTTTTACATGGGAATAGGAAGGGATGATCGTGGCGAAACTACGAACGACCTTGCCGTCGTCTGCACAACTACGGGGTAGTTGTGGGATCCCGATTGTCGTTTTGCTTTGGGCGTTGGCCTTTGGGCTTTGGACTCATAGAAGATGGTGGTGACTATCTTGGCACGATTGTGGACCTATTGGGTAATCGGTGGCGTGGTCCTGGTTGGCTGGGGCCTGTGGAAGATCATGAGCCTCGCTCTGGGGTTGGTCTTTAACCTCGGGGTGCAAGGCAGCAGTTGGGTACTCCGTGAGCTGATCAACCCCTGGTATCTCACTCATTTCTCGTACGGCTTCGGCATGATCCTGGCGGGCAGCCTAATCACCTGGTATGGAGCGCGGCAGGAAGATCGCGCCCACCGCCATGGACCGAAGGTAACCCGCTGACGATGACAGAGATAAGCGCTCCCACGTTCTACGGCAACCGCTGCGAGCCGCTCGTGCGGTTGTTTGCTTTTTCCACAAGGATTCGGCCAGCCTCAGGTCTAACATTATCAATAGCATTAGGGAATAGGGAGGAGAAAATGATGCACAAGACGGCTCTACAATGGATCAATTCCCATCGTGACGAACTGGTCACGGCTAGCGACCGGATCTGGGACCTGGCGGAAGTTGGTTTCCAGGAACACCAATCCGCAGCACTATTGGTGCAGATGCTTAAGGATAACGGTTTTTCTGTCGAAGAAGGCGTCGCTGGGATGCCGACCGCTTTTGTGGCCAGCTTTGGTTCGGGCAAGCCCGTGATCGGGATCTTGGGTGAGTATGACGCCCTGCCTGGGCTATCACAGACCACTGATCCTGAGAAGAAGCCTCTCTGTCCAGGCAAGCCAGGTCATGGCTGCGGGCATAACCTACTTGGTGTCGGTGCCCTCGGTGGCGCACTCGCTGTTAAGGAAGCCATGGTACATCATAAGTTGGCAGGAACAATTCGGTTCTATGGATGTCCCGCTGAAGAGACATTGTCTGGCAAGGTCTATATGGTACGAGATGGGTTGTTCGATGATTGTGATGCCACCCTAACTTGGCACCCTAGTTCAGTCAATGGTCAATGGGCCGCGAGCAGCATGGCGATGAACTCCGTCAAATTCACCTTTCACGGTCGCACCGCCCATGCCGCTGGTGATCCAGAGAACGGCCGCAGCGCGCTAGATGCGGTGGAACTGATGAACGTCGCCGCGAATTACCTGCGTGAGCATGTCCCATCCGATGCGCGGATTCACTATGTCATCACCAAGGGTGGGGGAGAGCCCAATGTCGTCCCGGGTGAGGCCCAGGTATGGTATTACGTGCGGGCACCGAAACGTCCCGATGTCGATGAGATCTACGCCCGCATGCTCAAGATCGCGGAAGGCGCCGCGCTGATGACCGAAACGACCTTTGATGTGGAGTTCTTGACCGGTTGCTATAACACTCTCCAGAACGAGGTCATCGGCGACCTGTATATCAAGAATATGCAAGAGGTCGGGGCTCCCCAGTTCACCGATGAAGAGATCGCTTGGGCCAAGACCATGGCGTCCAATTTCGCTCCCCTGCAGCGCGAAAAGTCGCTCAAGGCCTGGAAGAAAAACGGCATCGACTTCGCGGATAAGTACATCTGCGACCAGGTGCTGCCAGTCTACGACCGCGGCAAAGTCTCCGCTGGTTCGACGGATGTCGGCGATGTCAGCTTCGTCACCCCCAACGCTCAGTTCACCACCGCCTGCCAGGCGCTCGGTACCGCCGGTCACTCGTGGCAGTATGCAGCGGCGGCTGGCATGAGCATCGGACACAAAGGCATGGTCTATGCGGCACAGATCTTGGCGTTGACAGGCCTGGATCTTCTGACTCAGCCGGAGACCTTGGCGAAGGCCCAGGAAGAATTTACGACTAACACCAAGGATGAACCCTACAAGTCGCCGCTTCCGGCAGGCCAGCAGCCTCCTCTGCACCAGCTCACTCACCACTAAGGGCAATCACGTTGCTCGACTGGTGACCATTCCAGTATCCTAGCGAAGGGTCGTGTTACTAGAACACGACCCTTCCTCTTTTTGCCTAGTGTTGCCTTCGTTTATGGCCTAGGGCGGCTAGGCGGAGGTCTGAATGGTGATAATCTCTAACATGAGAAGACGATTTATTATCTACGGCTTGCTTGGTTGGTCTCTTGAGACCTTCTGGACAGGACTCGGGTCGGCGTTCAAAGGCGACATACGGCTACGTGGGTTCAGCTACCTGTGGATGTTCCCCATCTATGGCCTGGCGGCGCTTTTTGAGCCGATCCACGACCGCATCCGGCGTTGGTCCTGGATCGTACGCGGGGGAATCTGGGTTATCTTGATCTATGCCATTGAGTATTTCAGTGGATGGCTCTTGCGAGTCATGACTGGACGCTGCCCGTGGGACTATCAAGGATCCACTCGCTTCGAAGTGGACGGCCTCATACGCCTGGATTATGCTCCCGCCTGGTTCATCGCTGGGTTGCTGTTTGAGCGTATCCACCATTGGCTGGATCGGGAACTGCGCTGACCACGGTCAGGGCAGGAATGGATCGATCAGTGTCGAATCATATCGCCTGCAGAAAGCGAGGCGACTTGACATGGCAACAGCGGGTCCATCCACCTCCCAGTTAGCTGGCATCGCGGCTGATCTACTAGCTTGGTATCGAGCCAACCGGCGCGACCTCCCTTGGCGGCACGAGCGCGACCCGTACCGCATCTG
>CAZINL010000113.1:0-7902 GCA_964540595.1 uncultured Clostridia bacterium
AGATGGAGAAGTCACCATGAGCCTTGATCAGGATCAGATCAGTATGTCCACCCGATACCACTAGGCAGACTGCCGGCAGCTGGAGATCAGGATGGGCGAGGAAGTTGGCGTAGACATGACCCTCCATGTGATTGACCCCGAGCAACGCCTTGCCGGTCGCATAGGCGATGGCTTTGGCGGTCGAGACCCCTACCAGGAGTGCTCCCACCAAACCAGGGCCACAGGTCACAGCGATGCCGTCGAGGTCGCCAAACCCGACCCCTGCATCGTCGAGAGCCGACTGAATTACGGCGTTGACCAGCTCGAGATGATGACGCGAGGCAATCTCGGGGACCACGCCGCCAAACTTCTGATGGATCGGTATTTGTGATGAGATGACATTACTCTTTATTTCTCGTCCAGAGGCAACCACTGAGGCTGATGTCTCATCGCAGGATGTCTCTATACCAAGGATTAGATCAGGCATCGACACGCTCTTCATCATCTCCTACCAACGGGACATCATCAAGGCTATCTTTCCACATGATGATGGCATCTTCTTTGGTATCGGTGTAGTATCCCTTACGCAAGCCTCGATCGACAAACCCTAGCTTGGTATAGAGCTCATGGGCGACATCATTTGAGGCTCTGACTTCCAGCGTAACACGTTCAGCGCCATGGGCCTTGGCCCGGCCCATGATGCTGAGCATCATGCGTTTGCCTAGCCCGCGTCCGCGAAAGCTCGGGTGCACCGCCACGTTAGTGATATGCCCTTCCTCAAGAACGACCCACACCCCGGCATAGGCTGCCACCGTGTCATCGACTTCAGCCACCATATAATAGGCATAGGTGTTCTGGGTCAGTTCACTGATGAAGGCGAAACGCGACCAGGGCGTTGGGAACGACAACGCCTCTATGGCTAGAATCTGTTCAATGTCAGCAACCGTCATGGGACGGATCTTTATCTCTCCCGCCAAGCACTTCTCCTCCTTAGCGGCTTGATGTGGTCAAACCGAGCCTACTCTCTGTGGGCTGCGACCCCTTGTTGCGGAGCTTGAGCTCTGCCTCGGACAAACGGATATATTGGGGCACGAGCCCATAGATCGAGTCGCTCTCGCCGCGCTGCAGTCTCGCGATGCCGAGTGCACCTAGGCGACTAGGTCGCGGCAGCCGATCGACGGGCGCCGAGATCACGGCACGGTTCCCCAGTGACTGCCTGATCTCCCCTTCATAGACCGCCACGGCATCGCCCACGAAAGCGACGGGTCCTGCGGTATCGCCCAGTTCCCCAAACAGAAGAGCCATACTGATGGCGCGGTGAGGCGTCATACGATTCATCTGGCCGTCACCCCATGTATAAGTGGCAGTATAGACCTCACCCTTGCGGGCATCGAGTATGGGGATCACTGCTCCGGGAAAAAACGGATAGTTCTCTGCCCAGAAGTCTAGGGTGCTGATGGCGACGATCGGCACACCCAGAGCATGGGCCAGCCCCTTGGCCGTACTCATGCCAATCCGGAGTCCCGTAAACGAGCCCGGCCCGCCGCTGACCACAATGCCATCAAGCTGGTCTGGTCGGAGGCCTGCCTCATTCATCATCAGGTCGATCGATGGGAGCAGTCGCTGCGAATGAGTCTTGGTGGTCTGCAGAATAAGCTCCGCCACAACCCGTTCTGTAGAGACCAGGGCTACCCCGGAAACCAGGGTTGAGGCATCGATAGCTAGGACGAGCAATGCTCACTCATCTCCTTTAGTAGTCGCAGATAACGGTCACCCTCGGCGCGCACAACGGCTGTACGCCCTCCGTCGGCGAGCGTTTGCAGGGTGATCGTCATGTACTCATCGGGCCAAACCGTGGGAAACTTGTCCGCCCATTCCACGAGGCAGACGCCATCGCCCTCGACAATCTCCTCCCAGCCCAGTTCCCAGACCTGTTCGGCGACATCCAAGCGATAAAGGTCCAGATGATAGAGATTCACCCGGCCCTGATACTGATTCATCAGGGTAAAGGTCGGGCTCAGGACAGGTTCAGTAATCCCCAACCCATGGGCGATGGCCTGTGAGAGACTGGTCTTACCAGCTCCCAGGTCGCCCAGGAGCGCGATGAAAAGGCCGGGCTGCATGAGCTCACCCAGACACTGCCCCCACCTTTGGGTAGCGGCTGGGTCAGGTAAGTGTACGGTTAGCATGACGAAACCTCGCTATCTACAGTGATTAAAGCCACTGGCGGTCAAGGGACGACTGCGACCTTTGCTGTCGATGATCAGACAGCCCTCGTCCTCAGCGACCATCTCACCGACCTCAGTCAGGGCGATATCGGCTGCCGCAGCCAGTAGGTCGCGTGCCTCCCGGAAGACGTTTGGCGGCATGGTCATCACCAGCTGAAAGTCCTCGCCGCCACCCAGTACCCAGTCCAGTGGATCGAGACCGAGCAGCTCCGCCGTGGCCTTGGTAGCCACAGAGATCGGCATCTGAGCGGCATAGAGCCTCACACCCAGATGGCTGGCGCGGGCGATCTCGAGCGTCTCGCTAGCCAACCCATCGCTGATATCATTGAGAGCGTTGATCCATCCTCTGGCAGCCAGCATTCTGGCCGCTGGGATCTGGGGATTGGGCAGCAGGTGCCGTTGCACCAGTTCAGTACGCAGATCCGGTGCCAGTGGCAGATCAGGGTTCGTCAGAACCGCCAAACCAGCGGCTGCTGCACCGAGATCATTGGTCACCACCACCAGATCGCCGACCTGTGCGCCAGAACGCAGAGCCGCCTTGCCGCGTTCCACCTCACCAAGACAGGTTACGTTGATCACCAGTCCTTGGGGTGAGCTGGTGGTATCACCGCCGATCAGGTCGACACCCCACGCCGTAGCGAGGTCGTTCATGCCTTGATAGAGATCGTCCAGTTCCTCGACCGACCAACTGCTGGGGACAGCAATCGACACCAAGAAATAGCGCGGCACCCCCGCCATGGCAGCAATATCGCTTAGATTGACCGCGAGAGCCTTGTAGCCTATATGGTAAGGGGATGCAGTGCTCCTGAGGAAATGCACCCCTTCGACCAGCATATCGCAGCAGGCCACTAAGTGCCGCTCGGACGGAAAGTCTATCACAGCCGCATCATCACCAATACCCACCACCACCTGACGGTTGGGGTGCCAGTTGCGGGTTAGGTGACCGATCAGGCCAAATTCGCCAAGCTCATTGATTTTCATGGTTGCACTTCCAATCAGCTCAAGTCTCTTGCGTAACTCATTCTTGCGGAACTTGCATGACTTAGGATCAGAACATTGAGGGTTTGCACGCGAGCATAGCACAATGAGGTCATGCAAGTTCCGGATCAGATGATGCCCTAATTATAGCCTTTCCCCTGGGTTGGGACAAGAAACAAACTCCAACAACGGAAATCGCCGCTCTACAGCTCAAATGTCGAATCACATCTTGTCGAATGTGATATGGCTTGCTATAATACTGGTGTTGGCCCGCACAATTCCATATTGAGACCTTCGGGGTTGGGTGCAATTCCCTATCGGTGGTGATGCGCGACAAGCGATAAGCCCACGAGCCGCCAAAGCGGCAGGATCTGGTGAGAATCCAGAGCCGACGGTTAAAGTCCGGATGAAAGAAGGTGAGACAGTGTATCGCGCTGTTTGTCCTACCCCGAGTCTTTGACTCGGGGTTTTTTGCGTGTATCTAGTACAAATCCTATGATTCCGGCACAATTTATTGTTTGAGCAAAGGGAGGAAGGTCAAAAATGTCCAATACGCGTCGTCTGGTCTATCTGGCAATGTTCGCCGCCGCCTCGTATGTGTTGATGCTGCCGCAGGTCCCGTTGTTCCCGTCTGCCCCTTACCTACAATATGAACCTAGCGATGTTCCCTCGTTGATCGGTGCTTTCTGGATGGGTCCACTGGCTGCTCTGATCATCACCGGCGTCAAAGCCCTCATCTTCCTCTTCACCAAGGGTGACTCGGGTCCCATCGGTGCCGCCATGAATTTTGCGGCGTGTGGCAGCTTTGCCTTTGTAGCCGCGGTGGTCTACCGTCGCTTCCACAGCCGTATGGGCGCCATCCTCGCTCTTGTCGCTGGCACCATCGCCGCGACCTTGGTGATGGTCCCCGTCAACTACTACGTTGGCCTACCGCTGTGGGGCGTTCCTGAAGCATCGCGTATGCCTCTGATCATCGGTACCATCACTCCGTTCAACCTGATCAAAGGAGTGATCAGTTCCGCCCTGACACTATTGGTCTACAAACCCGTGCGCCGGATGATGGATAGCTTGGGTTTGAGCCGCTTCCAAGCTCAATAATGTGCTGAAAGAAAACCGAGACCCGCATAGCGGGTCTCGGTTTTCTTTTACCTGGCAGTGGTAGTTACACCCCAAATACCAACTCGCCGTTGATGTAGACCTTCTCGGTGACGGCCATCAGGTCAAAGGGATGCTTCGTCTTGATGACGATATCAGCATCCTTGCCAACCTCGATGCTGCCGACGCGATCGGCGATGCCGCTGATCTTGGCCGCATTGATGGTGATGCCTTTGAGGGCATCCTCTTCCTTCATCCCATGCTTCACGCAGAGCCCTGCTGTGATCGGCAGATAGCCGATGGGGATCACGGGAGCATCGGTCATGATGGAGACGTCAACGCCGGCATTGGCCAGGATGCCTGCGGTCTTGAAGCTCAGGTCACGCAGCTCGACCTTAGAGCGATTGGATAGGCTCGGGCCACAGACTACCGCAACACCAGCTTGTTTCAGCTCATCGACGATCAGATGACCCTCGGTGCAATGTTCGATAGTGACCTTGACGCCAAACTCTTTAGCGATACGGATGGCTGTCAGGATGTCATCCGCTCTGTGAGCGTGGGCCCGCAGAGCCAGTTCACCCTTAAGCACGCGAACCAGTGGTTCCATCTTCAAATCGCGCTTGTAGGGCTTGCCGTCCTTCTTCGCCGCTTCCATGTCGTTCAGGTAGTTCTGCGCATTGACCAGTGCCTCACGCAGTAGGTAAGCAGTCCCCATGCGGGTGCTAGGCATCATCTTGCGGTCAGCGTAGACACGTTTGGGGTTCTCGCCAAAAGCGCACTTAAGACCCGTATCTGGGTTCACGATCATCTTATCCACTGAGCGGCCATGAGTTTTGATGGCCACACTGGTACCGCCGATCACGTTGGCGCTGCCAGGGCCAGTGACGATGGTGGTGATACCACCTTCCAGAGCGTCCATGAAGCCTTGATCCATGGGGTTGATGGCATCGATGGCACGCAGTTGAGGTGTAACAGGATTGGTCATCTCATTACCATCGGCACCTTCAAAACCAATCCCCTCTTCCCACATCCCTACGTGGCAGTGAGCATCGATGAAGCCGGGATGAACACATTTGCCTGTGGCATCGATGACCTCGGCACCGGCCGGGATCTCGACATGGGACCCGACGGCAGCGATCTTGCCGTTCTCGATCAAGATAACGCCGTTGATAGTGCCCTGGGTGATGGTCATAATCTTGTCGCTCTTGATAGCTAACATGTCTCTTACCCCCTATTTGTTAGAGCCAATAGCCCAGCCCGTCGCTAGCCAGAGTGGCAAGGAGGGGCACAGCTCAGCTCCTCTGTCCGGCGTAATCTATTCTGGTTGGATCGTGGAAATCCTGCTCACACACTCTCCACATTGGCGCGCGCCACTGGGACCAGCTCGCCTTGCAGGCGAACCAGGTATACGTCTGTGGTGACACCTGACTCAAAGGTCATGGGCTGTGGAGGGATCTGCTCGATCGTCGCTGTCTGTCCGAAATAGGGTTCACGGATGATCCGAATCATACTGCCAAGCTGCAGCGGCTTGCTTCCCGCTTGGTCAACAGAGATCGTTCTACTTGCCTGCTGCTCGCTGATCACGATCTCAGGCCGGATCACGCCAGCGCGGATCTGTGTCATGCCGTTGATCGAACAGAGCTGCCCCTCCATGGAGCGCAAGAGCGCCAGGACCTCGGCACGTAGAGGCACCCTCCCCATGCCGTCCATGGCGATCAGAGTAATCCCTGCCGTCTCCAGGCCAGTGATCCCCAAGCTCAATTCTTTTCCTAGCAGGTGCACCAAGTCGATATTGCGCAGGCCACCGCTGACGATCCCCGTTGCCCCCAGTTCCTTGGCGCGGCGAATCGCCGCCTCAGTGACCAATGAGCCCGCTATTAAGATTTTGCCATTCACGGATGAGTCGAGATCTCCCGCATCGAGTACGTCGTCCGGTCGACTCGCCATTACCCGCAGCTCACCCACGGCCTCACCGCCGAGCCCAAACAGCCCCTGCAGCAGTATCCCCTCGGTGGCTATCTCGGCGCCAAAGCGCGGCAGTAGCTCGGTAACCGTTCCAGCGATGTAGGCGCTCACGCGAGTAGGTTTAAACGGCCGCTTGATCTCTACCACGCCACCTTGGATGGAGACGATCTCGCCAGCGATGGGAGCGTAGCAGACCCCGCCTTCGGGCTCCTGCGCCAAGACCTGACCGATCTTGACATGGTCACCCACCTTGACCTGCAGAAAACGATTGACGGTGATCGGCAGCATCTCCAGCTCCTTGGCCACCTCGACCTTGCGACTAGGCTCATTGGGGTCGCCAGCTAGACGGATGGAGATGGTGCCCAATAAGGGTGAGATCTGCTCGATGCGTCCCGCCCCTGGCGAACGCAGCTCGACCACACGCCCGTCGTAGGGGCCTTGGGCGACGGCCTCCCCCATCGCTACCTCGTCACCCACCTGTTTGAGCAGGTGGTTGCCAATCTCGTAGGGGGGCCTGCCAAACAGCTCCATGACCGGTAGGCTAAACGGTTCCTCAGGCGAAAGTCGCGTCTCAGCGATCAGTGTCGCTGGTGTTACCTTCTGTCCCAGCTCGACCATCACCTCGCCTGGAAACGGTAGTTGGCGGCGTCTGGTGATCCGCTGGGTCATGGTACTCTTAGTCATCGCCCCTCACCCCCGAACTGGCGCTCTCGCCTGCTGCTAGCGCCTCATGCCAGCGCACCAGCTTATCGCGACGCCGCTTATCATCTTCCGGCAGCTGCAGTGGCCGCCCACGCAGATCCAGTATCACGCCCAGATGGCCTCCTCTGACCTTCCGTTCCAGCGTCCGCCAACGACCGGCGCCAAAATCCATCTTCCAGCTGCTGCGAATGGTCACCTGGGCCTCTTCTCCGGGCGGCAGCGGTAGACAGATGATCTCACCATAGGGCAAGGCAGCCTGCTTCGTACTGCCGTCCTGATACTTGATCGTGAGCTGCCCGATCGTTTCGCCATCACGAGCACGCCCCACCGGGGCGATACAGGTGCCCAGTGGGACTAGGCACTCCTCGACCAGGAGTTGGGTCGCTGCTTTGGGGTGGGTGCCGGAGAGCACACCCAAGTGCGGCATCATGAAGATGCTATCGACCGCAAGCTCGGTGACGCCTTCCGGCATGAAAGCATCCAGCATCATAGCCGCCGCCTGCGCACGCTTGGGAGCATGGGAGATCACGCCCCCGCTGCCTACCAGGAGGTCGATCTCGCCCATGGTAAAGACAGTCCGCTTGCCCCAGTTCTCGACGTAGGACTTGAACGGTGCAGCCTCAGGCTTGTTGCCTCTAAGAGCAGTGGCCAGGTCTTGATGCTGATACAAGGCGAAACGCAGCGCCTCACGGGCCAACGCCTGCTCCACAGCCAGAGCTGACCGCGTCTGCGGCAGTGTGGTCGGGCGGAGCATCTTGTTATGGATCCAGTCTCTGAGCTCTGCCTCATCCATGGCAAAGGGCACCCAGCGCTCAATAGCTGGTGCACCCGCCGTAGCAAGCACATTCAGCGCGCTATAGCTGACACCTAGGTTCGCGCTGACGGTGCGGTAGAAATGCCCGCGAATCACGGAGAAGATGTCCGTGGTTGCGCCACCGATATCCATGCCCATGAT
>CAZINL010000113.1:7912-9874 GCA_964540595.1 uncultured Clostridia bacterium
GTTCTTCCGCTAGTAGCTGCATGATCTTGCCCACCGCGGTCGGGGTCGGCAACAGATCGGATGCCACCTGCGCCTTCAGCCCAGCGTAACCTGGGGCGTGCGCCATCACGTGCTCCATGAAGAGCTCCTGGATCGCCTGACGGGTGGGGTCAAGGTTCTCTCGATCCAGATCAGGACGCAGATTATCCACGAGGCGGAGATCCATCTTGCCGGCGATGATCTGCTCCATGTAGGGGTGGAGATAAGAGTTGCCAGCGTAGATCAGTGGCAGCTTAAACTCCGTGCCCAAGCGCGCCTGGGGCTCGGCTAGGGCGATCTGTTCGGCAAGCACCGCGACCTCCCGGACCGCTCCGCCTTCGATCCCGCCAGCCAGCAGGATCATGTCAGGACGAAGCTGGCGCACCCGTTCCACGCGTTCAAAGGGTTCACGGCCATCATCCTGCGCTAAGGCGTCTAGGACGACCGCTCCAGCCCCGAGAGCGGCCCGCTGAGCACTCTCTGTGGTCATGGTCATGACCAGGCCGACAACCAGCATCTGTAGGCCACCGCCCGCGCTGCTGGTGGACAGAAAGAGATCCAGCTGCCCGCCTTGCGATCGCTTTAGGAGGGTCCCATCCGGAGTGAGAAACGACAGACCGGTTCGCTCCTCCAGACGACGGATGGCATGGCGTACGCCGATATTCACATCCTCATCAGGTGCTTCCACCGTGGTCGGAGCATCAGCGGCCGCCACCAAACGGTAGCTCTCGTTTAGACCCGCGATCAACAGGGCCTTGGTCGTCGTGCTCCCCACGTCTGTAACAATCATCAGGTAATCATATCGCCCAACATCCATGGGACAGTAACCCCCCATCATTGCCCTGCGTCTCGCGTAGCTCATTCTCTCGGAACTTGCATGACATAGAATAGACATTGGGGAACTCATTGGTTCTACATAATGAAGTCATGCAAGTTCCGGTAACCCAACACCGTTCCTTAGTATTTCTCTCCCACCATCACTTTTCCTCTTCGCGACCAATAGTAAAGGCGCGATCCCAACGGTCGCGCCTGCACCCTAGAGTCCCCATTTCTTCTTGCGATCAGCCTCGTGCGCCAGCTCCTCGACGCGGGTCAGAAAGCGTTCGAGATTCTGACGGTCCTCCAGTAGGTAGGCGTACTCCTGCACTCTATCTTCATCGAAGAAGACCCCCAAGAACGGAGTAGCAAAATGCAACCCCTGACTGGCGACGAAGCTCAGTGGTTTGGACATCTCGCCGAAGAACACGGCCGGGACCTCCATCCCGTATTGGCTGACCTTCTTGGCAAGCTGTTCGATCAGCTCTTGCTGACGCTCTGGTGTTGGTTCCAAGAAATGCACGACCATCCCCCCTTTTGGGGATAGTCTGTCCAAACCCTGGTGCGTTGACACCAAGATTTGGACGGGGTCAGCTGATTCGGGGTCAGGCACGTCACTTGTTCACTTGCTCGGTTGGGCTTGCACCTTGAAGGCATGCGGTACTTCAGGGTTGCCCACTCGCCTCACCATGCCGCTCGAGCAACTGAACAACTGAATGCCAGTTGATTCGGGGTCAGGCACGTCACTTGTTCACTTGCTCGGTTGGGCTTGCACCCTGAAGATATGAGCTGTTTGAGGAACACCCCTCGTCCTCACGGCGCTATTTGAGCAACTGAACAACTGAATGCCAGACCCCAAGGGGTACAAAACGACCCCCAACGCGATGTTGGGGGTCAGTTTTGTTACTCTTCGATCAGCTCGACGTTGGCGCGGGGAACGGTGACCACGCTGCCATCTTTGAGCTTGATGTTCATGATACGGACCTTAGCGCCAGTCTCGATGACCTGCAGTTCAGGCGGCAGATCCACGACTTCGGCCAGCTGGCCAAAGTAGGGCTCACGGATGCAGCGGATAAGAGTTCCGGCTTCCATGTTGCCGTCGTTGATGGCGTCATCTTTCTTGACTTG
>CAZINL010000114.1:0-765 GCA_964540595.1 uncultured Clostridia bacterium
CCTCATGGACATCCAGGCCTAGGCCATGGCCGGTACGATGAATGAAATAGTCTCCGTACCCGTGGGCTGTAATATGGTCACGTGCCAATGCGTCCAGTTCTTCCCCGTTCAGCCCCGGTCTGCTCTTGGCGCGGGCGTAAGCCTGGGCGTCGTAGACTACTTGGTAGATTCTCTTCAACTCGTCACTAATCTCACCGATGGCGAAAGTCCTGGTGATATCGCCATAGTAGCCCTGATGGGTTCCCCAGATATCAACGATAACGGTCTCCCCGGTCTCGATCACCTTGTTCGAAGTTGAGGCATGCGGCGAGGAGCCTCTCAGCCCTGATACAACCGTGCAATCCCCCACCCCGCCATGAGCACGAATGGTCTGCTGGATAACCAGCGCGACCTCATACTCGGTGATGCCGGGCTTCAGCACCTGCCTAGCGGCCTCAACGGCTGCTTCCACCACCTTGGCCGCCTGCTCCATCTTGGACGCCTCATCGGCGTCCTTGACCATGCGCATCTCGGCCAGAAGCGGATCAGCATCGACGACAGTGACATTCCCTAAGGCGCGTTCCAGCATCGCCTTCTCCATCAGGCGCATGGTCTGATACTCACAGGCGATGGTCCTACCAGCCAACTGATGCCTATTTAACACCTCTTGGGCCACTTGGTGGGGACCATCCTCATCACTCCATGCATAGACCTGCCAGCCTGTGGCCCGGACCTTTTCCGCCTCCAACTTTGGACAGATGACAAACGGTTCGGCCTCAGCTGGGA
>CAZINL010000114.1:775-9870 GCA_964540595.1 uncultured Clostridia bacterium
GGGATGACAGCAGCGGTGATCCGTTCGCTGAGCTTCATCCCCAAACCAGTGAAGTAGAAGAAATTGGTGCCGGGAACAAGTATCACGGCATCGATCCCGCTGGATCTAGCCATCTGTTGGATCCTTTCGAGACGTGTCATGCTTTACGACCTCCTTTAGATGAGTCCCTAGTCCCTAGCAGAATGACCATTAATTGAGTGCCTCACCTAGATTGCCCACATCTAGCGGACGTGGTCGCGACCATGTGAAGACCGCTGTACCCCGCCGATATCGCTGCTCTCGCTTAAGCTGAAGCGGCAGTGAGGCTAGATACTCAATCACCGCTAGGTTGGCGTCCAGATGCGCCTGCGCGCACACCGCTAGATACTCGCCCTGCGCGGTTTCATCATTGATCTCGTCAATCCACCAGAGCACGGTCTGGTCTGGGAAGCGGCGCGCCGCGGTAACGCTCTTTGACTCGCGATTCACGCCCGAACAGTAGGCTAGGAGGCCCCGACAGAACTCCGCTTCATCATACGGGAACTTCTCCGGGCATGGTCGGTGGGCGTATTTCAGATAGCGATCTCTCCAGATCGCGTTACGCTCCATCAGCCCTCTATTCGTCACCAGTCTATTTGATACCTCCCACCTGAGCGCTTCTGCCATACGCCGATGTTCCGGCCACGCGGGATCATCAACATAGGTAAAGTAGCCATAATAGAGCGCCCGGGGCATCCAAAAGGTGGCGAACCAGGGGCAAACATACCCTGAGAAGGGTTGCTCCCACTCATGCGACGGTACCCCGTGATTGTCACCCACCACATCGGGTCGCCAAGCCCTCCAGGCAGTGGTCAGGGCCAAGGAAGCAGGGTCTGCAGGCCTGTCCTGGAAGTATCCGGCGGATAGATCTTCACCTAGAGCGTTGAACCGAGCCGCATGATGCTTCCATGTTGGCGCCTCGGCCATCAGACGACTGTGCAGTGCCGCGCCATCCGGATTCTCCATCGGGATAATCACCACATTGGTCCTTCGGAGCAGCGTTTTCTTCTCCTGGAACAGCTCCCTGGCCAGTAGAAGCGCAGCGTTGCTGCTGCTGACCTCGTTAGCATGATGCCTGGCGATGACCAGGTAAGTCGGCCGCGCTGCAGCCAGTTTGGCCCGTGAGATTACACTGGCGGTTGGCGACAGCAGCTCCACCATCTCGATACTGCGGCCAGCAAACGACCTGGCTATGGTAGAGACGCGCCCAATCTGGTGCTCTCGTATCATCTGGATCTCTGCCTGCATCTCCTCGTAGCCGATCACGTTCATCGACACAGGCTGCAGGGGCGAGGCGGTGTCCTCCCGCTGGGTCTCCGAAAATCCGTACTCTGCACGAACGCCTAGTTGGTCGAGGAGCACGACCCGAGCTCCGATCTTGGGAAGCTTGATCAGTTCCCTTTTCACCATGATCTGGAGCCCCTTGAGCACGGCCACAAGCTCTTGGTTGGCCACGGCACTAAACACGGGAAGAACAGCCACACAGTCGGCCTGATGAACGAAGTCCAGTCGATGTAGAGCAAACTGCTGGCGGCTTCCGTCTGCTGCCGGAGACAGCCTCTTTCCCGATGCGAAGACGATCTCGGTCTGTGGTACTTTCGTCCGCCTGATCGCAACTCGCAGCATAGCCCCCTGCCCCTTGCGCTGCCGCATCCAAGGGATAATCGCCCCCGGTTTACGAAGGGGCACGCCACAGATTGCGGTACCCAGGCGTGAGAACCAATCAAGAGTGGTGAAATAGAACTCCTCCTGCATCGCTTCCAGAGGTGAGAGCCTCTCCTCGCGCACCCCTAGCTTCCGGTCATCCTCACTTGCCCAGAGCTCGATCGAGAGTTCGCGGAAGAACGGCTGTTGCTCCGGCTGTATGGGCCCAGCTTGGTGTAGCTGCCCTTCAATCCATGGCAACACCTCTGATTGGTAGAGCGACCAGATCAGTTCCAAGTCTGATGCGAAGGGCTGAACCCAGAGTGTGTGATCACCATCAACTAGGGCTGCCCACGACGTGAAAGTCTTTACCCTACCCGCTTCAGGGAAACGGTCCAGATAGGCTCGGTCCCCATTATGGCAGCCGAGCGACCACTCTTTGATCACCAGTGCCTGCTCGATCGCTTGCACGCGGTAGCGGGGCCCATCGTCATCCACTGGGACAAACTCGATGGCGTCAAGGGGTAACCCTGTCTGCTCTGCCATCAGTTCATCGATCGGGTATAGCTCCTGCAACCATCTACTGGGTAGTTCGAGATAGCCATCGTCACTAAACCGCGAGTAGGTGATCCTTAGGCGCTGAATATTGGCCCCAGCATCCCGCAGACGGACCAGCTCTGGTATCACCAGGTCAGTCATCCAGGATAGGCCCGGCTTGTAAGCGCTAATCACCTGCACACCAACGCTGGCTCCGCCAATCCCATTGAGCCAGGTGCGCAACTCGTCTTTCAAGCTCCGGCGCACGTCCTCGGGTTCACTGATGAAGACCTGCAACGCAGCTGACCTACCTTCAAGCTCAGTAAGCTTAGCCGGTAATGCATCCCGGACCACCCGCCACATCTCGTCGACTTCCCATGGGCAGGTGAATTCGCGCGCCTCGATCAGATCACGTTCCAGCCTGTCCTCGACACGGACGGGGCTGCATGATCGCTCCTGCAGGCATTCACGCAGGTTCCCGGAGATGCAGGCGTGTGCCCGAATGCCGGCAACAGTTGCCCCACTTGCGGTATCGGCGCTGCCGAGCAACCACGCCATTTCGGCACGGTCGCTCTGCATCTGTACCAGATCACCCAACAACTTTCTCCACTGCTGGAGCGGATCAGGCTGATCGGACTGGGTCAAGGCGTGGGGCCAATGATCGGACAAGTGTCTGGCTGCCATCTCTAGGCTGCGGGAATCTCCAGAGAGGGAGAAGCCGCCCCCACCATCTTGGTCCAGCACGGCAGCTGTACCCTGCCCTTCCTGGACCCTGATGGTAAAGCACGGACCATTGGCCAGCCTTGACGATCGATCCACCACCAGCGGCAGAGGCACTCTCGTATGCTCAAGCCCCATCCTCAGACCGATATGACAGGCGGCCATCACGGCACCCGTATCGCTTGGATCATCAATGACAATCGGCAGGGGGTAACCGTTCCCTCTGCGCTCATCGGATCCAAACAACCCCACCAGATCACGTAGGCCCATATCACACTGCGTGACAGCCTGGTCTGAGACCGGTAGGTCAGATGCAGGCCAGAACGGATGACGCACTGCCACACGTCTCGTGACGCCGCGAGCTCTGGTGTAGACCGCCCCGAGCCAGCCCGGGGCCACAGCGAGTCCGACCACGCTTCCCTCACTGATCCCCCTGCGGCGCAGCAGATCACTCAGGGTTGGCGCCATCGCATCTCCAAGCCGTGGATACCCACATGCCAACCACGTGAGCAGGTCATTCAAGCCGCGACCGCCACCGAGCGTGATCCGTCCGCGGCGATCGCTCCATAGGAACCCTTCATCAGATCTATGCCACATGGGCGATGAGGCCCGCCCCGGCGAAATCAATACATGCGGCGCATCCGCCCGTGGTAGTTGCCCGTCATAGACCTGAAACGGCGAGCGATCATAGCCTACAAGTTCAATCCCTAGCCGCACAGCTAGATTGGCGACCGACAGCCTCTCGCGTGGGCTCAACTTGGGGTCGATATAGATCTGATACCGAAGGCCATCGGGCAATCCATCGCCATCCTCGTCAGCAAAAAATCCTTCGGGAGTAAATAGTTTTGTGATCAGCATTTTCGCACTCCGTTCGCGGGGGATGAGAAAGGGATAGTCACTTTCTTACCTAACGGATCTACAGTAGCTCCTGCGCCGTCCGTGCGATGATCTCTTCCTGGTGGAACTTATCAAGGTTGACGAAGTAGTCGCTGTATCCCGCCACGCGTACCAAGAGATCGCGATACTCGGCGGGGTTCGCCTGCGCCTTGCGCAGGGTCTCTGTATCCACGACGTTAAACTGGATGTGGTGGCCACCCAAGCGGAAGTAGGTGCGGATGAGCTGGGTCAGCTTCTCGATACCCGCGTCATCGGCCAGCACTGAGGGTAGAAATCGCTGGTTTAGCAGGGTTCCACCCGACTTCACCTGATCCATCTTGGCCAACGATTTGACCACCGCCGTCGGCCCCTTACGGTCAGCCCCATGGGAAGGCGAGGTGCCATCGGACTCGGGTGTATGGGCTAAGCGGCCGTTAGGGGTCGCCCCCAGCATCTTACCAAAGTAGACATGGCAGGTAGTCGATAGCATGTTGAGGTGATAGGTCTTCCCTTTGGTGCTGGGTTGACCGTCGATTTCCTTTAGTAAGGAGGCATAGACCCGCTGCATCAGCGCATCGGCAAGATCGTCGTCGTTGCCAAAGAAGGGGGTCTTGTTAAGGAGCATCTGGCGCAGGGGTTCATGGCCCTGGAAGTTGGTTCTTAGGGCGCTTAAAAGCTGGGGCATGGTCAAGTTACCGTCGGTGAAAACGTGTTTTTGGACCGCGGACAGGCTGTCGGTGATCGTCCCGATCCCGCAGCACTGAATGTAGGTCGTGTTGTAGCGGGGACCACCGTTATAGTAGTCTTTACCCTTGGCGATGCAGTCGCCGATCACCACCGACAGGAAGGGCGCTGGTGTGTAAGTGGCAACCATATGCTCAAGATAGTTGTTGATCCGGATCTTAGTCTGCACCACAAAGTGCAGTTGCTGCTCAAAGGCGGCATACAGTCTCTCAAACGATCCGAACTCCCCGGCATCACCTGTCTTGAGACCGATCTGCTTGCCCGTCAGAGGGTCGACACCGTTGAATAGGGCGAGCTCCAATACCTTAGGAACGTTCAAGTAACCCGTCAGAAGATAGGCTTCTTTACCAAAGCAACCGGTCTCGATACAGCCACTGGTGCCGCCCTCACGGGCATCCTCGATGCTCTTACCTGCACGCACCTGCTCCATGATGACGGTATCGGCGTTAAAGACCGATGGATAGCCATAGCCTTTCCGTATCACCCGTGCGGCTGCCCTCAGGAAGCGGTCCGGAGTTTTGGCGCTGACTTGGAGATTGGCCTGCGGCTGTAAGGTATGCATCTCGTCCAGCACTTCGAGCAGAAGGTATGAGACCTCGCTGACACCGTCTGAACCATCCCGCCTCAGACCACCTAGGTTAATATTGGTAAAGTCATTGTAAGTGCCGCTCTCGAGGGCGGTCACGCCGACTTTGGGAGGAGCGGGCTGATTGTTGAACTTCACCCAGAAGCATCCCAACAGCTCCTTCGCCCGTTCCCGGTCTAGGGTGCTATCCATCAAGCCCCGCTGGTAGAATGGTTCTAGGTGCTGATCTAGATGGCCAGGGCTCATGGAATCCCAGCCGTTGAGCTCGGTAATGGTACCCAGGTGGACAAACCAGTACATCTGTAGCGCTTCCCAGAGGTCACGTGGTGCATGGGCTGGGACCCAGCGGCAGTTCGCCGCGATGCGGATGAGTTCTTCCCTCCGCTTGGGGTCAGCTTCCTCCCGCGCCATCTGTTCTGCTAGGTCAGCATGACGGTTGGCGAAGAGGATGGCCGCGTCACAGGAGATCTCCATGGCTTTAAGCTCTTCATCCTTGGCGGACGCTTCAGGATCATGGATAAAGTCGAGTCCGGCCCGTGCCTGCGTGATCTCCTGCTTGAAGTCCAACATACCCTTGCGGTAGATGGTGCCGTCAAGTGCGGTATGCCCCGGGGCCCGCTGTTCCATGAACTCGGTAAACAAGCCAGCTTCGTAGAGATCCTTCCAGTCCTGACTGATATTCGCGAAGGCACGGTCGCGCATGCTCCTACCATGCCAGTAAGGGATGACTTCCGTCCTATAGGTCTCAATCTCGTCGTGCGTAACTGAGTAGCTAGCCATCTCCCGTGAGTTAAGGATCTCAAGATCCTTAACGGAATGGCAGGTCAGCTCAGGAAAGGTCGAGACGGCTTTGGGACTAGGTCCACGCTCGCCCACGATCAGTTCATCGGCGCCGATGTAGATGCTCTGCTTCTGGCAGAGATGCTTGAAATTGAGCGCCCGAAGAACAGGGATCGAATACTTACCTTCATTCTCCTGATGAAACCTGGTCGTTAGGAGCGCCCGCTCAACAGAGACACTCGGATGCGTCTCCATACTCAGTTGGCGAAGACGCTGCACACGTTGGTTCACAGTGGTCACCCTCCAATTCTTACGCTTAGACCATATGACCTGAGACGAGCCGCGATCGCCTGCATATGAAGATCGGACGGCGGTGTTAGCTCATGCAAGCGGTATGGTAGCCCCATCTTGCGGTATTTCTCGGCGGCGGAGCCATGATACGGGAGGATATCGATCTCGTTGACCCCGGTCAAGGAAGCGACGAACTGCGCTGTCGCATCGATATTGGCCAGATCATCATTGTTTCCAGGGATGATGGGAACACGGATGCGGAGTCGTGCACCGGTGCTCGTCAGGGTTCTCAGATTGTCAAGGATAAGAGCATTTGACACTCCGGTCAGACGCTCGTGTTGGTCCGGGTCCATATGCTTCAGATCATACAAAATGAGATCGGTGAGTCGCCCGACACTGAGGAGCAGGTCACGCTGAGCAAAGCCCGAGGTGTCCACCACGGTGTGTATCTCCTCTGCTCGGCAACGCTCTAGGAGCGCTCTCAGGAAGGCGGGTTGGCAGAGTGGCTCGCCACCAGAGAAAGTAACGCCGCCGCCAGACTCATCATAAAACGCACTGTCTTTCCGTATCTCGGCCATGACTTCATCCACAGTCATGGTCTTGCCCGCTATGACGCGTGCATCGGCTGGACAAGCATCGGCGCAGGCGCCGCACGAGCCGCAGCGGTCACGACTGTCGATAGCACCACTGGGGCAGGCTACGCGGCATCGATCGCAGCCAATGCAACGCTCAGGATGTAGAAGTAGCTCAGGTGTGGTTCTCTGGCTCTCGGGGTTATGACACCACCAGCACGAGAGTGGGCATCCTTTGAAAAACACGGTGGTGCGAATGCCAGGCCCATCGTGGAGAGCATAGTGCTTGATATCGAAAATCATGCCTTGTTGCACAGCATCACCCCACCAAAAGTCTTCGTCTGATAATTCGCCTCGGACAGTCCACCATCCTCTAACCATGAGCAAATCTGACGTTGTGGATTTCTTCACAGCAGAGGGCGGCAGGAACCGATGGCGCATAGCACGAACATTGTCAAAACCGTATGCAAAGGAGGCTGGATCATGTTTGATGTAATCGTAATCGGTGGCGGTGGAGCGGGCCTGTGTGCAGCACTGACCGCCCATGAACATGGCGCAAACGTGATGATCATCAGCAAGACTCCCCTAGGCAAGGGCAACTGCACAGCCTATGGTGGGGGAGGTTTCACATTCGCCGGTCCGGGCACCCCGTGGCAGGAACACTATGAGCGAACCTATCAGACCGGACGACGGGTCAATGATACCGTGCTTCTGGAGACCTTTAGTCGTGAGGCCTTAGCTCGGGTGGAATCGCTGGAACGTTTTGGTGTAAAGATGAGGCTCCGGCCGAGTGGAGCAAGTGTGGCGCCATGGGCGCCCAACCCCACGGTCGGTGGGATGGGGCTAACTCTGCCCCTCGTCGAAGCCATCAAGAACGCCAGGATCCAAGTGCTCGAAGGGCAGATGGTCTATCGTATCCTAACCGATGATCATCGAGTTACGGGTGTCTCTGCCATCGACATGGAAACGGGCAAGATGACCAATTACCCGACTAAGGCAGTGGTCTTGGCCTCAGGTGGCGGCGGACGCATCTTCGGCAGAACCAACAACCCCACGCGCACCACCGGCGATGGCTACGCGTTGGTCCAAGAACTTGGCCTCCCTCTGCGCGACATGGAGTTTGTCCAGTTTTATCCGATCGGGCTGGCCGAGCCAGAGCTGCCAGTGTGGTTTATCGGTCTGCACGTCATTGACGACATCCCGCTCACAGATAGCCGTGGCAACGAGTTTCTCAAAGCACTGCTACCGGAGTGGGGGCTGAAGAGCGGCAACGAGGCTAACCTCTATGCACGTGACCGTGCCGCCATCGCCATCGCGCGTAAATGGCATGAAGGCGATGAGGTCTGGCTGCACCTAGAGCAGTTGCCACCCGAACAGTGGGACCACCCATACTATCACGCCCTCGGTCGCCTAAATCGTGCTTCCTGCGATTTCAAGCGCCAGCCAGTGAGGGTTAGGCCCCTGGAGCACTATATGAGCGGCGGTCTACCGATTAGGTCAGACGGTTCCACCGATATCGCAGGCTTCTTCGCGTGCGGCGAGGTCACAGGTGGAGTGGATGGTGCCAACCGTATCGGTGGCAACGCCTTTGCCAATATCACCGTCTTTGGCCTTAGGGCAGGCCAAGCAGCGGCCGAATATTGCCGTGAAGCAGCAGATGTGAATGCGAGTATCTCCGCGGCCGAGCTTCCGCGCGAGGTCGCGCTCTGGTCCGACCATGGTGCGGGACCTAAGCCCAGTGAGCTTACACACGAGCTTCGGGGACTCATGGATCGTTGCGTGGGTCCGATCCGGAGTGGCCAAGGACTCCAGGATGCCCTGGGGGAAATCGACGATCTCAAGGAACGACTCGGCTCAGTCCGGGTAAGAACCTCTCAGGAGCTGCGGGATGCGCTTGAGCTGCGCAACATGGTGCGCGTGGCAGGTGTGATTGCTAGTTCTGCGTTGACGCGTACGGAAAGCCGCGGCGTGCATTACCGCACCGACTTCCCGCAAGAGCTTGCCGACTGGCAGAAGCCGATCATTGTCTCATAGCTCTGGGCCCATCTGAGAGAAGCTCGTCGATCTTTCGATCGACGAGCTTCTTTTGCTGCTAGAATACGCGCATGATGTGTCCCTCAGACACAATGTGATGTTGTCTTCCATTCATGTGCGAAGCACACATCATCCGGCGTCAGCCGGGCATCATGCCGTAGGCGCATCATTTGGCGAAGCCAAACGTAATGGAAAAACGCAGCTGTCCGTAAACAGCTGCGTTTTTCTATGGCGGAGCTGAAGGGATTCGAACCCTCGTTCTCTTGCGTGACAGGCAAGCATGTTAGGCCACT
>CAZINL010000115.1:0-9809 GCA_964540595.1 uncultured Clostridia bacterium
AGACTCCAATGACCCCGTCAACCGCGTGCTGGGGGCTCGGCGTGAAGTCCTGACCACCGCCAACCTCAACTTCAGCGCCGCCGTCGCTTCCGGTTTGGGCTTTCTCGACGTCTTGCCCAAGCTTGAGAATTGGGTAAACAGCGTCGAATACCTCGTTATTCCCAATAGCGAACTTGCCTCGATGGCGAAAACGAGAGAGTTGCCATCGCCTCAGATCAGTGTGCCGATTGGGTCGGCTCCAACTCTCCCCGCCCCCCTGAACCTGGAAGGCTATGGGCTCGACGGCCAGGTCGCCTTGCGGTGGGATGACGCTGACAATGGGCTCAACCGCATGATCCTCGCCGGCTATATCGTCGAGCGCAAGCTGAGCAGCGAGCGGCAGTATACCCCCCTCAACTCCAATGATCCCGTAGTACGCATGTATGCCCGTGATGAAGAAGGCACCCTCAATGAGGCAGAAGTGCTCTACAGTGACCTAGCCCTCGACAATGGTGACGCCGCATCGTACCAGGTCCGTGGGCTGGACCTCTTCGGACGCGTCAGTGAACCCAGCGATCCCATTACCATCGAGGTGCTCAAGACCCTTCCCCCGCCTACCCCAGGGCTCGAGCAACCTGAACTGATGGTCACCCAAAGGACCCCTATCGATATCAAAGCGATGCAGACCGCCGCGCCCAGCGTTGCGTTGGCACCGAGCCTGCCTAGCTCGCCGGGGAAGAAGCCGGAAGTAGTCGATCTCGAGACTCGCCAGCGGGAGCAAGAGCTGGCGCAAGAGCAGCAGGCGAAAGAGGCTCGCATCGACGCGATCCGTAAAGCGATCCCGGGGACTGGCGTGATGCTCTTCTTCGAGCACAGCTTCGAAGAGAAGACGAATGTATCGGCTCCCGCACTTGCTCAATCGACCGCACAGAAGAGCGGCTACCTGCCGCCCGAGGGGCAAGTAAGACAGTTAGCTGAAGGGCTGAGCGAATACCTTATCTATCGCAGTGAGGCGCTCGGCAAGGGCGAATTCTCCGAGCCCAGCCTTATCGCAACCATCTCTGCGACTGCTCTCAAAGAACCCTTGGGCTCTTTGCAGAGCCCCGATGATGGGGTCTTCTATTACGACACTAACGTCTCCCCGGGTCACTATTATGCCTATTGGGTCACGGCCAAAGACAAGTGGGGCAACGAGTCCCCGGCTCAGGCCAAGCCCCAAGTAGTTGGTTACCCGACCACCACCATCCCACAGGTGCCGCAAGGACTGGACAGTGAGTTTAGTGTCAATGAAGAGTTGACTGCTCCCCAGCCTAAAATCGCCGGTTATAATGAACGGCTGAAGGTAAAAGCCTATGCAGGGCTCAAGTATTCGGATCGCTTTGGCAAGATACCAGCGCTCGGTACCGCGCAAGATGGTAAAGGTTCACTCAGTATTTACGACGTCTTCATCAAAAGAACTGTTCACCGTGTAGTCGTCGCTGCGGCGGATGAGGTACGTCCAGACGGTTCGCTGACCGTCGCCTGGACACCGAGCACCGATCCCGAAGTCATTGGCTATCAGGTCTACCGGGCCCACGATCCCGCCGCTAGTGCCGTCACCGCTCAGCTTAGCGAAGAAGAGCTTGACAACTACCAGTGGACGCTGATCAACGTCGATCCTACCCCCGACAAGCGTGATCAGGTGGAGCAACAGGTGACGACCAGCAATCAACTGCGTGACCTCGTCCCCGTTCCAGCCCGTGGTTCCTACTACTATCTCGTCTACTTGATCTACCCCGACACGTTTGGCGCATCCGAGGAGTCCTCTGACGAGGAGCTACCCTATGTCGAGGGTGGGGAGGTCGTGGTGCGCTGGAATGCGATCAGCGACCCACAGCTCGCCGGTTACCGCGTTTATCGAGCTGAGGTGCCAGCGCCATCGTCCACTCAGCCGCTAACATCTCAAGAACTGCGCTGGGACATGATCGCCCAACTGGTCAACGGGCAGGAGTACACGGATGTGGTGGACCAGAGCAAGGTTCACTATTATCAATACAAAGTCAGCGCTGTATCCATCTGGGGCGTCGAGTCAGCAGCCGCCGTCACAACTGCTCCTGTACGGATCGCAACCACCATTCCGCCTGCAATCCCCGCCTTTCTCACCCCCATCTCCCAGCCCGGACAGGTCCAGCTGCGCTGGAAGCCAGTCGACGATGCCACCAAGTACACCATCTATCGCGCGGTGCAGTCGATTCCTGAACTCGACCCCATCGATCTAGCTAATGCCGTGCTGGAAGCAGCTCAGCAGCGCAGCCGCAAGTCGGCCGCTATACCCGACGCCCTACGCGATAAGCTGGTAAAGCTGGCGCAACAGCTCAAAGACATCAAGGATCCGGATGCTCGGCGGGCTAAGATCGCTGAGATCATCGCAGAGCTCAGCGCCGAAGAGCAGTTGTCGCTGTTTAACATCATCCGCAAGCGCTTTGGGATCTTAGCCCTCTCCCCCTATCATCAGCTCGACCAGCAATCCGCCAGTGAGATTACATGGCAACCTATCCAGACGCTGACCCTCACCCACGCCGAGAACGAAGCCAAAGCGGTCGCCGGCGAAGTCATGACCTGGACCGACACGTCTGGCCAATATCCATCCACGTACATGTACGCCATCGAGGCCGAGAACGAAGATAAGCTGTCATCCGGTCTCTCTTCGCCCGTCACGGTGGGACCGCAGAAGGCGGTCGGCCCCGCAGCTCCAGACCCAGTGACCCTACGGCAAGACGGCGGCTTGGTCCAGCTCACGTGGCCAGCCTATACGCTCAAGACCCCCACCGGCTATCTGGTCTACAAAGCGCTGGAGAAGGACGGTCAGTATCAGCAGTGCAGTCCGCTGCTGCAGGAGAATAAGTTCAGTGAGAACCTGGAGTTGGGCGAGGAATGGTGGTATCGCGTCGTCATCATCGACGAGGCCGGTCTGATGTCGGCGGCGAGCACTCCAGTGAAGGCGTCCAGACCGTTCCCCATCCTGCTGCCCGATATCGGACCAGGCGGCAGCACACCGGGGACCAAGCCGGGTGTGATCACACCCAGCCTACCTGGACGTAGTCAGCCTGAGCTGCCTCCGATCCGCAAGACCGCAGTGGAGGCGCCGCTCTTCGCGCCGCTGCCCCTGGCAGCGAGCAGGCCGGCCGCTCCGGTGATCACTGCAGGCGAGGCCGGCTCTACCACCGTCACGCTCTCGTGGCCGGCGGCCGAAGGTGTGACCCAGTACAAGATCTACGGCTACAAGACCGAGCAACCGGAGAAGCTCTTGGCCACCGCCGAGGGCAAGGCGAGCTCCTGCATCGTCACCGGCCTTACCCCGTCGACCAGGTACTACTACTATGTGGTCGCGGTCAATGAGCTGGGCGACTCGTCACCTTCCAAGGTGGTCAGCGTCACCACCAAGGCCCCCTCCACCACGCAGCCTCAGTGGGGCAAGCTGACTCTGGAAGTGACAGCTACCACTCTCGACTCGATTACGCTCAGTTGGACCGATACGGGGACGGCACCGGAAGGGTACAGGATCTACTACTATAAGACCGAACAGCCCGAGCAGCTGCTGCAAACCGTCACCGGTTCGACCACATCCTTCACCGCCAAGGGCCTGACAGCCAATACCAAGTACTTCTTCTACATCACCGCGTACAAGGACAGCAAGGAGTCCCTCCCATCCAACGTCGCCAGCGGCGTCGCCAAGGTGCAAACCTCGCCTAATCCAGGGCCAGGTCCTGCACCAAACCCGAACCCCAATCCACCGCCAGTTCCAAACACCCCAGGGTCGACCATCAAGATCGCTGGCTACACTGTGACCAATGTCAAGAAAGTCCCACTTCTGGACGGCACCAAGGGCGAGCACGTCGTCGGTCAACTGACCATCGCTGGTCTCTCCCCCATCCCCGTCCGATTGGACATCCAAGAGCTCAGTGGCGACACCCTGACTAAAGGGTCAGTCAGCCTACTGGACCGCTATGAGCACAAGCAGGGCGATGCTGAGTTGAGCATTGAGAAGCTCAACCTAACCGGGGCCGGACCTGCCAAGATCACTGGCCGCTTGGCCATCCCCGGAGTAACTCCCATCCGCCTCTCCGACAGCGCTCTGACTGCAGACGGCAAGATCGCTCTCGATACGATCACCAAGCTCTGGGTCGGCGACTACCAGCTATCCCATCTCAAGGGAACCAAGGCTCAGTTCTTCGGTTTGGAGCCTGGGCTGTGGGCAGACTCTGGCTGGCTGGAGAGTTCGCTGGGGCAGATCACGCTCACGAACCAGCGCCTGCAGATCAGTAGCACGGCATCCATCCGCGTCGACTTAGGCGGCCGGATCAGCGGGTTGTTTGACAAGGTAGTTGGCGATGGCAAACCCATCGACCTAATCGTTCCACGCCTGACAGGGCTCACCATCGCCAAGGCTAAGATCAAGCTAGTTCAAGGCGCGGTCGATCCCCAGGCCAGTCAGATCGAAGGCAATTACAATCTGCCCTTTGTCACGGGTGAGCTGACCGCCACGGTGGTGACACCTACCGATAACTCGGGAGCCAATCGTCCACCGAACCCCGGAGAACAAATCATCAACCCGGGCGATATGTACCAGAGGTTCAACTTTGAGAGCATCACCTCCAACTCCACCGTCAAGGGTCTGAACGAGAAGGGACAGCAAGCCCTCAAAGGCAGCATGAACCACCTGCTCCATGGCATCAAGAGCACCGGGACGGCGAACATCACCGCCTCATCCCCGGTACAGAACCAGGGTCAGAACAGCTTCATGCTCATGTCCATGAGCAACACCTTCACCATGCGCTACTTTAGCGATATCCCGTTTGCGATCACAGCGTGGGACGGCAAAGGTATCCTACCTGGCCCGGATCAGAACAGCCCGCTGGATAAGGTCCTAGTCAAGGAGCTCCAGAATCGCAGCGGCATCGTGAGCGGCGGTGGCATGGATGAGAGTGGCGTTCTGCAACTAGAGGCCACTAAGACCAAACTCTCCCTCCCTGCCTATCAACTGGCCAATACCCCTGAGCGGGTCAGTGTCGGCGATCCTGGCCACCGCGGTTTCGAGATCCTGGAAGGGTTCGTCACCCTGCCTTCTACCAGCGTCAGCCTACGTAATCCTGCCCAAGGAACAACCTTCCGGTTGCCCGTCCCAGCCTCTTCCCTCTTCTACTCGCGCAATGGTCTGACCGGTCGGGTGGACACCGAGGCTGTCGCGGACACCTCGGCGGATATCTGGTTGAACAGAGAGGTCGCTGCCACCATGTCCGGCGCTGCTATCGACCTGGAGAACAACCAGGTGCAATGGTCCATGAGCGGCTCTATCCTAGTGCCGCAGCTGGGCCAGGTGGCCGGTGCCGACCGTACGGTCCGTTACGGTGCTTTCTCCGATCCACAGGGAGGCTTGATCTTCCATATCAAACCGGATGGTGCCCCTGTCCCCAATGGTACTAGTAGATCGATGCAGATCACCGGCGGAACGCTAAAGGGAGTCGACCTCTATCTGGATGGCATTCTCAATGTCTCAGGGCAGATCAAATTGACGAACATGGCGTTTGTCGGGCTCAAACTTTACATGGGCGCAGGAAAGGCCCCAACAGATCCCGCCTATGGCCAAGGACTAGCGGCCAAACCCACCGCAGGTACGGTCAAGGACGTCCAGATGCAGGCCGAAGGGCTGATCGTTGAGAAGGGCGACAACGGCTGGGAGATGTTCGTGACTGGAGCAACCACCCTAGCTGACAACCTGCCACTCAACAAGGGCACCATCTTAAACCTCGATGCTGATCTAGACACTGAGACCGAGGCGTTCACAGCCAAGCTCAACTACACCTACGAGCAGTTCATGACCATCGATATCACGGTCAAGTACGAGAAGGGAGAACTGCGCGGCGACGGTGAGTTCTGGTTTATCACCGGTCAGCCGGGGGATAGTCAGCGCTCCCAGGCCACTGGCCTGGTGCAGGCTCGTATCGGCAAGAAGGACGTCGAGTTTACGGACGAGAACGGTCAAAAGCAGGTCAAGGAAGACGTTTCTTACTGGCTCTTCAGGGTTGCCTATGGGCAGACAACCAAGGTATGGCGCTGCGACAAGTGCGAGAATGAGTTCCATGGCAGCCGTCCTCCGGTCAACTGTCCCTTCACTCTCAAAAACGGCTCGCAGTGTCCCGGAACCAAGGAGAGTTACAAGGGCAAGTATCAGTGCAAAGAGTGCAAGAAGGTCGTCTTTGAGAAGAAAGAGGCGCCCAAGAAGTGCTCGGGTACTGACGCTAAGCCGTGTTTCGCCCGAGACAGCTACAAGCAGGTCATGGCCACTGCCACTCAGGAAGAGGCTGAAGGCGCAGGGCTGATGCTTGGTCCGGTTCAGATCAACACGATCATGGGTATGGTCGGCTACAATGTCGAAGTTCCCATGAGCAAGAAGGACGGGACCTTCCAGATACCCACAGATCTTGCGCTCGATGAGAAGCTCTACGAATGGAAGATCTCCCCAAACAACTACAAGTTCTTCGCAGCCAGTGCGACCATGACTATCTGGCACAATGGCGAGAAGTTCCTCACCCTCGATCCGGTCAAGTTGGTCGTTGCCTCTGGGCCATCAGTCGAGATGGAGGTCGGCATCAAGCGCGATGGCAAACTTCTCGTCTGGGGCAAGATTGGTTACTACCACACCGCACGACGCTTCTACCTGGCGGTCAAGATCCCCGAGCTAAAGTTGCCAGCGGTAGGGTGCGGGCTCAAGGATCTGAACCTAGTACTGGAGTTCGCACCAAACAAGCAGATAATCAACCTCTCCTATCCCGAGATGGTCAAGGTGATCATTCCCAACACCCCCTGGGACTTCGCAGGCGGCTTTGCTTACGAGCATATCGACGACAACACCGCCATTAAGCTGCGCGCTAGGGTCCGATACGGCTTTGAAGGTGAAAAGTGGGGGCTCTACGTGGTCGCCAAGATCGGACTAACGGTTGATGCCCAGCTGGAGTTCGGCGAGGATGACTTCTCCTTCATCCTGATGATGATGCTTGACGCGAGCGTGGCAGCCGGTATCAAGATCCGCGGGAAGAACTACGAGGTGCTCAAAGCCTATGTCAGTGTCGCAGGCTACCTAGGGAAGACCAAGAATGATGTCTGGTGGGCCTATGGCGAAGCCTACCTGGAGTACCACCTGGACCTCTTCTTGTTCGAGACATCGGGATCGTTCACGTGGACCTGCGGTTCACTGCCAGAGGGCATCACCCCCGACAAACTACCTCAGAACAACAGGACCATGCCGAGGGAGGAGAACAAGGACAAAGGCAAGGAAGGTGACAAAGGCAAGGCGGCGTAAGGAGTAATGAGAAGGGGAGCGTCCCGGGTCTTGGTTCAGACCTGGGACGCTCCCCTTCCTCTGTTTGCGGCGTCTGGCTCACACATGTCAAAGGGGCCGCCCAATTTGGGCGACCCCTTTGTGTCTGCGATCTACTACCACACGTTGTCAGCATTGTCCTCAAAGGTGATATTAAGATCGGATGCTTCCCAGTCTTGCTCACCACCGTAGATGGCGACCTCGTTGCAGCCACGAATGGTGGTGTTTTTGATAAACTTGCCTAGATTACTGTAGATCGAAATACCATAGCCCGCGTTCTCGACCACAGCGTGCTCGACGGCAGAGCCCTTCAAAGCATAGTCGCCGAAGTCGAGGCCTCTCCAGTTGCCCAGCGAGGTGAAGGTGATCACCTTGTCAGCCGTACCAACGGCTTTCAGCGTTCCGGCATCATAGGTGCCAACTTCCAGCCCACAGTCAGGGGCAAACATCAGCTCGACCCCAGGCTCAATCGTGAGGGTCACGCCCGTCCTTCCAGAGCCGCCCACGCGGATATCGCACTCTACATAGTAGGGTGCTGTTAAGTTCTTCCACGTCTGAGTGGTCTTGACATTGCCATCATGCCAGATGCAGATAATGTCTTCTGGTCCGAAGTGGTTATTCAGATCGACGGTATAGACTGCGTTGGCAGGAATACGAAGAGCATTGGTATTGTCTTCAAAGTAGTTGTTGACGCAACTGCCGAACTTGGCATTGACCCCCGCCAACTGGACACCTGTCGTTCCCGAGCTCTTGATCAGGCTGTTAGTTAGGGAGAAGCTCACCTCGCTGGCATCAGCCTCGGCGAAGATGCCTGCTGACCAATCATCATTCGCTTTGCCGCCATAAGCAACGACCACGCCGTTGAAGACCGACGCCTTGCCCGCACCCCTGCTGAGAGTGATGCCGTTCCATGCGCCAGATGACGGTGACTTGCTCCACGGGGCAAAGACAATCGCCTTATTAGTCGCCGGGATATTGCTCTTCTGGTTGTTGACCCAGTTCTGCCAGTTCTTCAGGCCCGCATCGAGAGCCGCCTTATCGAGAGTTACGCCGGCGTCGGCGACGATGGTACCGAATTGCTCGTAGTCAGCAACCTGGATATCAGCGCCCTTGCCCATGACAACAATCGTCCCCGGCTCGATGGTTAGCTTCGGAGCGTTGCTATTATCGACCTCGAGTCGACTGTCTGCAGGGATGGCGTAGGGAATACCAATGTTCCTCCACAGGACGTCCTGTTTGATGGTGTGGTCACGCCAGACATGAACGGCGTTGATATCGTTATCCTTGTACTCGCCGATCGGCAGGCTGTTACTTGCCAGAGCGGTCACTTGGATCGGATAACCACCCTTACCATTGGCGGCCTTAGTATTGTTAATCTTGAGCCCAACGCTATCCTTGCTCAGGCGGGCGTTGTTGATCAGATTGAGCGCCACGACCGAAGAGTTCTTGATCTCTACGTCCTTGAGAGTGATCTCGACTGGGGTTTCGCTCTCAGCGTGGATGGCCCCATCCCACTCGCTATCAGTACCGGCGTACTCGATAACAGCGCCTTCAATAACCGATGCGTTGGCCAGGGCTTGGTCAAAGAACGAGATCCCGCTCCAGAAACCGGGCTGGGGGCTAGTGGAGTCGGCGGTAAGCATGACTTTTTTGGTAGCGGTTCCTCTAATCTCAAGACCGCCGGGTGCATTTTGACCGACTACAAGGCTGGCATCCTTTTCGAACCGAACCGTTGCACCCGCTTCAATCTTAAGTATCGGGCTATCCAAGCCCTCTACACGGAAGTCACCCTTGACAATATGCGGGCTCTCAACTGCCCACCAGGTCTCTCCACCGGCACCGATTTTACCTTCGTGGATCTTACCGGATGTAATCTTGGGAGCTTCGGTAACGGTAACAGTGCGGCTGGCTTCATCAAAACCAAACGCAGCACCAAACACCTCAGTAGCGCGGACGGGTACCATTGCTCTCTCATCGATAATCATAGGAGGAACGGGCATGGTGTATGGCTGCCCGTTGAGAGTGGCAGCGCTGGAGCCAATTGTAAACGAGAGAGTCTGACTGCCACGAACAGCGGTAATCGGCTGATCAAGGCTAACGAAATTCACTGAAGCGCCGAATGCCTGGAATAGAGCGCGGAACGGAACCATGGTGCGTCCCAACACGATATAACCGGGGACCACGTTGCCAGCGGAATCAGTCAGGGGCTTCCCATTCAGCGTCACGGTAGCGAGCTCATACTCCTCCGCCATCACGGCTGGAGCGGAGACGAAGAGCATGGCCAATACGATCGCCAGGATAACCAAGGGTCGTTGTCTTCTCATACCTTACCTCCTAACTTTTTTGGGGTGCACCGGGGTTACCAGCCGGGGGATTGGTAGCCAGGCAAGAGCGAATCACGGCCGTAGCATCCTCAAGACCGTGGACATAAACCTGAAAACCGGTCTGAACATGCTCCACCTGCCAACGCTCC